>NZ_CP117881.1:313750-622500 GCF_028736195.1 Novosphingobium sp. KACC 22771 | reverse complement strand
CGACAGGAGGGGCCAGTTGCGGATCGTTGATGTTTGCGCCTTTTACACGCCCCATGGCGGCGGGGTAAAAACCTATGTCGAGCAGAAGATGCGCATTGGCCCGGAACTGGGCCATGAAATCATCATCCTGGCCCCCGGCGACCGGCATGAGGTGATCGAGCGCGGGCCGATGGCGCGGATCGTGACGATCCCGGCGCCGCGCTTTCCGCTGGACCGCAAATATTGGTATTTCAAGGATGAGGAAGCGCTGCATGCCGCGATCACCGCGCTGGCGCCCGATTTTCTTGAAGTGTCCTCGCCATGGCGTAGCGCCAGCATGGTGGCGCGCTGGCCCGGCGATGCGCCGCGTGCGCTGGTGATGCATGCCGATCCGCTTTCGGCCTATGCCTATCGCTGGTTTGAACCGATCATGAGCCGCGAGGCCATCGACCGCAGCTTTGAACCTTTCTGGAAGCACCTGCGCGAATTGGGCCATCAGTTCGAGCGCGTGGTTTGCGCCAGCGGCGAATTGCGCGACCGTCTGGCGGCAGGCGGCGTGGCGCATACGGTGCTGCATCCGATGGGGATCGAGGCGGGATTGTTCAGCCCCAAGCGGCGCAGCCCCACCCTCCGGCGGCGCCTGCTGGAAATGTGCGGCCTGTCTGAAAGTGCGAAACTGCTGATCGGCGTGGGGCGGCTCAGCCCGGAAAAGCGCTGGCCGATGATCGTGGATGCGGTGGCGGCGGCCAGCCAGTCGATGCCGATCGGGCTGGTGCTGCTGGGCGCGGGCAATCAAAAGACGCGGATTTTGAAGCAGGTGGCGGGCAATCCGCATATCAAACTGCTGAAACCCGAAAAGGACCGCGCCAAGTTCGCCACCATTCTGGCCAGCGCCGATGCGCTGATCCATGGGTGCGAGGCCGAGACTTTCTGTATGGCCGCCGCCGAGGCGCGGGCCAGCGGGGTGCCGGTGATCGTGCCGGACCGCGGCGGGGCGGCCGACCATGCGCGCGGCGGCGCGGGCGTCACCTATCACGCGGGCAGCGCCATGGCGGCGGCCCAAGCCACGCTGCGCCTGCTGCGCAACCTGCCCAAGGCTCCGCCCGAGGTGAAGGTGGTCTCGACGCAGGGCCATTTCGAGGCGCTGTTTGCCGATTACGCCAGCGCCCGGCGCGGGCATGGCCCCGAAACGGCCACGCCGGAAAGTGCAGAAGTCGCCTGAGTTTTCCTGACACTGATGTTGATACGCGCTTTACCCCCCTTGCGCGGGGGCGGGCGATGGCCTCTTGTGCGCGCCAAATCCTTCCTGCTGCGGAGCTTTCATGCGACACGCGATTTCCGGCGCTCTTGCCTTCCTGCTTTCGACCTCCAGCCTCCTTGCCGCCCCGGCCCAGACGCCCGAACAGATCGCCGCCGCCGCGCTGAAGGAGGCCCCGGTGTGGGACGGCCATATAGACGTGCCCGAACAAGTGCGCGACCGGCGCCACGATGTGCTGAAAGGCTTTGATTTCCACGACACCACCCGCGAACCGGGCGATGACAAGTGGAATACCGAGGGTAAGCCCAAGATCGTGCCGATGCAGACCGATCTGACCCGCATGAAGCAGGGCCATCTCCAGGCTGTGTTCTGGTCGGTCTATGTCTCGGCGGCGCTGAACGACCAACAGGCGGTGCAGGCGACGCTGGAACAGGTCGATGTCATGAAACGCATCATCGCGGCCAATCCGGCCGAGATGCAGTTCTGCGCCGATGCCGCCTGCGTCGAAAAGGCGTGGAAGGCGGGCAAGGTCGCCAGCCTGCTGGGCGCGGAAGGGGGCCATTCGATCGGCGGCTCACTGGCCGTGCTGCGCACGCTTCATGAAATCGGCGTGCGCTATATGACGCTGACGCATTTCAAAACGACCCCATGGGCCGACAGCGGCACCGATGCGCCCCAGCACAATGGCCTCACCGGCTTTGGCAAGGATGTGGTGCGCGAGATGAACCGGCTGGGGATTCTGGTGGACCTCTCGCATGTCAGCCAGAAGACGATGCTGGACGCGCTGGAGGTTTCGGGCGCGCCGGTGATCTTTTCCCACTCCAACGCGCAGGCGATTTCTGGCCACCCGCGCAACGTCTCCGACGAAGTGCTCGACCGCGTGAAGGCCAATGGCGGCGTGGTCGCGGTCAACTTCTTCCCCGGCTATATCAGCCCCGGCCAGTACACATGGAACGCCGCCCGCGCAGGCGTGATGGCGCAGCAAAAGGCGCTCCACCCCGACCGGCCCGACATCGCCGCCGCCGCGCTGGCCGATTGGGAAAAGGCCAATCCCAAGCCCGTCGCCACGCTGGCCGATGTCGTCGCCCATATCGACCATATCAAGCAGCGCATCGGCATCGACCATATCGCGCTCGGCTCGGATTTCGATGGCGGCTCGGTGGGGCTGCAAGGCCTGCCCGACACCTCGGCCTACCCCGCGCTCTTCGTCGAACTGGCGCGCAAGGGATATACCAAGGAGGATCTGAAAAAGATCGCCAGCGGGAATTTCCTGCGGGTTTTGAAGGCGGCTGAGGCTTATGCGGCGGCGCATAAGGGGGATCCGGCGATTGAGAATCCGACTTCGTTTTAATTAGGGATTTTGCCTCCGGCGGGCAAAGGGACTCGTCCCTTTGCAATCCCATGAATGGTGGGTGTGGGATCGGAAAAGTTACGTTTGGCGGATGATTGGAAAGCCTGCGGCGCGGCAAGATCATCGCTAAAAGCGCCGCAGGCTTTCGAATCCTAAAGCGCGCGCAACCTTGCCCCCACACACCACCCCATTATCGGGATTGTTAAGGCCCCCCGCCCTTAACCCGCCGGAGGCACCCACCTCCTACAAACCCTAAAACCCCTTCTTCCACCCCAAACTCACCCCCCGATCATCGGGCAACGCGGCGTAATGCCCCGGATTCCCCCGCCAGAACAGGTTCAGCCCCGCCGAGCCTCCCTTTAGCGGAAACTGCCAGGCCAACTCGGCATCCACCTCGCGCCCCGTAGGCGCCAAAGACAGCCGCCGCATCCCCCAGACCGCGCCAGTGTCATAGTCATAGGCGACCGGAAGGTGAAAATTCATGCCTCCGCTGGCGACTCGCAAAGGTTGCGAGACGCGCAGCGCCAGCACATCCCCGACCTTGAAGAAATTGGCGATCGAGCCATCAACCACCCAGCCGTTGGACACCAGCCCCGACCCCGCCCCGATAAAGCCCGAGCCGCGCACCTGGGTAAAGCCTTGGCGCCATGCCGCGCCGAAGTGGAAATCGGGATAGGGTCGCCAGCCGAGCGCGGCATCGACAAACACCGTATCGGCCCCATGCGCCCCCAGCGCCGGATTGAAACGCGCGCCCAGAACGCCGCGCTGCTCGCTCATCCAGCTTGCGCCGAGGCTGGCCTCGACATCGCCGCGCCGCCGGTCCAGCGCAAAGCCGAAGCGCTGCACAATGTCGCGGCTCTCGTTCTGGCTTGATGCGCCCAGCGCCTGCCACGGCGCGCCGGTCCAGCCATAGCCTTGCTGGCCCATCACCGTCAGGCCCCATTGGCCCAATCCCAATTGACCAAGGCCCCGCCGGATCGCCAGCGAGGTCTCGCCGCTGCGGAAAAAGCCGGTGTCCTCCAGCGGATTGCCCGCCACCATGAAGGCGGGCCGGTCCTGCCCCTGGAGCGAGGCCACCAGCCCATCGGCCCCTTGCGCCATGGCAAAGCCCATCGACAGGTCCGGCCTCAACCGCGCAATCACCCGCCCGGCCAGCACGCGCGCCGCGCTGGCATCCTCCTGCGAAAGCCGCAGCGCGCCCGACCATGGCAGAGCCAGATTGCGCGCCGTGGCGTCCACCGTAAAGGCCATCGCCACCGCCCCGCCGCCCAGCGAAAAGCCGCGATTCTGGTTGGCCAGCGCCGGGGCCAGTTTGGGCATCAGCGATGCGCCGCGCAGCCCATTGGCCAGATTGACCCCGAACGCCCGCCCATAGGCATCGAGCACCACCGAGCCGACCAAAGCCCCTTGCGCCGCATCGCCCATCGCGGGCGACATCGCCGCACTGGTCCCGCCCAGCGCCATTTGCGTTGCGGTGCCCGCCAGCGAAGTCGATCCTTGCGCATTGAAGGCCGCCGCAATGTTCAGCCCGCCGCGCCCATAGGTCGTATCCTGCCCGGTCGCGCCAAGGTCGGTGGCGGTGTTGAGCAGGATCGAGACCGCCTGCGCCGCGGTCAGATTGGGGAAAGCCTGCCGCAGCAGCGCCACCGCGCCCGCAATCTGGGGCGCGGAAAAGCTCGTGCCGTTATACACCGTGGTATAGGTCGTCCCACCCGAAACCGTGGTCTTGATGACGCCGTTTTCATACTGGCAACAGATCTGTTCGCCCAGCGCCGTCAGATACCATGCCGCCTCGGTCCCGGCCTTGTTTGAAAAGCTGGAAATGACATTGGTCGATCCGACAGAGCCGGCGATGATGACATTGCCATTGCCCGCCGCGCGCACGCCCGAGGCAAAGGGATCGACCTGCGCGTTCGAATCATTGCCCGCCGAAACCACCACCACAACCCCCGCGCTGGCGGCTGCGGCGATGGCGTTGTTGACATTGGCATTGGGCACCGATCCGCCCAGCGACAGATTGATCACCTTGGCACCGGCGGCGATGGCGGCGGTGATGCCCTGGGCAATGGTGTTGTCGTTGAAACTGCAACCACTGCTGGTGGCGCAACTGCCCGCGGTATCGACCCGCATGGCCGCGATGGTGGCGTTAAAGGCCATGCCCATCACGCCCACGCCATTGCGCGCGCCCGCCGCCACCAGCGCGGCAATCGTGCCGTGGTCGCTGTCGGGATTGTTCAATCCCCGGCTGCCCGCCAGATCGGTGGAGGCCGAGGATATCCGCCCGGCAAATTCCGGATTGGCATTGTCGATCCCCGAATCGATAATGCCGATAGTGATGCCCCGCCCGCTGGCGCCCGCCGCCCATGCGGTGATCGCGCCGTGCTGGGACGGGCCGGTCGAGCGGTTATATTCCGCCGTCTGGAAACTGGCCGAGGGCGTGGGGGTGATGATCGCGGTCGGCGTGGTGGTCGCCGTGGCGGTCGGACTGGGGCTTGCGGTCGCGGTTGCGGTTGGTGTGGGCGTGGCGCTGCTGGTGCCGCTGGGCGTGGAATTGACCGATCCGCCCCCACCCCCGCCGCAGGCCGCCAGCCCCGCCAGACCCGCGCCCACCAGCGCCGTCAGCGGCAAACGCCCGATCAGCGCCAACGATCTGTTCACCCCATTGCGATTCATATTCCCATCCCCTTGCGCGCCCCTTCATGCATCCTTTCCAGTAAACAGCGCGTAACGATGCCCCTTCGCCCTTGTTCTATGGCGCATCAGGCGATAGGCGCTGTGGTCAAACAGGCTTAATGCCGTCCCCCTTCGCAAAGAGGCCAAGACCATGACCGACTTTACCAACCTTGCCACCGCCATCGAGGCCGCCTGGGAAGCCCGCGACACCGTGACCCCCGCCAGCGCCGATGTGCGTAGCTCTGTGGAGGAAGCCTTTGGCCTGCTGGAATCGGGCGCGGCGCGCGTGGCGGAAAAGATCGACGGCGAATGGGTGGTCAATCAGTGGCTGAAGAAGGCCGTGCTGCTCTCGTTCCGCCTGAACGACAATGCCGTGGTGCCCGGCGGCGCGGCGGGCGCGCCCGCGTTTGACAAGGTGGCCAGCAAGTTCGACGGCTATGACGATGCCAAGTTCCGCGAAGGCGGCTTCCGCGTGGTGCCCGGCGCGGTGGCGCGCGCGGGCTCGTTCATCGGCAAGAACGTCGTGCTGATGCCCAGCTTCGTCAACATCGGCGCCTATGTGGGCGAAGGCTCGATGGTCGATACCTGGGCCACGGTCGGCTCCTGCGCCCAGATCGGCAAGGGCGTGCACCTGTCGGGCGGCGTGGGCATCGGCGGCGTGCTGGAACCGCTTCAGGCTGGCCCCGTCATCATCGAGGACGGCGCTTTCATCGGCGCGCGCAGCGAAGTGGTTGAAGGCGTCATCATCGGCGAGGGCGCGGTGCTTTCCATGGGCGTGTTCATCGGCGCCAGCACCAAGATCATCGACCGCGCCACGGGCGAAGTCCATATCGGCCGCGTGCCGCCCTATGCGGTGGTCGTGCCCGGCTCGATGCCCGGCAAGCCGCTGCCCGACGGCACGCCCGGCCCCAGCCTCTATTGCGCCGTGATCGTCAAGACCGTGGACGCGCAGACCCGCGCCAAGACCGGCATCAACGAATTGCTGCGCGATTGATCCGGGGCCGCAGGGACTTATGACAAAGCGCGTCCTCGCTCTGCTGCTCGCCGTTCTGGCTCCGCTGGGGCCGGCCTCCTGCGGCGCGGCGGATGCACAGAGCGCGCGCGCGCCCAAAACCCTCATGGCGGCGGCGCAGGTTTTGCGCCGCCTGCCCCATGATCCCCATGCCTATACCGAGGGGCTGTTCATCCATGGTGGACAGCTTTTCGAAAGCACCGGGATGGAGGGGCGCTCCAGCCTGCGCCGCGTCGATCTGAATTCGGGCCGCGTGCTGGAACAGACCAACCTGCCGCGCCCCTTGTTTGGCGAGGGGATTGCGCCATGGCGCGATCAGATCCTGATGCTGACATGGCGCGACGGGCTGGGCTTTCGTTTCACCCGCGCGGGGTTCAAGCCCATCGGCCGCTTTACCTACCTTGGCGAAGGCTGGGGCATGACGGCGCGGCCTGACGGGGCCGAACTGATCATGTCGGACGGCAGCAGCACGCTGCGCTTCATCGACCCCGCCACGTTCCGCACCCGCCGCACGTTGAGCGTCACCGCCGACGGCATGGGGGTGGACATGCTCAACGAACTGGAATGGGTCAATGGCGAGATCCTCGCCAATGTCTGGATGACCAGCCGGATTGCGCGGATTGATCCCGCCACGGGGCGCGTCAAAGGCTGGATCGACCTGACCGCGCTGGCGCGTGAGGCAGGGGCGACCGGGCCGGATCAGGTGGCCAACGGCATTGCATGGGACGCGGTGGGCAAGCATCTTTATGTCACAGGCAAGGAATGGCCGGTGATGTTTGAAATCGCGCCGCCCGCCCCCGCCGGCGCGCATCCTTGATCAGGGACATGGACAAGACGGCCTCGCGTCGTCATGTCTGAGGCCTCATGGGCAACAATCTGTTCCTGCAATTTGCCGTCTCTTCGGTCATGGTCGTGCTATGCGTGATCGTGCATGGCTTTGGCCTGTTCGGCCTGACCCGCGCGCTGCGCAGCGAGGCCAATGCGGAAAGGTTGCGCCATATCCGCCCGCTCTCGCCGCGCGGGGCGGCCTTTACGCTCTCGATCGTGATGGCGATCATCGCGCTGCACGGGGTTGAAATCTGGGCCTTTGCGCTGGTTTATTTCGCGGTGGGCGCGGTGCAAGGGCTTGAGCCTTCACTCTATTTCTCGACAATCTCCTATTCGACCGTGGGATACAGCGACATTCACATCACCAGCCAATGGCGGCTGATCGGGGCGTTTGAGAGCATATTGGGCATGCTGCTGCTGGGCTGGTCCACCTCGTTCTTTTTCCGCATGCTGGGGCGTATAGACGCGCATTAACGGCGCATTGATGGCGCTTGCGGCCCGGCCCGCGCTGCATTACCGATGGGCGGTTGCGCCAAGACGGGATAGACCTCTTTCATGCCGATTATCCATAGCCTGCTGGGAATGCTGCTCATTCTGGGGATCGCCTTTGCGCTCTCGTCCAACCGGCGCGCGGTGCGGCCAAGAGTGGTGCTGGCCGCCTTCGGGCTTCAGGCGGGGCTGGCGGCGCTGGTGCTGTATGTTCCGGCGGGCAATGCCGCGCTTCAGGTTGTGGCGGGCGGGGTTTCCTCGCTGCTGGCCTATGCGCATTCGGGGGTCGATTTCCTGTTCGGCCCACTGGCCAAGCCAGAGATCGGCGGGGCCAGCTTTGCCATTTCGGCGCTGCCCGTCATCATCTTCTTCGCCTCGCTGATCTCGATCCTCTATTATCTGCGCATCATGCCGCTGGTGATCCGCTGGATCGGGGGCGGCCTTGAAAAGCTGACGGGCATCAGCCGGATCGAATCTTTGTGCGCGGCCAGCAACATCTTCGTCGGCCAATCCGAGGCGCCGCTGGTGATCCGACCCTATCTGGCCGCGCTCTCGCCAGCGCAATTGTTCTGCGTGATGACCGTGGGCATGGCGGGCGTGGCGGGCACGATTCTGGCCGCTTATGCCAGCATGGGCATCCGCATCGACTATCTGGTGGCGGCCGCCTTCATGTCGGCGCCGGGCGGGATCTGCATGGCCAAGATCATGATGCCCGATCCGCGCACGCCGCCGCCGGTCGATGGCGATCTGCCCGACAATATCGCGCCGCCTGCCGGTTTGGCCGCCGCGGCGCTCAACCGCGCCGATGTGACGCATCAGCCCGGCGTGCATGTGGACGAACCCGTGCCCCAGGCCCATGACGAAGAACGCCCCGCCAATATCATCATGGCCGCCAGCGAAGGCGCGCAGACCGGCGTGAAGCTGGCCGTGGCCGTGGGCGCGATGGTGCTGGCCTTTGTGGCGCTGGTGGCGCTGGCCAATGGCATCGTGGGGGGCATCGGGCATTGGGTCGGCATTCCCGACCTCTCGTTCCAGAAACTGCTGGGCTATCTGTTTGCCCCGATCTTCAGCCTGCTGGGCGCGCCGACATGGGCCGAGGCAATGCGCGCGGGCGGCATGTTCGGCACCAAGATCGTGCTCAACGAATTCGTCTCCTTCATCGATCTGGGTCAGGCCAGGGAATTGTCGGCCAAGACCGTCGCCATCGTCACCTTTGCCCTGTGCGGCTTTGCCAATTTCTCGTCCATCGCGATCCAGATGGCCGTGACCGGCAGCCTTGCCCCCAACCAGCGGCCGCTGATCGCCAAGCTGGGGCTGAAGGCTCTGGCGGCGGGCGCGCTGTCCAACCTGATGAGCGCGGCGCTGGCCGGGCTGTTCCTGTCGCTGTAACGCCATGAGCCAGCGTTGGGATGATGAATGGGCCGCCGCCATGCCCAAGCGCGGGCGGTCAAGGCGCAAGCCGGGTATCGGCGTGGTCTTCGCCGTCGTGCTGCTGCTGATGGCGATCAGCGTGGTCAGCACGCGCTGGCGGCAATGGAGCGCGCCGCAACCGGCGGGCGTGACGGCATCGGACCTGAAACCCGGCGCGCAGGACCGCGAATCGGCCCGCTTTGCCCTGTGCAAGGGCAAGGTGCGTGTCACCTGCGTCGTCGATGGTGACACGATATGGTATCAAGGCGAGAAGATCCGCATCGCCGACATCAACGCCCCCGAAATCAGCCACCCCCAATGCGACTATGAGGAGCAGTTGGGCGACAAGGCCCGCGACCGGCTGATGGGCCTGCTCAATGCGGGCGCCTTTTCGGTGGTGAGCGAGGGCAGCCGCGATACCGACAAATATGGCCGCAAATTGCGCGACATTACGCGGGGCGGCAAAAGCCTCGGCGACGTGCTGGTCAGCGAAGGCTTGGCCGAGCGGTGGACCGGGCATCGGCGGGATTGGTGTCATTGAGGGTTTGGCGAAAAGTGTGGTCAAGGGCCATCCCGCTTTGTGGCCGCATAGGCTAGATCAAGGCTCCATGCCAACACTGGCGCGAACGGCCGGAATGCCCCCAACCTGCTAAATCAGCCGTTTTTACCTCCAGCGACGTGGCCCCTCCCCCCCGGAAAATCTCTCACTCTGATGTGGAGTCTGGTACTGGAAGTGGCAGGCGTTTGATGAGGAGTTGTATCACCGAGGCGCAGATTATCGGGATGATCAAGAAGTTGGAGACTGGGCTGCCGACTGTGGAGATATTTAGCAAACGTGGGCTGAGCACGGCAACGTTTTACAATCTGAAAACGCAATGCGGCGGGACGCAGTGCTGAGGATATTGCCCGACTATGCGATCTCGTAACGCCCAAGAGCCTTTAAGGCCTGCGGGCTGGTTGGTGTCGATCTCAAGACAGTTCGGCGCAAATGCCCGCCGGACCATAGCGCTATCCCTGACGCCATGAGGGAGGATTGAATAGCCCCTAGTTTTCCAGATGCGTCCCGCTGCTGCCGTGCGAATTCGAGAGGCGACAGCCTTGCCTCCTTCCGCACATTCAGGATCGAACGCGTCCAGGAATCTATGAATAATCAGGATACGCGGCCAAGCTTGAGCTAGATCCGCTGACGAGACGCGCGCAACTTGTCGCCGATCCAAGCCCGGACAGGTTCATCAATCCATCGGACGACGATATAACTGGCCATCAGCACGCAAAGGACAAGCATGCAGCCGAGCCAACGCGCATCTCCCGCGAATGGATCGCCTTTAGTGATTACCTTATAAGCCCCGACCACCCATAAGAGCATTGGGGCATGAAGAAGATAGACAGCATAGGATATGCGGCCAAGTTCGTGAAACAGAACTTGCCGAAAACCGCAGATTGATTTTCCAGCCGCACTGAGAATGAACATGGGAAATAATACAAAAGCGCAGAGCGCAGAAATGACAATATTTTCATACACTCCGAATACCAGCACAATTGTAACCAATGCCAGAAAAACAGCCGGGTCCAGCCTTATCCCGATCTTACCGCTCTTGGCGATGCGATAAAGCGCGATCCCAAACGAAAATTCAAACAGGGTTCGGAAGATACCGGGGATGAAATTGGCGATGCCCCATCCAAGATCGAAGATCCGATGTTCGGCAACGAAGACGCAGAAAACCAGTCCAAACAGGACAATGCACGCGCCCAACAGGCGCCCGCCCGCGCGGACCAGGAACAGTGCAAACAAAATGCTGGCAATTACCTCGGTGGCCAATGACCAGCTGCTGGGCGCGAAAGGAAACATACCTGTCGGCACCAGATTGTCCACCACAACAGGGATGAAAAGTATATTGGACGAAAGGATTTTCAACAAGGCCAGAACGCCAGGCGCGTCGTCGGCGTTAAGCGCAATCTTGCCCACGTAATAGAAAAGCCCTAACATCGTTGCGACAATATAGGTTGGGTAGAGGCGCAAGAATCTGCTCAGCAGGTATCTTCTGACGCTCAACTGGCCGGAAAGCAATTTCTGCTCATAGGAATGACACAGGACGAACCCACTCATCATAAAAAACAGATCGACCGCCAGGTAGGCCGATTTCAGCAGTGGACGGAGATGCAGCAGATCATCGAAATGATAGCACATAACAGCAATGGCCGCGATGCCGCGTGCCGCATCGAGCCATAGCAGGCGCCCCCGGACCGGAGGAGTGGTCCGCGCAAAATTCGGCATAGACAGAGTTTGGCCTGTCGCAGTCATGCAATACCTGACAAATCATGGAAAAGCCGGTTGCGGGATCTGCCCATCAGATCCGGTCCGCTTTACGATTGTCACAGTGTCGCCAAACCATCTTGGCCGAAAGTACAGATGCATCGCATTTGGAGACGGTGTGGCTCCGTCATCCATCGGGACGCCACACCACCTAGCCATTTCAGATTCAGGTCAAAACTGAATCACACCCTTAAATCACAGCGTCCAATCCGCCGCATCCCCCAACTCACCCTTAAGATCAGCCAGCGTACCGCCCGCGTTCAACAGCCCGCGCAGAGCCTCGCCGCCCATTTCGTAATATTCGCGATGGGGCACAGCCAGGACGACCATGTCGTAGGTCCGATCAAGCGCATCGTGGACCAGCGGGATGCCATATTCATGCATCGCCTCATCGGCATCGGCATGGGGGTCGTGGACCGCCACGCCATGGCCCAGACGGCCCAGCGCCGAGACCAGATCGGCGACCTTGGAATTGCGCAGGTCGGGGATATTTTCCTTGAAGGTCAGGCCCAGCATGAGGACGCTGCCGGTCTTGTTCCCACGCGCCTTGTGCAATTCCTTGGCCACCCATCCGGCCATCGAATCGTTGATGCCCCGCCCGGCCAGGATCACACGCGGATCGAGACCCAACTGTTCGGCCCGGTGCGAGAGGTAATAGGGATCGACCCCGATGCAATGCCCACCCACAAGGCCGGGTGCGAAGGGCAGGAAGTTCCACTTGGTCCGCGCCGCCGCCAGCACATCCCAGATCGAGATGTCGAGCTTGTTAAAGATCTGGGCGATCTCGTTCATGAAGGCGATGTTGATGTCGCGCTGGGCGTTTTCAATCACCTTGGCGGCTTCGGCGGCCTTGATGCTGGCCGCGCGGAAGGTGCCGCCGCTGGTCACGCTGCCATAGAGATGCGCCACGCGGTCGAGCACTTCGGGGGTCTGGCCCGAAACGACCTTGGTGATCTTGTCGATCGTGTGTTCGCGGTCGCCCGGGTTGATGCGTTCGGGGCTATAGCCAAGGAAGAAGTCCTTGCCGCACAGCAGCCCCGAATGCGCCTCAAGGATGGGGGCGCAAATATCCTCGGTCACACCGGGATAGACGGTGCTTTCATAGACCACCACCGGCACGCGCCCTTCCGCAATCGCGGCGGGCAGCATCGCGCCCACGGTGCGGCTTGCCGCCTCGACCATGCGCAGATCGGGGCGATTCGCGCCGTCGATGGGCGTGGGCACGGTCACGATGTAATAATCGGCCGGGGGGCAGACCTGCGGATCGGCGGCCAGCGCCAGCGTGCTGGCGGCCAGCCGGTCGCGGTCGATTTCGCCGGTGCGGTCATGGCCGGTGTTCAGTTCATCGATGCGGCGCTGATCAATATCCAGCCCGACCGTCTCGAATTTGCCCGCCAGCGCCACAGCCAGCGGCAGGCCGACATAGCCCAGCCCGACCACCACCACGCGCGTCACGCGCTGGGCCGCATCCACAGAACCAAGCGATACAGGCGCGGCGTCACCCACCGCCACCTTGGAATACATATACGTCAAAGCGAACCCCCTCTGGCGGCTCGGCATGGAATTTGCCGCCACGGGGCTTAGGCCCAAGGCTCTTATATTACAGTTAACACCTGCGAAGCTAAAACAGCGCCACAGGCATTCACGAGGGCAGTCCATCCGCATGACCGAAGTTCCGGCCAAGATCCTTGTTATTTTCGGCACCCGTCCCGAAGCGATCAAGCTATTCACTGTGGTGGAGGCTCTAAAACAGGACCCGCGATTCGAGCCCATCGTCTGCGTTTCGGCCCAGCATCGCGCGATGCTGGATCAGGTGCTGGAAATTGCCGGGATCACGCCCGATCACGACCTTGACCTGATGCGCCCGAATCAGACGCTTGATGGCCTGACCGCCGCGCTTTTGACCGAATTGGGCGCCGTGATGGACAAGGTGCAGCCCGACCGCGTGATCGTTCAGGGCGATACGGCCACCGCGATGGCGGGCGCGCTGGCGGCCTATTACCGCAAATTGCCGGTCGATCATGTCGAGGCGGGCCTGCGCTCGGGCAATATCTATCACCCATGGCCCGAAGAAGTGAACCGCAAGATCATCGGCGGCATCGCCTCTTTGCATTTTGCGCCGACCACCACCAGCGAGGCGGCGCTGCTGCGCGAGAACGTTAGCGTGGATCGGGTCCATGTTACGGGCAACACCGTAATCGACGCGCTGCATTGGGTGCTGGCGCGAATCGAGGCGCAGCCCTCGCTGGCCGCCGGGCTGGATGACCTGGCCAAGCGCTTCAAGGGCAAGCGGATCATCGGCGTCACCAGCCACCGCCGCGAGAATTTCGGCGAAGGCATGGAAAACATCGCCAGCGCCATCCGCCAGATTGCCGAGCGCCCCGATACGGCGATCATCTTCCCCGTGCATCTCAATCCCAATGTGCGCGCGGTGATGAATGAGCGGCTGGCGGGCCTCGATAATGTCGCGCTGATCGAGCCGCTCGATTATCCGCATTTCGCGCGTTTGCTGTCTATGGCCGAAATCATGCTGACCGATTCGGGCGGGGTGCAGGAAGAAGCGCCTGCGCTGGGCAAACCGGTTCTGGTGATGCGCGAAACGACCGAGCGGCCCGAGGGCGTTGTTGCGGGCACGGCGCGGCTGGTAGGCACCGATTCTTCGCGTATCGTTTCCGAAATCTTCAGCCTTCTTGACGATAAGGCCGCCTACGAAGCCATGGCGCGCGCCCATAACCCGTTCGGGGATGGGCAGTCTTCGCGCCGCATCATGGACGCACTGGCGCAGGAGGTATGGGGCGCATGAAATCGGACAAGAAGCCTGACGTTTGTGTGGTGGGGCTGGGGTATATCGGCCTGCCCACGGCTGCGATTGTCGCCCGGTCGGGCTGTCGCGTGCGCGGGATCGACGTCAGCCAGAAGGTGGTGGACACGATCAACCGCGGCGAAATCCATATTGAGGAAGTCGATCTGGACGGCCTCGTGCATGCGGTCGTCGGGCGCGGGCTGCTGACGGCCTCGCTGGAGGTGGCGCCTGCCGATGTGTTTGTCATCGCCGTGCCCACGCCCTTTGGCCCCGATCATGAGCCGGATGTGTCCTATGTGCTGACCGCCGCGCGTTCCATCGCGCCGGTGCTCAAGCATGGCGATGTGGTGATCCTCGAATCGACGTCGCCTGTCGGCACGACCGAGCAGATCCGCGATCTGTTTGCCGAAATGCGCCCGGATCTCAAGATCCCCGGTCTGACGCGCGACACGCCCGATGTGTCGATCGCCTATTGCCCGGAACGCGTGCTTCCGGGGCGCATCCTGCACGAGCTGACCGAGAATGACCGCTCGATCGGCGGGATCACGCCGCGTTGCGCGCGCAAGGCGGTGGGCTTCTACAAGATCTTTGTGCGCGGCCAGTGCATCGCCACGGACGCCCGCAGCGCGGAAATGACCAAGCTGGTCGAAAACGCCTATCGCGACGTGAACATCGCCTTTGCCAACGAACTCTCCATCGTCGCCGACCGCATGGGACTGGACGTGTGGGAAGTCATCAAGCTGGCCAACCGCCATCCGCGCGTGAACATCCTTTCGCCCGGCCCCGGCGTGGGCGGCCATTGCATCGCGGTCGATCCGTGGTTCATTGTGTCGAGCGCGCCGGCTGAAACCCCGCTGATCCGCACCGCGCGGGGCGTCAACGATGGCAAGATCCACCACGTTATCGCCAAGGCTGACGAGCTGATCGCCGCGCATCCCAATGCCCGCATCGCGGCGCTGGGTCTGGCGTTCAAAGCCAATATCGACGATTTCCGCGAGAGCCCGGCGCGCCTTGTCGCCGCCACCCTCGCGCGCAAATATCGCGAGCGGATGAGCATCGTCGAACCCTATGCCACCGCCCTGCCCCGCGAGTTCGAAGGCACCGGCGCGACCCAGATCGACCTCGACGAGGCGCTGGAGGAATGCGACATCCTGCTCGTCCTCGTCGATCACGATTCCTTCCGCCAAGTGCCGCTGGCCGAGCGTGCGGGCAAGATCGTCTATGACACGCGCGGGATCTGGCCGGATCAGCCCAAGGGTGGGGTTGAAGTGAGCGAGGGGTTGCGGTTGGTGGGGTGAAGATGCCTCCGGCGGGTTAAGGGACTCGTCCCTTAACAATCCCATTACTGGGGTGGCGTGTGGTCGGCAGACTGGCGCGCGACTTATGATTTGAAAGCCTGCGGCGCGGAGAGAACATACCTTCAGGCGCCGCAGGCTTTATTCATTCCGGGGCCGCGCATGGTCGCCTTTCCAAACGCAACGAAGACAGTAACGGGATTGTTAAGGGCCCCCGCCCTTAACCCGCCGGAGGCAAACCTTCGGAAAAATCAAATCCCCCCATACCACTGATACCCGGCCACATCCTCCCAATACCCGCCCTTGCCGCCATAAAGCCCGGCAAGCGTATCGCGCACTTCCACCCGCATCACATATTTCGCCTGCTTGTATCCCAACTGCCGCTCCACACGCAGGCGGACCGGCGCGCCATGCTCCAGCGGCAATGCGCGCCCGTTCATCGCCCATGCGAGGATCGTCTGGGGGTGAAAGGCGTCGACAAGGTCGATGCTCTCGTAATACGGATCCTCGCCGGTCTTGTCGGCGCAGTGGAACACCACGAATCGCGCCGTTGGCAGCAACCCCGCCATGGCCAAAACCTGCCCCAACTGCGGCCCCTGCCACTGGCCAATGGCGGACCAGCCTTCGACGCAATCGTGGCGGGTGATCTGGCGGCGCTGGGTCATGGCCTTGAGCGCGGTCAGCGGCAGGTCGAGCGGGCGTTTGACCAGCCCGTCCACGCGCAGCGACCAGCGCGCAAAGCCCTCGGCCGCATGGGCCGCCCATGCTGCGTCGCCCTGCGTGTTGCCGTTTGAGCGGAAGGTGGGCGACATCTCCGATTCGCGGAACTCACGCGCCAAGGTATCGCGGCCCAGCAGCAGGCGCTGCGCGGGCCGGTGCAGCCCCGCCGCATCCTCGACCCAGCCCGCCACCGTGGGCTGGCGCACAATCCGGTCGCAACCCGAGAGCAGCAGGCCACCGCCCGCGATCAGGCCCCGTCTGGAAATCATGGCCTGCCTCCTTCGCGCTTTTGGCCGGTAATCATGCCGCGCATTTGGTTGATCGGCCCGGATGCCAGCACCATCGCCAGATGCACCACCACGAACAGCACAATCGCGCAAAGCCCCAGAAAATGCAGCGACCGCGCCGATTGCCGCCCGCCCAGCACGTCCAGCAGCCAAGGCGCCGCCGCATCCATCCCCGGCGAGAGCGCCAGACCCGAAGCAATCATCAGCGGCAACAGGCCAAACAGCACCCCGGCATAGGCCAGCTTCTGCAGCACGCCATAGCCGCCATCATGAAAGCGAAAGCGCAGATGATCCACCACATCGCGCGCAATCGAGCGCGGCGACCATTCCGCCCGCGTGATGTGCAGATCGCGCCGGATATGCCCATTTATCAGCGACCACAGCAGATAGGCCGCCAGCCCCAGCGCCAGTCCCCATGCAAAGGCCAGATGCCAACTGCGCGCCATGGCCAGATCATAGGTCGAGGGCAGCGTCATCCATCCGGGAAAGGCCAGCGCCAGTTCGGCCCCATCGCCCCCGCGCGACAGGCCAAAAACGCCCGTCGTCTCCACCGTATGGCCCAGCAGGGTGATACCGCCATGATTGGCCCCGGCATCATCGGTCCATGCGCCAAATTCCAGCCATGCCGGATCGTCATTGGCGCCATAGGCCCCCCAATAGAGTCGCGGATGGGCATTGAAGATCATCAGCCCGCTCATCGCCATCACGATCAGGACCAAAAGGTTGATCCAATGCCACAATCGCGTGGAGAGCCGATGGCGGCGCACCGGCGCGCGCGGCGCATGGCTGTCCTCGCGCAGGATACGGCCCTTGAAGGGAGTGAAATCCTTGTCCTCATCCATCGGGCGAAACTAGGCCAGAGCCCCGCGCGCGGCAAGATAGGACCATAATCGCGCCGTCCACAGATGCGCGGCATGGAGGCGATGCGACTCCGATGCAATCCGCGTGGGTTTTTCGGCGCTTGGCCATGGCTAGGCAGGGCCAAAAGCCAAGCTGGGGCAAGGCAGGGGCGATCTCCCAAGGCCCGGCGGGGTATTTGGGCAAGCCGCAGCGCCCGTTCCCGCCGGCGCATTGCGCCACGATTGTGCCACCCGTGATCCATGCCGCAACTGCACAATGCCCTTGACCAGTTTGGCCCGATCTGGAACCGATCAGCCGGGTTTAAGCCACGGTTGCAATCGTCTTTATCAACCGCAAGCGCGCATAGCCGCAATTGCAGCAAATCCGCGGCGCCATGTCGCATTTTACCAATAAGCGCGATGGAATAAGCCCGCCAAAGCAAAATCAGCGCCCACGCAGACGAAAACCAAATCCATCCGTTATTTCGACACGCCACGAACCAGGATCCAGTCTTTGGCACCATTTCGGATGCGTAACCGATTAACTGACATGCGACCAACGACTACGCTGCACTGCACACAAGGGGAGTCATTCTATGGTTGCAATGCCTGCGCAATCCATCGCTTCGACGCGATCGCGTGTCGCTAAGTCCGAAGATCGCCCGGTCAATGGCCAGGCTTTCTTCAAATATGGTGACTATTCTTTGGATGATGAATGCGATGATGCCGACGAATCCGCAAAAGGATTCGATTGGTTCCGCGTTCTTGATATCGTTTTGTCACTGGCCGCCCTGATCGTCTTTGCGCCGCTGCTGCTGGTGGTTGGCCTTGCGGTCAAATTGACCAGTGAAGGCCCCGCGATCTTTCGCCACCGCCGCATCGGGCGCGATGGGCGCGAGTTCTACTGCTGCAAATTCCGCACGATGGTTTGCGATGCCGATAAACGGCTGGCCGCGCTGCTGCGCGACAATCCGGCGGCACGGGCGGAATGGGAGCGCGACCACAAATTGCGCAATGATCCGCGCATCACGCCGATCGGCGCCTTTCTGCGCAAGACCAGCCTTGATGAATTGCCCCAGATCTTCAACGTCCTGATGGGCACGATGAGCTGGGTCGGGCCGCGCCCGATCGTGGCAGGCGAGGTTGTGCGCTATGGCCGCCGGTTCAACGCCTATTGCAAGGTGCGCCCCGGCATCACCGGCCTGTGGCAGGTTTCGGGCCGTAATGACACATCCTATCGCCGCCGCGTGGCCATGGATGTGCTGTATGTCCGCACCCGCAGCCCGCTGCTCTACAGCGCGATCATTGTCCGCACCATTCCGGCGGTGCTGCGCCAACATGGGTCTTATTGATCCGGAGGGCGCAAGGCATGGCGGCAGGCGCGAAACGGTGAATGCAAGCCATGGTTCGGGATATTGCAAAAAGCCGGGTTGGCAGTGGAAACGCCAACCCGGCTTTTTGCATCCCTGCCACCCGCGACGGGAACGACCTATGGCCAAACTGCATTAAGTAGAAATCCGGCGCACTGTCGCAGCATATGATGAACCACTGCTCCTAACGAAAAATAAGGGCAGTTTCGGTAAAGAGGGGGCCACAGCAGAAGGGTATGTCAAATGAACATGGACAATGTGGCCAGTTTTCCCTTGGCAGGCGCGAATGGCGCCGCGTCCAAACCGCAAGACAATCGGGTCATTAAGGTGCAGTTTCACAATCGTCCGCACCGGGGGCGTATCGTGCCGCATCAGGCCTTGACCGATGTTGAACGATTTGACGGCAAATATTCGCCCGCCGTGCGTCTGGGTGTGCTGATTGCCGGCACGGCTCTGACCTGGGGCGGCGTTTTCGCTTTGGCCCGTCTTCTTCTCAACTGATATCCCCTGCCCCGCCGCCGCCCGGCGGGGAGGCAGCGCGGATCGGGCCTGCACAACAACATCGGACCAGAACGGGTCGGATAGATCGCCCCATGGACGCAAGCCCCAAGTATCGCCCCGCCCAATCGGCCGGGCCGCGCGAAGGCGCGAACCCACCGTATCGCCAACTATTGCCCGCCGGGATACCCGGTCTTGAATCTGGCATCAAAACATGGCGTCGCCGATACGATCCAAATGGCGCGGTCATTTGCTTCAAAACGAATGCAGTTACGGCCTGATACATATTTTTTCATGCTACGCACAATCACCTCATGCGGTTTGCCCATGCGAACCGGAAACTATCGCCTGATCGCGCCCGCGGCAGGTTATTTGTCAGGAGTGATTGGTCCATGCGCTCAAAACCAGCCCGCCGGCACTACCTTGGCCTGGCTCTTGCCGTTGCCCTGTCCTTTCCCATCGGGATGACGCAGGGCGCAGCCCAAACCGCACCGCGCATCAGCGCCGCCAATGTTGTCGCGGCCAACGCGTCCGTGCCCGGCGACTATCGCTTTGGTCCGGGCGATCGGCTGCGCATCACCGTTTACGGCGAAACGGCATTGACCGGGGAATATGCGATTACCAGCGGCGGCCTCATCTCCTTTCCGCTGATCGGCGATGTGGAGGCGGGCAATCGCACCCGCGGCGAAATTCAGGCCACGATCCACGACCGACTGGCCGCGGGATATCTCAATGATCCGCGCGTGGCGGTCGAGGTGGTCGATTTCCGCAATTTCTATGTTCTGGGCGAAGTGAACAAGCCGGGCGAATATCCCTATCGCCCCAATATCTCGCTGGAACAGGCGGTGGCCACCGCAGGCGGCTTTACCTATCGCGCCAGCCACAAGAAAATTCTGGTGCGCCACAATAATGAGGACAGCTATCACCCGGTGCCCGATGATCGGTCGAACCCGCTGATGCTGCTGCCGGGCGACACGGTGAAGGTGGGCGAACGCTTCTTCTGATTCCTTGATGCGTCGTGGGCGGGGCCGATGGCGCCGCCCACGACGCCAATCCGACACCTGCGGCGGGGCAGGCGATAGGAGCATTTCATGACACTGTCGGCCAGGCGCGATGATATTGATGGCCTGCGTTGCGTAGCGATCCTTTCGGTGCTGCTGTTCCATTTCGGGTTCAGCTTTATTCCCGGCGGCTACACCGGGGTCGATGTGTTCTTTGTGATCTCGGGCTATGTGATTACCAAGAGCATCCATCAGGATATTGCCCGCGATCAGTTCAGCATCGGCAATTTCTACTTCAAGCGCTTTCGCCGCATCACGCCGGCCTTTGTGGCTGCGCTCCTGCTGACCAGTGTGGCGTGCTATTTCCTGCTGCTGCCCGATGATCTGATCGATTTTGGCAAATCGGCGGCGGCGGCCAGCGGTTTTGCCTCGAATTTCTATTTCTGGAAAACATCGGGCTATTTTGCCAGCGCGGCGCAGACCAAGCCGCTGCTGCACACCTGGTCGCTGTCGGTGGAGGAACAGTTCTATATCTTCTCGCCGTTGCTGATTTACGCGCTGTCGCGGATTGCGGCGCGCAAGGCGCTGTGGGCGCTGGCGCTGATCATGCTGGCGAGTTTTGCGGTCAGTGTCGCGGCCGTTTTTCTCGCGCCGACGCTGGGCTTTTTCGGTCTGCCCTCGCGCGCTTGGGAACTGCTGATCGGCGTCTGGCTGGCCACTTTCGATCCGCGCTCGCAGCCTTCACGGGCCGCGCGTCAGGCGCTGGGCCTGGCCGGGGCGGGGCTAATTGCGGCGGGCATGCTGCTGCTGCGCGAGGATGATCCGTTTCCGGGCTGGTATGCGCTGCTGCCCTGCGTTGGCGCGGCGCTGTGCATTGCGGCGGGCACCAATCTGCGCCGCCGCGAGGACCAGAGCCTCGTCGGGCGCGCCCTGTCGCGGCGGCCCGTGGTGTGGATCGGCTGGATTTCCTATTCGGTCTATCTGGTCCACTGGCCAATCGCTGCGCTGTTTCAATATCGGATGCTGCGGGCGCCAACGCCGGTCGAAGGGCTGGCCATGGCGGGCTTCAGCATCGTGCTGGGCGCGCTGTTCTGGCGGTTTATCGAACAGCCGACCCGCCATATCGCCCCCCACCATATGCGCCGGGTGCTGGCGGGCGGCGTCGGCGCCAGCCTTACCGGGGTGGCGCTGGGCCTGCTGCCGGTGATGGGTCATGGCTTTGCATGGCGCTATCCCGAATGGCGCCAGCAGAAGATCGCCGGGCTGGAGGATTGGGGCGGCGCGCAATGTTTCCATCAGGACCCCACCACGCCCATCGATTGGGACGCGGCCAAATGCACCCGCATCCACGGCGAAAAGGGCCGCATCCTGCTGTGGGGCGATTCCTTTGCCGCGCAATATACGCCGGGCATCCTGCGCGATGGGCTGCATATCAATTCCGATGTGCTGCAATATACGTTTGCCGGTTGTCCGCCGCTGCTGACCTATAATTCGCTGGCCCGCACGGGATGCCGGGCCTCGAACCAGCGTGTGCCGGAATTGATCCGTCAGCAGCATATCGACACCGTGGTCATGGCCGCAAAATGGACCGATGTGCCCCAGCATACGCTGCATGAAATGCCCGCAACGATTGACGTGCTGCGCCGCGCCGGGGTGCGCGTGGTCGTCATCGGCCAATCGCCAGAATTCGCGATGGATGTGCAGCGCATCGACTATCTTTCAGGCCAAAGCGCCCAGAAGGACAGAAGCGAATGGCTCACCTCCGTCGATGCCGATTTTAACGCCAGGATGATGAAGCTGGCCAAGGGGGCGACCTTTATCGACCCGATGAGCGCCTTTTGTAATGGCCGGTCTTGTCAGTACAAATCGGGCTCGACCTATTATTTCGTCGACTACGGGCACTTCTCGCGCGAGGGCAGCCTGCGCGCCGTCGAGAGCTACTTCTCCTCGGTGGTACGCGCCGATGGCGTGCGATTGTAACGCCGGGCCGCATCCCGATCAGACCGAATGAGGGGCAAACACGTGATTGAGGACACCAAACCTATGCCGGCGCCCCTTGAGGTGACGGTTGCCATATGCACGCTGCGCCGCCCCCAGATCGGGGATGCGCTGCGCTCCCTCGTCCGGCAGACTATGTTCGAACAGGGGCCCGAACGGGCGCGGATGCGGGTTTGCGTCATCGACAACGATCAGGATGATCGGCGCCGCGCCGAGATTATGGCCATGGGCGCCGATCTGGCGCTGGATCTGGATTATGTCCACGCGCCCCGGTTCAACATCTCGCTGGCGCGCAATGCTGCGCTGGATGCCTGCACCACGCGCTGGTTGGCCTTTATGGACGATGATGAAATCGCCCTGCCCGACTGGCTGGCCAATCTGGTGGCCGGGCGCGATGGCCATCAGGCGGTGTTTGGCGTTGCCCGCGCCATCTATCCAGACAGCGGCGTGCCACGCTGGATCGCGGGCGAGGATTTTCATTCCAATACCATCGACCAGCAGGACCCGCCGTGGAAGGGCTATACGTGCAACGTCCTGATCGACATGGATTTCGCGCGCGCGCATGGCCTGCGTTTCAAGGAAGAGATGGGCCAGATCGGCGGCGAGGACACGCTGTTCTTCCGCGATATGTATAAGGCGGGCGGCAAGCTGGCCTATGCCCCCGGCGCCATTGTCGAGGAGCCTACCCCGCTCTCACGCATGACCTTGGGCTGGCTGATCAAGCGGCGGTTCCGCAGCGGACAGGTGCATTTCATCGTACTGCGTCAGGAGGGGAACTCGGTAAAGGGCTCGGCGCTGGCCGTGGCCAAGGCCGGGCTGTTCCTGCTGCTGGCCACGCTCAACCTGCCCCGCCCGCCCAAGGCGGCCAGGCATGCGTTGCGCGCGGCGCTGCATATGGGGGTGTTTGCCTCGGCGCTGGGCTTTGCCCCCTATCGCGAATATTCAGCCCCGGCGTGATCCGGCCGGTTCAGGTGCGCGGTTCAGGTGCGTAGGGCCGGGCGGCGCCATTTGCGCCATTGCTCGGCCACGGCCAATTGGTGAACCAACCCGGCAACCAACAGCGCCACGCCCCCCGACACCGCCCAGAGCGCCACCGTCCCCGGCCAGCCATAGGCATGAGCCAACGATCCGCCCAGCGCGGCCACCATCATCGCCCCGATCAGCCCCGCCAGCGGCAGGCCAACAACGATCAAGCCAAAATCGCGCAAAGACGAGAGATGCCGCGTCAGCCCCGCCGACCATAGGCAGACCGCGATGTTCTTGGCCGTGATCGCCCAAGCCACCTCGGCCATGCCGATCCACCGCGCCAGCGCGACCAGCGCGATGGTCATGGCGGTGGAAATCAGCGTGCGGTTGCGCAGCAGGCGATTATGCCCATGGGTCGAGAAATAGGCCCCCTGCACATTGGCGATCACCCGCGAATAGCCGCCGATTGCCATGGCCTGCACCACGGGCACAGCAGGCATCCATTGCGCGCCAAACACCAGCGACACCACCGTATCAGCATGCAGCAGCAGCACCGCCGAAGGCACGCCGAACAGAAAACTCATCATCACCAGCGCCTTGCGAAAATCATCGCGCAGCCCGTCTCCGCTATGTGCGGCAAATCGCGGCTGATACAGCGTGGCGACAAAGGCCTGTGAGGCGGCGATCTGAGCCATGTCCACCCGCTTGCCCAGATTATACATGGCCAGCGTGGCGGGCGTCAGAAAGGCGCCGATCAGCACCTGATCGAAGAAATTGTTCAGCGTGCCGATGGCGCGCACCTGGCTGGACATCCAGGCCACCGGCATCAGCGGTGCGGCCTGACGCCAGCGCAGCGAGACCGCCGCCCCGCCCCCGGCGATAATCACCGCCAGCCAATTAAGCATGGATTGGCCCAGATAATAGCCCACCATCCCCCATACCGGCCCGACCCGGCCCGACAAGGCCAGACCGATGATGATCCCGCCCACATTGCTCATCAGCCCGCGCGAGGCCATTGCGCCATAGGCCTGCCGCCGCGCCAGCAGCGCGGTGGGATGCTGGGCCAGCGTGTCAAACGCCAGCTTGCCCCCCACGATCATCGCGGCCAGCCCGAGGCCCGCCGCCGCCGCGCCCATGCGGGGCAGCGCGAAAAGCACCACGCCAAGATAGATCCCGAAAGCCCCCAGCGCGCAGGCCATCAACACCCCGCCCGCCGCCGCATCGCGCGCCCGGTCGGCCTCGCGGTCCACCAACAGCGCCTCATACAATCCATTGGGGCAAAGCGCCTTGAGCACCTCGATCCAGGCGAGGCAGAACGCCATGACGCCCATCACCGCGGGGGTCAGATGGTGGCTGAAATAGACGAACATGCCCAGCGGAGCCAGCACCGCCAGCCCTGCGTTGATCGCCGAAATTGCCGTATGCACTTTGCCATAACCGGCCGAGCCAGACATGTTGCCCCCTTCAGGTAAATCAGGATTGGCGGCGATCAATCGCGCGCAAGTTCATCCGGCGATTGCCAGACGCGGATGTAATCGAGCTTCATGCGCGCGGGAAAGGGCGTGCTCGAATCGGGATTGCCGGGCCATTTGCCCCCCACGGCAAAATTGACCAGCACATACATCGGCCGCCGCATCGCCGGACATGCCGCAGCCTCGGCCACGGGATGCCCATCGACATACCAGCGCAATTTCTCCGCCGTCCACAGCAAGCCGTAGGTATGAAAGGCGCCGGGATTGCTCAGCTTCATGTCGCCCGCCGCCTTGCTGTGTTCGCCCGGGCAATGGGGGGTGAAAAACAAATGATCGCCCCCGATGGCCTCGACAATGTCGATTTCCGGCGGCCAGCTCTTGTCCATGGGCAGCAGCCAGAAGGCGGGCCAGAAGCCTTTGCCCACCGGCATGGCGGCGCGCATTTCGAAATAGCCGTAGCGCTGGGCAAAGCTGAAGCGCGTGGCGATCATGCCGGAGGTGTAATCCTGCCCCCAGATCGCCTTTTTCACCGCTGGCGATGCGCGATCGGCGGTGATTTCCAGCGCGCCATTGGCGATGCGAAACGGATCGACGGTGAACCTTTCACCGCCCACGCCATGAAAATCGCGATCGACATAGGCCTGACGCTCACCATTGCCGGCCAAGGCCCGGCTTTCGACCATGGTGGGGCCGCCATATCCGAACTGGGTCCGCCAGCGCCCGCTCTGGCTGTGTTCGTCAAAAAACGAAAAGCCGTCGAATTCGTCGTGAAAGGTCAGCCGCACCGGAAAGGGCAGGCTGGCGGCGGGTATGGGGTTTGCAGCCGGCGCGACGGTCGTGACAAGGACTTCCTTTGCGCCGGCCCAGCCCGCCTGAATAGACAACAGCGCCCCCGAAGCAGCAGCAGCGAGCCCAGCCAGCCCCATTCGCAGAAATTTGGTGGCTTGAAATGTCATCGCGAATTCTCTGAGCGTTGGAAAGGCGCGGTAAAAGCGCCAATCAATCGAGATGGCCAATGAGAGTCCATGAACGGACGTTCGACCGCCGCAAAAAATACCAGTCCCCCGGCAATTCCAAGGAAAGGCAGCAAAGTCATGGCCAGAGGCATGATCAGATACGCTGGCGGATGCAGTACATTGCCGATGACAAGCCATACCGTCACCATCAGCGGCACATGCACCAGATAGATCGAATAACAGGCGCTGCCGATCAGGGCGATCCATCGGGAACCGGCCATCTGGGCGACCCAGGTACCGTTGAGGGCGCCTTCGACAATCAGCGCACAAGCCGCCAATCGCACCGTATCGCGCAGTAGAATAGGCAGAAATTTATCTGCCATTTCCCAATATCCGCTGGCAACCAACAGGGACAGACCAAGCAGAAAGCCGTCGTCACCCATGAGCTTAGCCGGTTTACGCGGATGATGCCGCAAGGGACGCACGTCCGCCAACAGACAGCCCAACATGAATGGGGCCAGATGCGTTGCCAGTGTGAAAGACCAGGGCGCATATATGCCCGTCGATGAACGCAAGGCCGCGCCTGCAGCCGTTACCAGCGCCATGGCCCAGATGCCCACGATCAGGCGCGACGTTTTTGGGCTTAACCCCATGTAAAGCCATATCAAAAGCGGGCTGACCAGATAAAATTGAACCTCTGTCTCCAGCGACCATATGGGCGGATTGAGCGCGGATGGCTGACCAAACACCAGCACATGGACATAAAACGCACTGGCCCAAAAGCTGATCCAAGTCTGCTCAAGACTGCTCATGCTGCGCGTAAGATTGCGCCCCTCCTGAGCGATGCCGAGCGAGGCCACAATCGCACAGCAGAGCAGCACCAGCAAATAGGGTGGTTGAAGTCTCAGCAAACGGCGCAGATAGAAATGGCCGATATCAAGGCTGCGGCACCGTTCAAGTTTGGCCAGAAATGGACGGGCAATGACGAAACCGCTGATAACGAAAAACAGGTCGACCCCGATTTCTCCATGGGGCAACCAATGCGGCTCGCCCGAGCTAGGCCTGCCTGACATTTGCGCAAAGCTGCGATAACCGCGGATCGAGGCGTGCCACAATAAAACCGGGATGATCGCAAAGAAGCGCAATCCATCCAATTGCGGGATATAATTTTGCCCGCGGACAACACGTTCAAATCGCTCTGGCAGGCCGCTTAATCGGCGCAAGATGCTACGCATGTCGGGCAAACCGGTTGCCATGATCATCGTCCGACCACGCCATCCCCAGCGCGACCCAAACGAGCACTGTGGTATGATAAAACGGCGAAGGCCCCAAAGCCTCGATCGGGAAGCGCGACAATTCGTAGGCAAGGATGGCGACCCAGAATGCCGCCGCCGTCTGGCCCGAACGAATGGCGCGGCGCAACAATCCCATGGCCCCCAGCAGTACTGTCAGCACCAGAATGGTTGTACCGACATAGCCTACTTCAACCAGATTTTCGATGATGGTGCTGTGAAAATTGAAGCCCGTGCGGGTCGGGATCCTGGCCCAGGTCCACAGGCCCTCGGCATCCAGGTTTCCCTGCACCCAAAACGCATTATACCCGCTCCCCAGCCATGGGTGGCTGTCCACGATGTCTTTGGATCGCGCCCACAAATAGAGACGCCCCGTCATGGTGGGATCCTTATGAAAAAGGCCCATCATGTTGTCCATGACCACATCCCCCATGACGGTGAAAAGCAGAAGCCCAAGCAGAGCAGTCAAGCCCGTCACGATCAGCAGCCATGCGCGCACGACAGCATCGACCCGGGTCAGGATCACGACAAAGACCATCACCGCACAAGCGCCGAAGGCCGCGACCATGGCGCCCGCCGATTGCGAGAGAATAATCGCGTTCACCTCAATGGCGAGCACCAGGAGCAGCGCCATCGTCACAACCGGTCGCTGCATCCATGTCTGAAAATGCAGCGCAACCATCGCCAGAATGCCGATAGCCGCAATATCGCCGAACAAATTCTTGCCCAGATTGAAGCCGGAAAAGGCTTCCTTGCCGGGCACGGTTCCGATCATCACTGTTTGCCCCAACACCAGCGATGACAGAAGGTAAAGCATCCCCGCCATCGCCAGTCCGGCAACCACATCGTTCCACCGTCGCGAACCGGCCAGCCACAGGCTCATATAGATTGTAAAAAGCAATTCGAGGCTCAGGCGAAGGGTTGTTACCGAATCCATCGACCAAAAAGTTGAAATAAAAGCAAAAACTCCCGGAGCAAACAGCACCCAGCGCCCCCTGATCCTTCGAAGTACTTCACCGGGATGCTTTATGGCCAAACCCGCGTAGATCAGAATCAGAAAGATAGGTGCCGTCCCGTGCGTTTGCGGCAGGAACAGCAGCAGCGCGAAAGTGAAAAATGAAACCCACATCTCCCCGCTCACGCGCGAGACGTTAAGATTTGGCCGAGCAAACGCAGGACCGGCCGGTAAACCGGGCGCAAGAGCAGAGTGACTGATACGGTCCATAGTTCACCCAACAAATAGAAGGATAAAGGGCAGTGATTTAACGGCAATCTGCCTCTCGGCCCTTCGCAGCACCCGGAAACTAATCTGTAAGACAGCTTAGGGGAAAGGTCAGATACATCGCCTTTGGAGGGGAATGGCGCCCAGCCGACGGCATCCCGACGCCCTCGCATCTGAGTCGAAAGAATGAGATCAGCGACCCTCGGTGCCAATAGGCTGACAAGGTGAATACATCGGAATATTGCATCGCATTTGGATGGAAACAATAATCGATTTCAAACGTTTTCGTGCCCATTCACCCCATAATAGCACTTTATTATAAGCATTATTCCCTAATCAATATCCGAAATTTTGAAATTTTTCGCTTTGATTTTCAAAAAATCCTATCAAATATGCTGAATAGAAACATAAAAATGACTAGACGATTTGGGCCAATATGGCCTAAATTCATATTTTTATATGTTTACCGCCATTCCCATTGCCGTAGAATAGTTGGGCAACAAAGACGGCGACATTAGATTCTGTCCGTCCAACGCAGCGGAGATAAATTTATGGCGACTCTTGACGCAACTCATTCGACAACCCCTCTCAACCTGCAGCTCGATAACGGCGGCAACACCGTTTACGGCTCTGCCTTCAACGACAAGGTTATCGGCGGTTCGGGCGCAGACTACCTAAATGGCGGCGCAGGCAATGACAAGCTGTATGGCGGCGCGGGCAATGACGTGATCAGCGGCGGCGACGGGAACGACGTGCTCTGGGGTGGCGCCGGTCTCGACCGTATGAACGGCGGCGCGGGCAATGACACTTTCGTGATCAAGGTCGGTGATCTTGATTCCACCCTTTCCCCGTATGTCTCGCAAAAGACGATCGGTGATTTCCAGGGCGCTGCCGGTTGGGCGGCGGGCGCGAACGACCTGCTTTTGCTGACCGGCTTTGGCGCAGGCTCGACCCTCAGCCTCATCAGCACCTCGCAATATTACATTCCGCCCGCTTCGAGCCCGAATGCAGTGCTGTATTATTACGATCTGCATGATTCAGCGACCAATCACGACTACACGATCGCGATCGTTTCGCTCAACGGCAAAGCCCTGTCGGCCACCGCCGGCGATATCAAGTGGGGCTAATGATCGATATTTAGGTTGGAGGCACCATCACAGGTCCTTCTCTTGAATAGCAAAACAAAACGTCGGCGGATTATGTCTGCCGGCGTTTTGTTTTGGGCAAAGTTGGTCCGAAAAGGCCGGTTCTTAGGTATAATTCCACCAGAAAAGAGCCATCTGAATGCGGCAAAGCGCAAAAGGGCTGATACCGATGGGACGCCGATCCTATTTTTAAAGGCGCAGCCATGTCCGCATTCGACGTCTCGATCATCATGCCCAATTTCAACTGCGAACCCTATATCGCCGCGTCGATCCGCTCCGCGCTGGATTCCGTCGGCGTCACGGTTGAGGTTGTGTTTGTTGACGATGCTTCGTCCGACAGCAGCGTGGCCGTCGCCCGCGCCATGGCCGAAGAATTCCCCGGCCGGGTTCAGGTGCATAGTCTGGAAAAGAATTCCGGGTCCGCCGTGGCGCGCAATATGGCGCTGCGCCATGCCACCGGGCGCTGGCTGGCCGTGCTGGACAGCGACGATCTGATGTATCCCCAGCGTCTGGCCAAGCTGATCGAGGCGGCCGATGCGCAAGGGGCGGCGATCATCGCGGACGATCTGCTGACCTTTTACGACGATGGCAAACGCGCGCCCCATGGGCTGCTGGGCGGCAAACATGCACAGGGCGGACATCGGGTCTCGCTGGCCGATTTTGTGCGCGGCAATCCGATGTATGGGCCCTATGGCTCGCTGGGCTATGTCAAACCGATGGTGCGCGCGGATGCGTGGCGGGCCAGCGATGTTTGGTATGATCCGGCGCTGCGTCTGGCGCAGGATTATGACTTCCTGCTGCGCCTGCTTGAACATGGGCTGGATTTCTATCTCCTGCCCGAACCGTGGTATTTCTATCGCAAGCATTCCAGCTCCAATTCGGCCAAGCTGAAAAGGCCGCAGATCGAGGCGCTGAAAGTGGCCGATCTGGAATTTGCCCAACGCATCGCCGGACAGGCCGATGTCGAGGCGGCGCGGCGCGAGCGCCATGCCTCGCTGGACCGGGCGCTGGCGTTTGACACGCTGGTGGGCGCGATCAAGGGACGGCAGTGGGGCACCGCGCTGGCCGAAATGCTGCGCCATCCCGATGCCGCGGCGCTGCTGGCGCTGCCGGTGCGGGCCAGGATTGAGCGGTTTCGCCGCCGCGACATCAATGTTCAAGACGGAGCCAATGCGGCGGTGCTCACCTCGCGGCGGCTGGACGATGCGGGCCGCGCGCATCTCGATACAATCGCCCATGCCCTGCGCGCAAAGAGCCTGAGCCCGCGATTGGTGCAGCCCTTTGCCCCCGATGCGCAAACGCCCGACAGCTTTCCCGCCGCCGATCTGGCCAGTTTTGACCACATCACGCTGGCCGGGTGGGAGCGGCGCGGCGACCGCTTTGTCCGCGTGGCCCCGACCGCCAAATCTGAACCGCAGGCCGAATTTGAACCGCTGATGGTGGCGCTCTCGGCCTATCCCGCGCTCGACGCGGTGCTGATCGACACACCACAGGCGGCGGAGGCAGAGAGCTTTCTGATCCGGCCGGTGGAAAAGCGATTGGCGTGGGATGAAAAGGCAGGCGCGCTGGTCGCCGCATAATGAGCGTCACCATCGACTTTGTGCCCGAGGCATTCTCAATGCAGAATCAGTCGCCGATGGGGCGACAGGCGGCAGGTGAGGGCTTTTTGCGCGCCTATCTCCGCCATTCGGGCGAGGATGCGTTTGAAGCCCATGTCCGCGCAAAGGCGGATGGGGAGGAATTCAGCCGCGCCATCAAGGCCATGGCCCCCCATGCGCAGGCCCGATGGATGACCACGCGGGATGTCTCCGGGCTTCAGCGTTCGGGTACGCTGTTCTGCTATCACCCCGTGCTGACCGAGCATGCATGGCGCAGGCGGCGCCATGGCGCGGCGCGCTACAGCATCTGCGGGCTGACCCATACCTTGTCCAGCGACAGGACGATGCGCGCAGTGACCGAACTGGTTTCCGCGCCGTTCCATCGCTGGGATGCGCTGATCTGCCCCTCGCGGGCGATCCGTGATGTGGCCCAGCGTCTGATCGAACAGCAGCAAACCTATGCCATGGAGCGCTATGGCGCACGCAGTCTGGATTTGCCGCAATTGCCGGTGATCCCGCTGGCCGTGGCCGCCGATGATTTTGACGGGCTGGAACCGCTGCGCAACAAGGCGCGGCAAAGGCTGGGCATTGATCGGGCCGATGTGGCCTGCGTCTATGTCGGCCGCCTTTCGCTGCATGCCAAGGCCAACCCGGCCGCGATGCTGATGGCGCTGGAGCGCGCCGCGCCCAGCGTGCCCGATGGGGGCAAACTGGCCATGCTGTTCGTCGGCTGGTTCGCCAATGAGCATCAGGAGGCCGCCTTTCGTCAGGCGGCCAAACGGTTGGCACCATCGGTGCGCGTTACCTATCTGGATGGGCGCAAGGCCAATCTGCGCCGGGAAGCATGGGCTGCGGCCGACATCTTCTATCAATTGGCCGACAATATTCAGGAAAGCTTCGGTCTTGCGCCTGTTGAGGGCATGGCCGCCGGCCTGCCCGTGGTCGTGTCCGATTGGGACGGATTCCGCGACAGCGTGGTGGATGGCGAAACCGGCTTTCTGGTGCCCACCACCCAGCCGCCGCCGGGCCACGCGGGCGATATTGCGGAATATTATGCGGAAGGCTGGATCAATTACGATTCCTATATTGGCGCGATCAGCCAGTATACCAGCGTGGACATCGACGCCGCCGCTGCCGCGCTTTCGCGCCTGATCGCGGATCCGGCCTTGCGCGCAAAAATGGGCGCGGCGGGGCGGGCGCGGGTGCGGGCCAAATTCGATTGGCCCGTGATCATTCAGGCCTATCAGGAGCTTTGGGCGCAATTGGGCGAACTTCGCGCCACCGCCCCCGCCGCCCTGATGCAGCGGCAATTTCCCGAGCCTGCCAACACCGACCCTTTCACGCTCTTTGCGGGCTTTTCGACGCAGCATCTCTCGCCCGATACAGTGGTGCAGGCGGGGGTGGCCCATGCCCTGGACCTTGATACCGCGCGTCTGGTCGACGCTCTGCTGCCGCCAGCCGAACTGGTGGCGCGGATCGGTGCCTTGGTGGAGGGCAAAGAGGCCCGCATTCGGGAATTGATGGCGGCGGTGCCCGATGTTCCGGCGCCGTTTTTGCTGCGCCACGTCGCCTGGTTGGTGAAATTCGGCTTTTTGCAAACGGTCGATTAGGTTTGCAAAATCGATGCCAGCAAAAAGGCCCCCTTGGTTTCAAGGGGGCCTTTCTTATGATCAGAGTTCGTGCCCGCTGCGCCACAGCGCCTGCCTGAACGGCTCCATCAAGTATTCGATCAAGGTTCGCTTCTTGGCCTTGACCAAGACCTGAACCGGCAGGCCGGGTTTCAGCGCCGAAGTCCGCCCCTTAAGCTGGTTGATTTTCTCAATATCCTTGGGATCAACCGTGACCTCGATAGTATAGTAAGACGTATTGGCCTTTTCATCGGTAATGATATCCGCCGAAACCCGCGTCACCTTACCCTCGATCATCGGCAAACGGCGTTCGTGGAGCGAGGGAAAGCGCAGTTCGGCCACATCGCCCACGCGAAGGTCATTCGCCTCATTGGGATTGACATGCGCCGTGACGACCAGATTGGCCTCCTTGGGCACAATATCCATCAGCTTTTGCCCCCCGCCGATGACGCCGCCAACGGTAAACACCGTCAGCCCCACCACCGAACCCGATGCCGTAGCGCGGATCTTGGTCGCCTCGACCAAATGGCGCGCGGCATTCCATTTGGGCAGAATATCGGCCAGATTTTCGTCCACCTTGCGCAATTCATCGGCGGCGACGCGGTCATTATCCGTACCCAGCGACATGGAGCGCATCTGCGTTTCGCCCAATTGCGCGCCGATTGAGGCGCGGTCCGCCGAAAGCCCGGCATTCTGGCCCGACAATTGCGCCCGCGCGCGTTCCAGCTCGCGCACGCGGTTCATACTGGCATAGCCCTGTTCGGCCAGAGCCCGCACGCCCGACAATTCATCGTCAAACAGCGTGGCCTGCTTTTCGCCCGAGGCGATCTGTTCGCTCAAACCCCCGCGCTTCTGCTGCAACTGGGCGGCCTGCTTTTGCAGAACGCGGCGCTGCTGGCCGATGGCGGTGTAATGGGCGGCCAGCACGGCGCGCTGCAACCGCATCGCATCATCGGCCAATTTGCGGTCCTGCGGGTCCAGACGGGCGAAAGCAATGGGCTCGTTCACCGCGCGCTGTCCGGTCAGTTCCGACTGCAAGCGTGCCTTTTCGGCCTGCAGCCCGATCACCTGACTGGCCAGCGCCCGTTCGTTGGCGGCCACTTCGCCTCCATTCAGTTCGAGCAGGATTTGGCCCGTGGTGACATATTGGCCCTCATGGACATAGAGGGCGCTGACCACGCCGCCATCGCGATGCTGGACCGCCTGACGGTTGCCAAAAACGGTGACGGAGCCCTCGGCGGTGGCCGCGCTGTCGAGTGGGACAAGGAAGGAGAAGAGGCCGAAGCCCAGAAAGAAGAGCAGGATAATCGCCCAGCCGCCCCAGATATCGCGGTGGCTGCTGGCCTCGATCATCTTGATCCCGCCCGAGAGTTTCATGCTCTCGGTGTTGACGAACTCCATCGTAACAATGTTGTTGTCCGACATGGATCAATCCTTCGCCACTGTTTCGGGTTTTTCCTGCGGAACGGCGGGTTTGCCGCCTGACAATCGCTCCATCACTTCCTTGCGCGGGCCAAACATTTCGGCGCGCCCATCGCGAATGACGAGCAATTTGTCGACATCGGCCAGGATGCCCGCGCGATGCGCCACGACGATGATGGTCACGCCGCGTTTGCGCAGTTCGGCCAAGGTCCGAATCAGATGCATTTCTCCATCCGCGTCCAGCGCCGAATTGGGCTCGTCCAGCACCAGCACGCGCGGGGCCCCAAACAGCGCGCGGGCCAAGGCCACACGCTGCGCCTGCCCCACCGACAGGCCGCTGCCGTTATAGCTCAATTCGGTGTCATAGCCCTGGGGCAGGCGCAGGATGAATTCATGCACCCCGCTCAATTGCGCGACGCGGACCACTTCGGCGTCCAGCCCGCCTTCGCCGGGAAATGTCTCCTGAAAGCGGGCGATATTTTCCTTGATCGTGCCGCGAAACAGCGTCGGTTCCTGCGGAACATAGCCCAGCGCCCCGGCCAACTGGCGCTCTGGCCAGTCGATCAGCGCCGCACCGTCGATGCGCACCGAACCGTTGACCAGCGGGGCAATCCCCACCAGCGCGCGCGCCAGCGTCGATTTGCCCGCGCCGCTGGGCCCGATGATACCCAGCATTTCGCCCGGCATCAGCCCAAAGGTAACGCCTTGCAGGAGGAGACGGTCCCGCGCAGGCGAGGCCACCGACACGCCCTCGACCGTCACGCGCCCCTGCGCTTCGGGCAGCCATGTGCGCTGGGGCGTGGGGCCGACGCCATCGAACAACAGGCCGATCTGTTCATAGGCGGCGCGGGCCTGAACCAGACTTTTCCAAGCAGCCGTGACCATTTCGATCGGCGCCAGCGCGCGCGACACCAGCAGCGAGGCGGCGAAAATCGCGCCGGGCGACATCTGCTGACTGATGACCAGATAGGCCCCCAGCCCAAGGGCCAGCGATTGCAGCATCAGGCGGATCGCCTTGACGAAAGAGGTGATGACCGCCGTCTGCAACCCGGCGCGGGCGCTGATCAGGTTGGAGCTAAGGCGCTCGCTGATCTGGATGCGGACAAAAGCCTTGCGCATGCCCAGCGCGCCGATGACTCCGGCCTGCGCCAGCGCGCTGTCCATTGCCTGAAACACGGATTGGTTGGCGCCGACCACTTTCTGGATCGCGGCCTTCGTCACCTTTTCGTTCAGCCAGCTGAGCAAGCCAAGGAGCAGGCCGCCCACCAGCGCAAACAGGCCGAGCAGCGGATGCAGGATCGTGCAGACCACGATATAGATCGGCGCCCATGGCAAATCGAACAGCGCGAGCATCCCCTGCCCGGTCAGCGCGCCACGCAATTGGTCGAATTCGCGCATCAGGCTGGAATTGGTCGCGGTCCCGCTGCCCGCCCCGGCGCGCATCAGCGCGTCGAAAATCCGGCCCGAAAGCTGCACGTCCAGCTTTTGGCTGGCGATCACGAACAGCCTTGTGCGAATAAGATCCAGCACCGCAATCGTGCTTGCCGCCGCGATAAACAACAGGGTGAGCAGGCCCAGCGTGGCAAAGCCGCGCGTGGGCACCACCCGGTCATAGACCTGCAGCATATAGATGGTGGGTGCGAGATAAAGAATGTTCAGAAAGGCGCTGAAAATACCCGCGTTCACAAAGAACACGCGGCACATTTTCAGCGCTTCCTGTATCTGCATCTCCCGCCCGGATTGCGGCAATTGCGCCTTTTTCACGGCATCCTCCATTCAGCGGGAATGATTTTCAGAACTGTTTTCAAGAATGATAGGTGGAAAGACTGCGGTGATAGCCATAGGCCTCACCCACGCCGATCGAGGCATATTTGCGCGTATCGACCAGCGTCAAAGCCGTACCCACGACGCGGGCGCCCGACTGGTTCAGTACATCAACCGAAACCTTGGCCGCCTTGGCGCTGGATTTGCGCCAGCGGCAAACCATCAGCGTGGCATCCGAGAGCCAGCCCAGCAGCCTGGTATCGGCCACGGCCAGAACCGGCGCGGTGTCGATGATGATGACGTCAAACTGTTTGCGCAATTCGGTCATCAGCGAACCGATCGCCTCGGCCTGAAACGCGCCGGAGGACATTTCCTTGACCAGAGCGGGCAGCACCGCAAGATTGCTGCGCGGGTCTTTCAGCACGACCTCGGTCAGCGAGGCCTTGCCGTTCAGCAGGCTGATCAGACCATGGCGCGCGCCGGGCACCAGCAACTGGCTGGCCGAACAGCGGCGCAGATCGCCGTCGATCAGCAGCACCCGCGCATGCCCTTCGGCCAGCACACGGGCCAGGCTGATCGCCAGCGTGGTCTTGCCCTCTCGCGGCAGCGAGGAGGCCAGCGTAACCACCTTGGACGCGCCCGGACGGTTCAGCTTGAGGAAGGCGCCGATGTTGCGTACCGCCTCGGTATAGACCGAGAAGGGGTGATCCAGCACAAAGTCCTCGGGCGCGCCGCCGGCCTGCGCCTTGGGCAGTTTGGTAATGTCGGGCAGACCGCCCGCATATTCAACATCAAGATGCTTTGCCACATCCTGACGCGTGCTGATGCTGTCATCCAGATATTCAGCGATCGCCACGCCCACGAGGCCCAGAATGATCGCCCCGATGCCGCCAAACAGGAAGGCCAGCGGATAGTTCGGCCACAGCGGCTGGTCGCCCGGGCGGGCCACAGCGGCAATGCTGGCATCGGGCAGCGGCGCCTTGACCAGAGCCTGCACTTCCTTAGAGCGCTGGAGGAAATTGGAATAGACCGTCTTGCTGGCCTCGGCCTTGCGCTGAAGATCGGCAAGACCGACCTGAGCCGAACTGTTGGCCACCAGCGAGCTGCGTGCGCCGCCAAGGCTGTTTTGCAGCGAGGCCAGATTCGAGCTGGCCGCCGAGACATCCGCCCGCAGCGAGGCCAGAATGCGGCTGGTTTCGGCCGCGATCTGCTGGCGCACATCGGCCAGATTGCGCTTGGCGCGGATCACATCGGGGTGCAGCTCGCCATAGCGCGACTGCAATTCGGCCAGTTGCGCGCTCTGCTGCGCTTCCTGAACGCGCATCGAGCGGATCGTTTCGGATTGCACCACGGCGCCCACGCCGCCGCTGCCGCCGCTCGCCAACTGGCCGCGCGCAGCCTCATAGCGGGCCAGCGCCTGAGCGTAATTGGCACGCGCCATGGCGATCTGTTCGTTGAGCGAGGAGACCTGCTGCTCGGCAACGGTTGCCCCCTGCGCGCTCATCAGATTGTGCGAGTTGATATAGGCCTGCAGATTGGCATCGTCCTGCAGCGCGGTACGACGCAGTTCGTCGGCATGGCCCGAAACAAAGCTGCCCGCCAGTTCGGTTTCGCTCTGCTTGGCGGTGCTCTGCGTCAGCAGATATTGGCGCGCGATGCTGTTGGCGATGGCTGCGGCCATGTCGGACGACTGCGCACTGGCGGTAATGTCGATGACATAGGTCAGGCCCGAGCGCTGCACCCGCAGATGCTTGAGCAGCGTGGTCATGGCCGCGCGCTCATCGGGGGTCATCGCCACGGGCGTCCCCGCCGGGGTGGCCACAGGTGCCTTCGCATCGGACTTATCCGCCTGACGAAATTCGGGATTGCTGGCCAGATGCAGCTCGCGCACGGTGGCCAGCGCCACTTCGGGCGATCCGATGAGGCGGGTTTGCGTATCCACCACATAAGTATCGGCGGGCAATCCGGGCACCACCGGCGTGCTGCCGGTAGGATCGGCCTTGCGCGGCTCGATCAGGATGCTGGCCGTTGAAGAATAGATCGGCTTGGTCATGAACAGAGCAGCGACAACCGCGCTGATCACCAAGGCGAATACACAGGTGAAGACGACGATTCGCCGTAAAAAAATGGCAAGAAGATGACGCGGGTCGGGCAGAATTTCATTTTTTGCCCGAGGTGGATTATCATATCTAAGCTCAACTGGTGCGGTGGCCATTAGCTTTCTCCTTACCGTAAGGGTATTCCGGTAACTCGCGCCCAAGCACAACCAAAGTTGGGTCCGAAACGAAGGCGAAAGCCCACGGATTTTACGACGGCTCCAACTTGCGACAGCGCGCCTTGATCATGAGGAAAACCCGAAACAAGTTTTCCGCCGCAGTAATCCGACGCAGCGCAGGCAGCAGGCGGGGCGGGCGTGAACCGGGCATGAAATTGTTCGGTCGAGGATTGGCGACCCCCGGCTTGATTGGCGCCGCGAGGGCATGGTGAGCCCCGACCGCTGAAATGCAAAAGCCTGTCTCAAGGAGTGCGGCGATTTGATGCAGCGCTGAATGGCCGCGCATGGCCGCAGCGGCGCGCAGGATTGATCACGGCCCATAAATCCCCTGCACGCAAAACTCCGCCTCTTCCACACCGCTTTGACAGCGTTTTGCCACTCAGGTTCAATGGCCCTGTTCCCAAGGATTTCTATTGCTTAATTTTAGATCGTATCATCCAATCTGGACAAAAAGCGCGCCTCCTCTCCGGACCATAGGCCGCGCGCCCAAATGGCGCCGAGCAGCAGCATTTCCACGAAATAGCGGACGATAATCCGCGCCAAGCTGCCCGCAGCCAACCCCGGCCACGCGGCCAAATGCACCCATATGGTTATCTTATCGCCCGCAATTCAATCATATCGGGGCCATCAGGGCATGAAGCCCCCCCGCAAATATGCCAATTTGCCGATGATATCGCAGAGGGAGCGCCACCGGCGAACTTCAGATTGACCGCCTTCCCCTATCTCCCAGCCTTCTTCAGTTTTGACCTAAACCACGGGCCGAACCCATCTGACCTTTGGCAATTCGAAGGCAACAGGATTCCTGCGGCGCGCGCCTCCGCTGCGGCATCGACATCGGTCCGGCGTGGCGGTTCCCGCGATGCTGATCGTTCCTGCTGGCGATCGGCATACGATATCCTATCGGCGATCTTACCAGCGAAAGAGGGGGCGAAATGGCCTTCGATGCAGGTGGACGGATGATGACAGACAGCAGGGCTCATCACATCCGGATCCTCTATCTGGTGCATAATCTGCACGATGCCGCCGTGCGGCGGCGCATGGCCATGTTTCAGGCCCATGGCGCAAAGGTCACTCTTGCCGGTTTTCGCCGTGAGGGATCGCCGCCGGGGTCTGCCGGATCGAGCGATGTGATCGATCTGGGCATCACCGCCGATGGCCAATTGGGCAAACGGGCGGGAAGCGTTCTGCGCCATTGCCTGATGCCGGGCCGATTGAGGCATGAGGCAAGACGCGCGGATGTCATCGTCGCGCGCAATCTCGAAACGCTGGTGATTGCGCGCCGGATTCTGCAACCGGGTCAGCGTCTGGTCTATGAATGCCTCGACATTCACCGGTTGTTGCTGGGCGATGGGTGGAAGACCCGGTTGCTGCATCGAATAGAGGCTTGGGCTCTGGCGCGCACGGCGCTGATACTGGTCAGCGCGTCCCTGTTTCTGAGCGAATATTTCGTGGCGCGGCGCGGGTGGCATGGCCCCCATCTGCTGTCCGAAAACAAGGTGCCGCAGACGGCCGCTCCGGCCAGCCTGCCGCCCCCGCCCGCCGCCGGGCCGCCATGGGTTATCGGCTGGTTCGGTATGCTGCGCTGTCGGCGCAGCCTTGCCTTGCTGCGTGCGATGGCCGCCGAAGCGCAAGGGCGCATCAAGGTGATCATCGCGGGCATCCCCTCGGAGGCCGAATTCGGCGCCGATTTTGCCGCGCAACTGGCCGATGATCCCCATGTCGAATTTGTCGGGCCGTATAAGGCGGGCGATTTGGGCCACCTTTACGGCCGCATCCATTTCATCTGGGCCATCGACTATTTTGAGGAAGGGCTCAATTCGGCCTGGCTGCTGCCCAACCGGCTTTACGAAGGTCTGGCGCATGGCGCGGTGCCGCTGGCTCTGAGCAATGTCGCCACGGGACAATGGCTGCAAAACCATGATGTCGGCGTTGTCTTGACCGACCCCGCGCACGAATTGCCCGGCTTTTTCGCAGGGCTCGGCCATGCCGAATTTGGCCGGATGGGTCAGTCCGTCCGCAGCCTTGCGCGCCATACCGTGTGTCAGTCCGACGCCGAGGCGCGATCTGATTTCCACATTATATCAGGTGCTTTATGAATTCCATGACCCATACAGGCGCCCATATGCCCTTTGAGGCGACGAGCCTTGAGGATGCCCTGGTCGTCATTCCATGCCTGAATGAGGAGGCCCATCTGCCCGGCCTGCTCGGTCAATTGCTGTCGCAAAGCGGGGGCGCAACGATTGTTGTGGCCGATGGCGGCAGCACCGATCGCAGCCGCGCGATCGTCAGCCAGTTGGCCGTAAACCACCCCAATCTGATCCTTCTGGATAATCCGCGCCGGATTCAAAGCGCGGCGGTCAATCTGGCGGTGCGCCAATTTGGCGCATCGCACCGCTGGCTGATCCGTATTGATGCCCATTGCCTCTATCCCGACCATTATGTCGCCACCTTGATCGAGGCCGCGATGGCCACCGGGGCCAGTTCGGTGGTCGTGCCCATGGTCACGGATGGTTTTGCCTGTTTTCAGCGAGGGGTCGCGGCCGCGCAGAATTCGCGCCTTGGCACGGGGGGGGCGGCGCATCGGCATTTGGGGGCCGGGCAATGGATCGAGCATGGGCATCATGCGCTGTTCGATCTCTCGCTCTATTGCCGCGCGGGCGGCTATGACGAGGCATTTTCGCACAATGAAGACGCCGAATTGGACAAAAGGCTGGCGGCTCTGGGCGGCCGGATCTGGCTGGAGCCAGCGGGGGCATTGACCTATTTTCCGCGCCGCACGCCGATGGCGCTGCTGCGGCAATATCGCGGCTATGGCTTTGGCCGCGCGCAAAATATTGCGCGCCACCGTTCGAAACTACATTTGCGACAGGCCATCCCGGTCCCCGTCGCGCCTGTGGCCTTCACCGGGCTGCTGGCGCTACCCATGGCCATGCTGGAGCCGGCAATGGTGCTGCTGGCGGCTCCGATGCTGGTCTGGCTTTTTGTCTGCGGAGCCTATGGGCTTATGCTGGGGTGGAAGGCCAGATCGGCCTGCGCCGCCTTTTCCGGGCCGGCCATGATGCTCATGCATTTGGGCTGGTCGATGGGTTTCTGGCATTTCGTGCTGACCCGCCCGACCGATGGAGGCGCCCCGGCCGCCATTGTACCTGGCCGCACGAATGCCGGGGGTTAGGTCGTGAAGTGATAGACCATACCTTCGATTTTGATTGTTTTCCTGACGCCCAAGCCTCGCCGCCCAGATAAATATTAGGTTCGTCTTGGATGCGTTCTTTTGCCGGGGCGCGGCGGAAAAAGCTATCAATGCCGACACTATCGCGGATCGATTTTTGTCGGGTGACGGCTCATCATGCATACTTCTCGTCTTCTTCTGGCCAAGCTGTCTTTGCTGATCGGGATTGCGCCGATCGCCATGATCGCCCCCGGCGCTCAGGCCCAAATGCAGGGACAGCCACAGGCACGTCCCGCCGCCGGATCGAGCACCATGGCCCCCGACAAGGATGAAGCGGCGCTGCCTGCGGTAACCCCGGCGTCAACCGCGGCCCAACCCTTGGTGTGTCGGCGCGATATGACATGCCCGCTGGCCGATCCTGTGAACAAGACCCGCCCGCGCAGCCCGCGCGAGATGCAGGTTGCACCCGCGGTCTCGACCCTGGCCGATGCCATCGCCATGGCTTACAAAAACAACCCGCTTCTGCTCTCGGCCAGAGCGCAGGCGCGCTCGACCGATTATGGCGTTCCCGTGGCCCGCTCGGCCTACGGCCCGTCTCTGACCGCCACGGTGGGCGACACATTTACCCGCACGAAAGAGGAACTGCTGGCCGGGCTTTGGGTCGGCGCGCGCGGCTGGGCCTACACGGCGTCGGCGGTGCTGACGCAGCCCATCCTGACCTTTGGCCGCAATGCCGCCAATGAACAGGCCGCCATCGCATCGGTCGACTATCAGCGCGAGGCGCTGCGGCTGACGGAAACGCAAGTGTTGGGCAATGTTGTTGCCGCCTATATCGCGGTGCGGCGCGATACCGCGCTGCTGACCATTGCGCGCGAGAATTTGGCCATTCTTGACCTGCAATTGCAAGGCAACCGGGCCAGGTTCAAGTACAAGGATCTGACCAAGACCGATTTGGATCAGACCGAGTCCGAACGCGAAACCGCAGAAGCGGCGCTGCTGCAAGCCGAAGGCCAGTTGGGCGTCTCGCAAAAGCAATTCATGCAATATGTCGGCGCGCCTCCGGGCGAGCTGGCCGACATCGAATTGCCCGCGTCGCCCTTTCCCAATCTGGCCGATGCTTATTCCTTTGCCGAGCAGAACAGCGCCCTGATTTCCACCGCCAGAGCCAAAGAGCGCATATCCCACGCCTATGAACAGGCCGCGCGCGCCGAATTTCGTCCGCGCATCGATGCTCAGGGCAGCTTCGCCTTTGCCAGCAATTCGCCCTACAACAACCAATTGCGCAACACACAGGTGGTGGTGCAATTGGCCTTGACCCAACCGCTGTTTGATTCCGGCCTGCGTTTGGGCAAATTGAATGAGGCCAAAGAAGCCAATGAATCCGATTGGCGCCTGATTGACTCGGCGCTGCGCGATACCCGTGAAGCAGTTGGTGCAGCATGGGACCAACTGGCCGCCGCTCGCCGGGGCATAGTCCATTTCCAAAGCGCCATGGAGCGCGCGCAGAGCGCCTATGTCGGCGCGGTACGGCAACAAAAGGCGGGCGACCGCAGCACGTTCGACGTGCTGGTTCTGGCCAGCAGCTATCAATCCATGCGCAACAATTACTATAACGCCGTGGCGCGCGAGGCCAGCGCGAAGCTGAACCTGCTGGCGTCGCTGGGCTTGCTGGAAATGCGCTATCTCGCGCCCAATGCCACACTGTATGATGCGCAGGCGCATTCCCAGAGAGTGGCGCGCAAGGGCAATCTGCCCATCCTGACGCAGGTTCTTTCGACCATCGATGGCAGCTTTATCCCCGGTGTCAGCCGCGCGCGACCCGTGCGCGACGAAGGCGCGCGTCAGGCCTTGGAAGCCAATCCGCCCGAACCGGAGAATTGATCGCGAAAAGCTCAGGCCCAAAAAAGGGGGATCGGTCGTTCCGATCCCCCTTTTTGCCATCAGAGCGTCAGATGAGCCTGTATCATCACACGATTTTCATCAAATCGCCATTCATCATTGGGCGATGTGCGGCGCTGGCGCAAAAGATCGAGAACGAAGCTTAGCCTGCGGTTCATGAGATAGCGCACCTGCGCGCCGCCCGTCAGCATCTGCCGGCTCGCGCCCAGGCCAAGCGTTTGCATATCGGCATAGCTGCCCCGCGCGCCCAGCAACAGGTTGGGGCGCAGTTCGTGCTCCAGCGACAAGCTGCCCTCGGTCACGCGCACACCGGCCGAGGTCGTCGAGGTGTTTTCATCGACACGGCGGTCCGCCTTCAGCTGAAGCGTGGTGGAGCGGCGCAGCGACCACACCAAATCGGCGCTGAAAACCGGGCTGTTGAACGAGCGCAGCCGCGGATCGGCATAATCAACATCGATCCACCCGCCGCGCAGCGACCCGACCAGGCGGTCGGTGAAATCAAAGCGCAACCCGGCCTCGATCCGCTTCTTGTGCGAACTGCGGTCGAGGCTGTTGGGCTGGAGCGCCTCACTCAGCGGCAGGTCATAGCGCGCGACCGTATAGGTGCCGCTGGTGATGATCCGGATGCCGCTGCGCAGGCGATAGCTGACGCCCGCCTGATAGGTCAGGAAATCGCCATTACGAAATTGCTGATCAATCAGCGTGCCGTCGCGGGCGATCGTATTGCTGTATTCCAGCTTGGTCAATTTTACCGAGCCGCTGATCTGCAACCGGTTGAAGGTGTGCTGCGCCTTGGCCTCGCCATAATAGCGGTTAAAACTGACAGGCTTGAGCGCGTTGACCGGGCTGGTGAAATCGCTGCGGTCCAATGTGCCGCGTTCGACACTGGCCACCATGGTCAGCGCCGTGCTGGCGCCAAAATCCAGACGGCCGTCGATGACACCGCCGTAATTCGTCACATCCTCGGTGCCATGACGTGCGTGCAGCGACTGACTGGCAAAAACCTGAAAGTCCAGGGCATGTCGCGGCATGGACGAGGTCAGCAAGACCCTGCCGTTGAGGCGCGTGGTCATGTCGCTGGTCCGATAGATATTCGATGCGTAAAGATTGTCGGTGGCTTCCTCGGCCACGCTCATACGGGGATAGAGGAAGAAGTTGCCGATCCGGCCGCCGATGGGGACATAATCCTGACGATAGCGGCCCATGACCGTGGCCGACGGCGGCAGATTGAGGCTATCGATGCGCACATCCTGCGATTGCCCCTGCGTCACGATCGAGCGCCACTCCAGATCGGTGGCCTGCGCCAGCGCGGGGCCGGACGAGAGCGCCAGTAATACGGGAGCGCAGCGCAGCGGGGACAAGAATGTGGATAATTGGACCTGGGGCAAGGCACGGCTCCTGATTGACGCGCTAAGATTAGGTATCATTCCTAATGCACGTCAATAACTTAGCCCGCGCAATTGCATCGGATTTCATTTCAATAATTCGAATCTACGACCACTTTGACGTCAACACTTGAGCGCAAAATCGCAAGTCGCTTGGATTGTTAGGTTATTTTTTCATCAACTATGCTCAGGAACTGCCCGGATCGACCCTTACCCCGCATTATGCCCGATAAACCGCGCGCAAGAATGCGCCCCTGCCGGCACGTTATCTCAATCCCTTGCATCCATGATATCCGCCAAGGAAATTAACATCCCAGACCCAAAATCGGGGCGATTGCCGCGGACCATGATGGATGCCAGGGAAAGGCCGTTTCGCCCACTCGCACCGGTCGGCGGCCCTTCGCCCGCCAATCGCCAGTTTGCCTCCCAAGCCCTTTCGACACGCGCCGAAATCTGCTTTCTCCTTTATCAAAACGCAAAATCTGCCCACGCCCAAGTCATGCGCCGGACACACTTTTCAGGCACTCCGGCGGACATAAATGAACCGTTTCGGCGACATGCCATTGACTGGCACGGCCACAGATAGGAATAGAGGAGCGTATGATTTGGCGCTGCGATGAAACGGCTGATACTGGTTCACGCCTGCATCGCCGCCGCTCTCCTCCTTGCGGGGTCACAACTGGCGGGAGTATTCCTGAATGAAAATCGCAGTTTTTGGCCTTGGCTATGTCGGGCTGTCCAACGCCGTCCTGCTGGCACAGCATAATGAAGTTGTGGCCGTGGATATTTCCGCCGAACGCGTTGCCATGCTGAACGCGCGCCAGTCGCCCATCGTGGACGCGGAGCTGGAGGAATTTCTGGCCCATCGCCCGTTGAACCTTCATGCGACGCTCGATCCCAATGAGGCATTGGCGGGGGCCGACTATGTGATCGTTGCCACACCCACCAATTACGACGCCGACACCAACAAATTCGACACATCCTCGGTCGAGGCGGTCATCCGCACCGCGATCCGCACCAATCCTGCGGCAACCATCGTCGTCAAATCCACGATCCCGGTCGGATTTATCCAGAATATCCGCAAGACGATGGAAACCGAGCAGGTGATCTTCAGCCCCGAATTCCTTCGCGAAGGGCGGGCGCTGTATGACAATCTCAACCCGTCGCGGATCATCGTGGGCGAACGCTCGGAACGGGCGCGGATCTTTGCCGAACTGCTGCTGCAGGGGGCCGACAAGAAGGATGTCGACATCCTTTACACCGATGCCAATGAGGCCGAGGCGATCAAGCTGTTTGCCAACACCTATCTGGCGATGCGCGTTGCCTTCTTCAACGAACTGGACAGCTATGCCATTGCCGGAGGCATGGACACGGGCCAGATCATCAACGGTATCTGCCTCGACCCGCGCATCGGCAGCCATTACAACAACCCCAGCTTTGGCTACGGCGGCTATTGCCTGCCCAAGGACACCAAGCAGTTGCTGGCCAATTATTCGGAAGTGCCGCAAAACCTCATCCGCGCGATCGTTGATGCCAACCGCACGCGCAAGGATTTTCTGGCCGATCAGATCATCGCCAAAAAGCCCAGGAAAGTGGGCGTTTTCCGTTTGGCCATGAAGGCGGGGTCGGACAACTTCCGGCAATCCTCGATTCAAGGCATCATGAAGCGGATCAAGGCCAAGGGGATCGAGGTCGTGGTCTATGAGCCCACGATGGCGCAGGAGGAATTCTTTGGCTCGCGGGTCAGCCGCGATCTGGCCGCTTTCAAACAGGAATGCGACACGATCATCGCCAATCGCATGACCTCGGCCCTCGCGGATGTGAAGGAAAAGGTGTTTACCCGCGACCTGTTCGGCTCGGACTGAGCGGGCTCTGCCGCACCCTTTCCGGGCGTTGGCCGCGCGGCAAAAAGGGGGGATCGCCGATCCCCCCGCCGCATCATGGATCAAGGTGGTGATTCAGCCAAAGGCGGCAAGGCAAGCCTGCCGCCCATGAAGCCTCAGTAGAATTTGACATCCGAAATCGAAGACAGGTGCGCCCCGTTCTTTGACAGGATGCCGATCATGTAATCATTGCCCGACGCCGCATCGTGGATGTCGTAATAGCCGAGCGAGGCATTCGAGGGATCATCGGCAATCCAGCTCAGCGTCGAACCCGCGCTGAACCCCTGGAGCAGCAGCAGGTCGTTGCCGCCCGCCTGCCAGACATTGGCGCCTTCAAAGTCGGTGATGACCTTTTGCACGCCGGTGCCGCCCATCGTATCGTCAAGGACCGATTTGGAGATGACGAATGTGTCATTGCCCGAACCGCCGGTCAAAAAGCTCGACGCCTTGGTCGAGGTGATGACATCGGCGCCGATGCCGCCCTTGATTTCATTGGACAGCCCGCCCTTGGCCAGCGTGCCGGCAATGTTGGTCAGCCCCGTCGCGGTGATCGCGCCGCCCGTGCTCAGCGCCGCCTGGGCCTGGGCCGTTGTGGTGTCGGCATTGATGCTGTAGGCCCGCACATAATCGACCTGCATCGTGGCGCTGTCGGGGGTGCCGTTGATGCCGCCGCCCCATGCGCCGCCCACGGCCAGATTGAGCAGCATGTACATCGGCGAATGCATATCCCCCGGCGTCGCCGTTTGGGCCACGGCATTGCCGTCAATGTACCAGACCAGATCGGTCGCGGTCCACAAAACACCATAGGAATGGAAGTTCTGCGTCACATCGCCGATGGTGACCACCGACTGGACCGACTGGTTCTTGACGCCATTGGCGCTGGTATGTGCGGTCAGATAAAGCGTGTTGGGGTCCTTGCCCAATTGTTCAAACACGTCGAGTTCGGGCGGCCAGGTGCCGTTGGCGGGCAGCAGCCAGAAGGCGGGCCACATGCCTTGCCCGGCGGGCAGCTTGGCATCGACTTCGAAATAACCGTAAAGCTGCGAGAAGCTCGACTTGGTGGTCAGCAGGCCCGAGGAATATTGCAGGCCCCAGTTGGCCGCCGATTGCTCCGCAGTCAGCTTGGTTTCTGTGATGTTGAGGATGCCGTTGTTGAGCGAGAACGGGTTGATCGGCGTCATCTTGCCGGTCGTGCCGCGCCAGTTGGCATCGGTGTAAACCTGCGCCTCGTCATTGAGGTGGCGATTGCTCAGCGCGGTGGGGCCGCCATAGCCATAGGTGGTGCTCCAGGTGCCGGTGGTGCCGTTAAAGAGGTTGAGCGAGTTGAACTCGTCATCAAACGTCATCTTCAGGCCGGCCAGATTGAGGCTGCCGGTGATGTCGCGCGCGGTGAAATCGTTGATGTTGTGATTGACCAGCGTGACCGAATCATTGTTGCCCAGGCGAATGACAACATTGCTGCCCATCTGCACCATATGCTGTTTGATCTGGGCAAAAGTGGTCAGCCCACTGTTAAACAGGCGCAGCGTGTCGGTGCCGACCGTAAAGTTAACGATCGTGTCCATGCCCTCGCCCGCCTTGTGGACGAAAGTATCCGCCCCGGTGCCGCCGATCAGCACGTCATTGCCCAGACCCCCGTCGAGCCAATGCGTGCCGCTGCTGGCCGCGATGATATTGTCCATACTGTTGCCGATCCCCCATGTATTGGTACCGTCAAGCTGGAGATTTTCGAAATTATCGCCTAATTTCCAGTTGATCGTAGAATAAACGGTGTCGATCCCGCCATTGGCAGCCTCAACTGGCTTGTCATTTTTGTTGTATACGTAATAAGTATCGTCGCCTGCACCACCATTCATGATGGTCCCAGAACCATTGCTGCGAAAAAGATCGGCTCCCGAAGAACCCGATACTGAAGTTATTCCGGCTGTAATGCTGACGCCGCGAACAGGAGCGGCGCTAGCCTTCAGCAATACGCCCGCCGCGTTATATGTTGAAACGATGTTGGCCATTTGAATCACCCTTGATTGAATAGCCTCGCTTATGACCGCAAGAAATTAATGGCGGCGGCCACGAAACTGGTAAATGCACGGGTGATCGACCTTTCAACTTATGTAATTTTTAAAAATTATTATACGCACTCATACATATATAAAAATTCACTCCATAATTTCCATGTTAATATTTCTGCACAATAGCAGCGATTTAAAACAGACGATCTGGTTTTTGAAAATAGTCACTTTCACCAAACAGCCGCCCTTCTCTCCCTTTCAAATAAAACCGGCCAATGACAGGATTGAGCTTATTGGGAAAAATCTGCGTGCCACGCGGAACATTTTTTTCGCTCGTGCGTTTCGCGAGCCCTCATGCGGCCTCCCAATCCGTCAATCCCTGTTGCAAGCGCCCCGCGATCAACGCTAACCCTTGCCTTCAATGGGCAGGGGGCTGATTATGAAAAGATGGGCATTGGCGGGTTTGATGGCGTTGACGGCGGCCGCCCCTCCGATCAACCTGCCCGGGCCGCAGGCGATTTCGCCCGATGATCGCGCCACCGGGGCCAAGGCACATCCCGACATGGTTTCGGAATATGGCGGCGCCTATTCCGGACCGCAGGCCGCGATAGTGCGCCGGGTGGGCCTGCGCGTGGCGGGCCAATCGGGCATCAGCAATGTCGAGCGCGACTTCACCTTCACCCTGCTCAATTCGCCGGTGGAAAATGCCTTCGCCATTCCGGGTGGCTATGTCTACACCACGCGCGCGCTGCTGGCGCTGATGAACAATGAGGATGAGCTCGGCTTTGTGCTGGGCCATGAGACCGGCCACATCGCCGCGCGCCATTCCGAAAAGCGGCAGCAGGTGGCCCAGCGCTCCACCCTGCTGGGCGCTCTGGGCCAGGCGGTGCTGGGCAGCGTGCTGGGCGGGGGCGCGATCGGGCAATTGGGCAATCAGTTGGGGCAGGCCGGGATCAACCGTCTGGTGGTGGGCCATGTGATGGCCTATTCGCGCGGCGAGGAATTCGAGGCCGACGATCTGGGCGGCGTCTATATGCAGAAGGCGGGTTACAATCCGGCCTATGCTTCCACCATGCTGGCCTCGCTGGCGGCGCAGACCGGGCTGGAATCGCGGCTTGCGGGCAATGCGCGCACGACGCCCGGCTGGGCCATGTCGCACCCCAACCCCGAGGCCCGCGTTACCCGCGCGCTGGACCGTGCGCGCCAGATGGGCATCGGCGCGCCGCCGGGGGCCAAGGCGAACGAGGCCTTTCTGCTTTCCCTGCGCGGCATGATCTATGATGACGATCCCGAGCAAGGTGTGATTGAGGGGCAGACCTTCACCTATCCGCCCGATCGGCTGCGTTTCACCGTTCCGGCGGGCTATGGCATGTCTAACGGATCGGATTCGGTCACCATCACCGCCAAAGGCAGCAATGGCCGGGGTCAGGCCAGCTTTACCGGCGGGGCCTATAAGGGCGACCTGAACACGCTGCTGCGGGCCCGGTTCAAGGCCATCGCCAAGGGCGGGCAAGTGGGCGAGATCAACGGCACCCCCGGCACGATCAACGGCATGCCCAGCATGAGCGCCGCCGTGCGCGCCAGCAACGGATCGACCACGGTGGACCTGAGCGTGGTGGCGGTCACGGTTGCGCCCGACCGCGCTTATGCCTTTACCGTGATGCAGCCTGCCGGACAGGGGCTGGGCGATCTGGCACCACTGGTCAACGGCCTGACGCGGATCACGCCCGCACAGGCCGCCGCGATCCGCCCGCGCATTGTCGATGTGGTGCGCGCAGAGCCGGGCGATACGGTGGCGACCATGGCCGCGCGCATGGCCTATAATGACAATGCGGCCGAACGCTTTCTGACGCTCAACGGCCTGCCCCCGGGCACCACGCGGCTAACGCCGGGCGCGATGGTCAAGCTGGTGGTGTGGAAGCGCTAGGGCCGGTTGGCCAAGGGCGGACAGCACATCGGTCCAACGTGGCATGACCAGCGCAGGTGATTCGGCCAAACCGCTGAGGCGCGACGCAAAAAGGACGTTATGTCATACATAAAGCCCGTTTTATTGCGGGTCACGCGTGCCTATTGTCTGGGTTATCGACATGCTGCAATGCACACTAAACTGAATACAGCAAAAATATTCGGCCATTTGCCGTTTCCTAAGCCCCAGTCGCCTTTTTCCTGCCCAAGAGGCCTCGACGAGGGGCGTTTGTGCTGATAGCGCATAGGTATGTTATGCAGCCAAAGCATGCGAATTCATACTTGCATTTGGCCCAGGTGAGGAACGCGATGACCCAAGACACCCTTTCCCCCGATTCGGTTCTGACCGCCCCGACCCGCAACCAGCGCCTGATCGACTGGGTTGAAGAGGTCGCCGCGCTGACCCGTCCGAAGGACATCGTGTGGTGTGACGGTTCGCAGGAGGAATGGGATCGCCTGACCTCGCAACTGGTCGATGCCGGCACGCTGGTGCGTCTGGCGCAGGACAAGCGCCCGAACAGCTTCTACACCCGTTCCGACCCGCGCGACGTGGCCCGCGTGGAAAGCCGCACCTTCATCTGTTCGGAAACGCCCGAAGGCGCCGGGCCGACCAACAACTGGCGCGATCCGGCCGAAACCCGCGAAACGCTGAACGGCCTGTTTGCCGGCGCCATGGAAGGGCGCACGATGTATGTCGTGCCCTTCTGCATGGGCCCGCTGGGTTCGGAAAGCAGCGTGGTGGGCGTCGAACTGACCGACAGCGCCTATGTCGTGCTCTCGATGCGCATCATGGCGCGCATGGGCCAGCCTGCTCTGGACATGCTGGGCCGCGACGGGTTCTTTGTGCCTTGTGTTCACACGGTCGGGATGCCGTTGACCGATGGCGTGGCCGATGTCGTGTGGCCCTGCAACGATGACAAGTGGATCGTCCACTATCCCGAAACCCGCGAAATCTGGTCCTATGGTTCGGGCTATGGCGGCAATGCGCTGCTGGGCAAGAAGTGCCTCGCGCTGCGCATTGCCAGCGTGATGGCGCGCGATGATGGCTGGCTGGCCGAACACATGCTGATCCTGAAAGTCACCCCGCCGGTGGGCGAGGCGCATTACATTGCCGCCGCCTTCCCCTCGGCCTGCGGCAAGACCAATATGGCGATGCTGGAATCCACCCTGTCCGGCTGGAAGGTGGAAACCATCGGCGACGACATCGCCTGGATGCGCCCCGGCAAGGACGGCCGCCTCTATGCGATCAACCCAGAAGCGGGCTTCTTCGGCGTGGCCCCCGGCACCGGCATCGACACCAACAAGAACGCGGTCGAAACGCTTTATGCCAACGCCATCTACACCAACACGGCGCTGACGCCCGATGGTGATGTGTGGTGGGAAGGGCTGACCAAGGACGTGCCCGAGGGTCTGATCGACTGGCAGGGCAACCCCTATGATCCGGCCAGCGGCAAGCCTGCGGCCCACCCCAACGCCCGTTTCGCGGTGCCCGCATCGCAGTGCCCCTCGATCGCGGCGGAATGGGAAGATCCGGCGGGCGTGCCGATCTCGGCCTTCCTGTTCGGCGGCCGCCGCGCGACTTCGGTGCCGCTCGTCACCGAAGCGTTTGACTGGAACCATGGCGTCTATCTGGCGGCCAACCTTGCCTCGGAAGGCACGGCGGCGGCGGAAAACAAGATCGGCGCGCTGCGCCGCGATCCCTTCGCCATGCTGCCCTTCTGCGGCTATGCGATGGGGGATTACTTCAAGCACTGGGTCGATATGGCCGGCAAGGTCGCCAACGACGGCGCCAACCTGCCCAAGATCTATCTGGTCAACTGGTTCCGCAAGAGCGGCGGCAAGTTCCTGTGGCCCGGTTATGGCGACAACATCCGCGTGGTGAAGTGGGTGATCGAGCGGGCGCAGGGCAAGGCGGATGCCACCGAGAGCGTCATCGGCCGTCACCCGGTCGAAGGCGGCGTCGACCTGTCGGGCCTGAACATCACGCCTGAGCAATATGCCGAACTGATGACCGTCAGCATTGATGGCTGGCGCGAAGAAGCCGAAGGCAATGGCCGCGATCTGGCCGCGCTGGGCACCTTGCCCGAGGCGATCCTTGAGCAGCAGGCCGCGCTGGAGGCGCGTCTGGCCAAGGCCTGACGCCTGACGGCCCTATTGTGAAACTCGCAGCCCCCGGTGCCATGCGCCGGGGGTTTTGCTTTTGGCGCTATCGCCTGCCCTGCCGGGTCCAGAGCGCGCCCATCAGCACCCCCGCGCCCAACGCGCCCAGCGCAAAAGCCGCAGCGTCCATCGGCCTATGATCGCGCCGCCAATGCGGCCGCAACCGTTGAAGCAAGGGCTTGCGCCGATCCAGCGCCTCGAACATTTCGCCCGGCCCTTCCGGGTCCAGGATCTTGTGATCCGCCAACCACATGCGCACTGCATCCAGATCAGGCACGACATAGGGCCGCAGCGAGCGCCCTTCTCCGCGCAAAGCCTCGATGGTCTGGATGATCGACCCGGTTCGCTCGATCCCCTCTGCGATCTCCTCGACCGAGCAGTTCAAATGTTCGGCCAGCAAGCCGTTGCGGATGCCGGCAATCGTGGCGCGCTCATCATCGTTGGCGGGCCTTTCGGCATCGATCACCACATCGCATTCGGTATCCAGCCGCAGCGAGCGGTTGTTGAAATTGGACGACCCCACGCGCAGGATCAGATCATCCACCACCGTCACCTTGGCATGGACATAAATCGGCGTCCCGCCCGCCGTATAGGGATGATAAAGGCGCAGGCGGCCATAGGGGTCCTGCTCCTGCAAGGCCTCGACCAATCGCGCGCGCGCCGAATCCATCGCCACCGGCTCCAGCCAGCCCTGCGCCGTATCAGGATGGACAATCACAAATTCCGGCCCATCGGGTTCAGCCAACCGTTTGGCAATCGCCTCGGCCACCTTGCGCGAGGCGAAATACTGGCTTTCGGCATAGACGAAGCGCCGCGCCCGCGCGATCAGATCGACATAGAGCGCCTCGATATCATAGCGCGGTTCCTGATCGGCCATTTCCGGCACGGTCAGCGCGATGCCCACCTCGACCTCGGTAAATTCGACCGCCACGTCGTCGGGCCAGCAATCCGCGCCGCCCTCCACCGCCGCGATGGGGTCGCCGCCGGACACCTCCCACCGGTCGCGACACATCTGACCCAAGGCCCCGGCAACCGGCCCCTGCAGGATGGTGGAGGCATCGTGCCATGGGCAATAGGGGGTGCCATCGGGGCGGATGCGGCGCGGCTCCTCATCGGCATGATCGCGCGTGTCCCAGCGGTCGACGGTCATGTCGATCCCCCCGCAAAAGGCAACATCATCGTCGATCACCACCACCTTTTGATGATGCGAACCGGCAGGCGGGTGATGGCCATCAAGGCGCAAATGGATCTGCGGGTCCTTGATCCATTTGGCGATGCGCAAGAGCGTTCGGCCATGGAACAGCGTCTTGAACGCGCCGGTATCCCACCGTAAAATATAGATATTCAAACCCGGTGTGCGTTTGACCAGCCAGCTCAGAAAGGCCCCCACCCGCACCGGCGCATCGTCATGTTCGCCATCGCCAAAGCGGATCCGGGCATCGAAATCCCACCCCACCAGCAGGATCTGCTTGCGCGCCTTGAGCATCGCGGCGCGCGCCGCCTTGAAATAGTCGTCGGCATCAATGATGACTTTGGCGCGGCGAGCATGTTCAATCCGCCAGCAATTGCGATCGGGATCGAGCAAAGTTTGGTCCATATCCCCGTTAACGGACCTGTGCCCCCTTCGTTCCCAAAGCGGTGTAACGGCCAATGCATTTTGCGGGGCTTGGAGCGGGTGAAGGGAATCGAACCCTCGTATTCAGCTTGGGAAGCTGCTGCTCTACCATTGAGCTACACCCGCACGCATTGAGAAGCTCAAGGCTTTCTCCGGCAGCGCCTGAAGTGAAGCACATCCCCTTCAGGCAGGCGGCGCGATTGCCACAGTCGAGCAGGATCGGTCAACACAAGTTTTGGGGTTAAGCCAAATTTCCGAAAAATCAAATTTCCGAAAAAATGCGCCCCACGCTTTTCACAATCGCAAATCGGGCTAAACCAAGCGTCATGACCAACACGATCCGCCCGGCGACGCCCGACGATGTCCCCCTGATTGCGCAATTGATCCGCGATCTGGCCGAATATGAGAAACTGTCGCACGAAGTGCGTTTTGACGAGGCAAACCTCACGCGCCATCTGTTCGGCCCGCATCCGATGGCCGAGGTGGTGATCGGCCAGATCGACGGGGCGCCGCAGGGCTTTGCGCTCTTCTTCCACAATTTCTCGACCTTCGAGGGCCGCCCCGGCATTTACCTTGAGGATCTCTATGTCCGCCCCGCCGCGCGTGGGTCGGGTCTGGGCAAGGCCTTGCTGCTCCATCTGGCCGCTCTGGCGCAGGAGCGCGGCTGTGCGCGGCTGGAATGGAGCGTTTTGGACTGGAACACGCCCTCGATCGAATTTTATCGCCGCATGGGCGCAAAGCCGATGGAACAATGGACGGTAATGCGCGTTGATGGCGCAACTTTGGCTCAACTCGCCGCTGACTCGCGTGATTCCATCGCAGGCGAATAGAAAAATTTACCCCGTTGCCCTAGGGCAACAGACATGGGAATCGCGAATCAGAATAACATGTTGAGCCGTCGTGCATTGCTGGGTGGAATGGCCCTTGGCGGGGTTGCCATGGCCACGCCCCTGCGTGTTGCCGCACAGGCTTCGGGCCTTTCCGAATATGAACGCCGCGTGGTGGGCATCGCCATGCGTGAGCGGGATCGCGTCGGCGCCATGCTGGCACGGCCCGATGTTGTGGCCATCGCCGATTTCAGCAAGCCTTCGCATGATGCGCGCCTGCATTTTGTTGACATGATCAGCGGCTCGGTGCGTTCGCATCTGGTGGCGCATGGTCGCGGGTCGGACCCGGCCCATGTCGGCTGGCTCAAGCAGTTTTCGAACAGTGTCGGCTCGTTTGCCACTTCGCGCGGTGCCTATCTGACCGCAGGCCAGTATGAGGGCAAATATGGCGCCTCAATGCGCCTGCGCGGGCTGGATCTGGACAATTCCAATGCGTTTGACCGCGCCATCGTGATGCATCCGGCATGGTATGCCGCGCCCGACATGGTGTCCAAATTCGGCAAGCTGGGCCGCTCGGAAGGCTGTTTTGCCATGGCGCCTGAAGATTTCAGCCTTGTGCTGGGCCATCTGGGCGCGGGCCGCCTGCTTTACGCCGACCGCATCAGCGAGGCGTGATCCCGGCGCGGCGCCGCTGATCGGTTCAGCAGCGCCGCCTCCCCGCAGGTTACAGCGGGTTATCCAGCTTGATCACTTCCTCATTGCTCTTGCGCTGTGTCGTATGCAGCGCACGGGGCGCATGGAAACTATCAATCACCGCGCCGTCGCGGCCATAGAGGTCGTTGAAACTGGCCAGCGTGCCGTTGATGTCGCGGCCATAGGTGAAATAGGTCAGATAGACCGGGAAGGTCCGCGTCATCGGCACCTTCTTGTACTTGCCCGCCTCAAACGTGGCGACAGCATCCTCCTGACTCATCCCCGCGCCCAGAATCGCCATGGTCATACCCAGCTCCACCGCACGGTCGGTGCGGATACAGCCGTGCGAGAAAGCGCGCACCTGCGCATCGAACAGCTTTTTCGAGGGCGTATCATGCAGATAGATGGCATGCGGGTTGGGCATGTCGATCTTCATCCGGCCCAGTGAATTGCTGTTGCCCGGCTGCTGCACCACCTGCAGGCTGCCATCCTCCATCCGCGTCACCTTGTATCCGGCGCGCGGTTTGGCCAGCAATTGCTGGCCCAGCCCCTCGCCCACGACGATGGATTGCGGCACGGTCCATGTGGGGTTGAACACCACCGCCTCGACCTTTTCGGCCAATTGCGGCGTGGCGGTGCGGCCCGGCTTGCCCACGATGGTGCGATAGGTGCGGATGTTGCGGCCGTTGACCGCCAGGCGCAGCTGAAACTCGGGCACATTGGTGATCAGATAAACCGGCCCCAGATCGCGCGGCAGCCAGCGCCAGCGGTCCATATTGATGCGGATCGCATCGCGCAGCTTGGTCTGCGCCTTGGGCGTGCCGGCCAGCGCCTCTTTGAGCGCGGCATAATCGGGATAGGTCGGCGCCAGACTGGCCAGCGTGCCGGGCACGTCATGGTTGGTGGTGGCGCGCTGCATCAAGGCGATGGTGGGATTTTCGTCCTGATCGGGATCGACGGCGAACCATTGGATGCGCGCGGTCATCGGCGTGCGCCCGTCGCGCAGATCCTCGACCAGCCAGGCAAAGCTCTTGCTGGCCTGTTCGTCCAGCGCCTGCCCCTCGCCGCCCTTGATCGCGGCGCGCAGCGCATCGGGTTGATAATCGGCGGGAAACAGTCCCTCCTCGCCGATCGCCATGATCGCGGCCAAGAGATCGCCCGCATCGGCCGCGCTCCAGTTGACGACCGCCTCCTGCACCGGGGTAGCGCCGGGCGACGGGCTGGGCGTGGGATAGGGGCTGGGCGTGGCCGAAGGTGTGGCCGAGACCGTAGGTGTGGGCGTGGGCCGCCCCGTTGGCGCCGCGCTGGCCGATGCGCTGGGGCGCGGGCTGGGGGATGCGCTGGATGTGGGCGTGGGGGTAGCCATATTGGCGGGGCGCACATTGGGCATTTTGCCCATACCCTGCTTACCCTCAACCGGACGATCCTGCGCCATGGCGGGATACAGGGCGCCCAGCCCCGAACCCAAGGCCAGAATCATTCCGCCCATCATCAACTTGCGCGTATTCATCATCATTCAACGCCCCTTTTTGCCCGGCCCGATACACTCAATTCAACGATGGCCAAGCACAGTTCGTCGCATACCATCCAGTATAGCCCCTGTCTGTTGGCTGAACACCACAGCGCATGCAAGCTCGACCTACCTTCTCATAGTGACGACTGGGCGCAAGCCCGCTAGGTGCTTAACGATCATGGCGCGCCCTTTGTTTCTTCCCCTTATTGCCGCCGCGGGCGGAATTGCCAGTTTCAGCGTGATGGACGCGCTGATGAAGCGGGCCTCGATCGAAACCGGGGTGCATGCGGCCTTGCTGTGGCGCAACATCATCGGGGCGGGTTTTGGGCTGGCGGTGTGGCAGATCGCCCATCCGGGGGCTTGGCCGGGGCGGCGTCTGGCGATGCATGCGATGCGCGCGGCCGTGACCAGCGGAATGGCCTTCGCCTTTTTCTGGGGCATTGTGCGCACGCCGATGGCGGTGGGTATGGCACTGTCGTTCATCGCGCCAATCATTGCGCTGTTCATGGCCGGCTTCGCGCTGGGCGAGGCGATCACGCGGCGCGCGCTGGGGGCCTCGGTCCTGGGGCTGCTGGGGGTCGGCGTAATCGGGCTGGGGCGGATGCAGGTGGGCGGCGCGTTGGCGCAGGACGCATGGCACGGCATGCTCGCGCTGCTGGGCTCGGCGGTGCTCTATGCCGCCAATCTGGTGATGCAGCGCCATCAGGCGCAAATGGCCCCGCCCGCCGAAATCGCCTTTTTCCAATCCTTATTTACCGCCGGTTTCCTGACCCTTGCGGGTTTGGCGATCGGCATGCCATCTGTACCGCAAGGGGCGGTCTGGCGCGATCTGATCGGGTCGGCGGGCCTGTCCTTTGTCTCGCTGATGCTGCTGTCATGGGGCTGGGCGCGGGCGCCCGCGCATCGGCTGCTGCCGGTGGAATATTCGGGTTTTCTCTGGGCCGCCCTGATGGGCTGGATCTGGTTTGGCGAAAGGCTCGATCTCTATACGCTAGGCGGCGCGGTGCTGGTCGTGGCGGGCTGCTGGCTGGGCGCGGGCGGACAGAAAGGCGAGCATACCGAGCAAGTCGCGCTGTGATCGCGCGCGCCGGGGCGAAGGGCATTTCTCCGACAATCCCGCGGCCTCTTAGGCTTATTTCGGATAACAATTCGCAATAGCAACAATATCCCATCCCCCCGCCCCTCTTCATTCCTTTTTCCACCTTTCGCGCCCTTGACGCGGGGCGGATTCACGCGCATCGGCCCTCATGCTGCAACCGCCCAAAGGCGGGCGAGATCGCGCCCGAACGCGCCTTTTCGTCTTTTTCGTCTCTGGGCCAATTGAGGTGAGGAAGACGCCCGTATGACCCAGGTCGGACAGGACTCGCTCGGCACCCGCTCGAAACTGAGCGCCGGTGGCAAGGAAGTCGCTTATTATTCGCTGAAGAAGGCCGCCGAAAAGTTCGGCGACATCAGCCGCCTGCCGTTCTCGATGAAGGTGCTGCTGGAAAACCTGCTGCGCTTTGAAGACGGCGGTTTCACCGTTTCGACCGCCGACGTCCAGGCGATTGTCGATTGGCAGAAGAACCCCAGCGAATCGTCGAACGAAATCCAGTATCGCCCCGCGCGCGTGCTGCTTCAGGACTTCACGGGCGTGCCCTGCGTGGTCGACCTTGCCGCGATGCGCGATGCCATCGCCACGCTTGGCGGCGACACCTCGAAGATCAACCCGCTGGTTCCCGTCAACCTCGTCATCGACCACTCGGTGATGGTGGACGAATTCGGTCATCCCAAGGCGTTCGAAGAGAACATGGAGATCGAATATCAGCGCAACATGGAGCGCTACGACTTCCTCAAGTGGGGCTCCAAGTCGCTCAACAATTTCTATGCCGTGCCGCCGGGCACCGGCATCTGCCACCAGGTGAACCTGGAAAACATCGCCCAGGCGGTGTGGACCAGCGTTGACCAGAACGGCGAAACCGTTGCCTATCCCGACACCTGCGTCGGCACCGACAGCCACACCACCATGGTCAACGGCCTTGGCGTGCTGGGCTGGGGCGTGGGCGGCATCGAGGCCGAAGCCGCGATGCTGGGTCAGCCCGTCTCGATGCTGATCCCCGAAGTGGTCGGCTTCAAGTTCACCGGCAAGCTGAAGGAAGGCGTGACCGCGACCGACCTCGTGCTGACCGCCACCAACATGCTGCGCAAGCATGGCGTGGTGGGCCGCTTCGTCGAATATTTCGGCCCCGGCCTTGCCGACCTCAGCCTCGCCGACCGCGCCACGCTGGCCAACATGGCGCCCGAATATGGCGCGACCTGCGGCTTCTTCGGCATTGACGACAAGACGCTGGACTATCTGCGCCTGACGGGCCGCGACGAAGGCCAGATCGAACTGGTCGAAGCCTATGCCAAGGAGCAGGGCTTCTGGATCGACCCCGCCGTCGAACCGATCTTCTCCTCGACGCTCGAACTCGACCTCTCGACGGTCGTGCCCTCGCTCGCCGGTCCGAAGCGTCCGCAGGACCGCGTCTCGCTTCCCGAAGTGGACGATGTGTTCAACGCCGACATGGCCAATGTCTATAAAAAGGCCCAGACCCGCGTTCCGGTCGAAGGCAAGGACTTTGACATCGGCGACGGCGACGTGACCATCGCGGCGATCACCTCCTGCACCAACACCTCGAACCCTTCGGTTCTGGTGGCTGCCGGTCTGGTTGCCAAGAAGGCCGACGAGCTGGGCCTCAAGCCCAAGCCCTGGGTCAAGACGTCGCTCGCCCCCGGTTCGCAGGTCGTCACCGACTACCTCGAAAAGGCCGGTCTCCAGAAGCACCTCGACAATGTCGGCTTCAACCTGGTCGGCTATGGCTGCACCACCTGCATCGGCAACTCGGGCCCGCTGGCCGAACCGATCAGCAAGGCGATCAACGAAAACGGCCTTGTTGCCGCCGCCGTGATCTCGGGCAACCGCAACTTTGAAGGCCGCGTCTCGCCCGACGTGCGCGCCAACTTCCTCGCTTCGCCGCCGCTGGTGGTGGCCTATGCGCTCAAGGGCACGGTGATCGAAGATTTCACCACCACCCCGATCGGCGTGTCGAACGAAGGCAAGGATGTGTTCCTCAAGGACATCTGGCCGACCAACGAAGAAGTCGCCACCACGATGGCCGGTTGCATGGACCGTCCGATGTTCGTGGCCCGCTATGCCGACGTCTATAAGGGCGACAAGCATTGGCAGGCGATCAACGTCACGGGTTCGGAAACCTACAAGTGGCAGGCAGGGTCGACCTATGTCGCCAACCCGCCCTACTTCGAAGGCATGACCATGGAGCCGGCGCCGGTTCAGGACATCGTCGATGCCAAGCCGCTGCTGATCCTGGGCGATTCGATCACCACCGACCACATCAGCCCCGCCGGCAACATCAAGGCCGACAGCCCCGCTGGTGAATGGCTGATGGAGCGTCAGGTCGCCAAGGCCGACTTCAACAGCTATGGCGCGCGCCGTGGCCACCACGAAGTGATGATGCGCGGCACCTTTGCCAACATCCGCATCAAGAACGAAATGGTCCCCGGCATCGAAGGCGGCATGAGCCGCTATGGTGAAGAAGTCGGCGCCGTGTTCGACGTTGCCCAGAAGCACAAGGCCGACGGTACGCCGCTGGTCGTGATCGCGGGCAAGGAATATGGCACCGGTTCGTCGCGTGACTGGGCCGCCAAGGGCACCAACCTGCTGGGCGTGCGCACCGTCATCGTCGAAAGCTTTGAGCGTATTCACCGCTCGAACCTGGTCGGCATGGGCGTGCTGCCGCTGCAGTTCAAGGATGGCGAAAACCGCCAGACGCTGGGCCTGGACGGCGATTGCTCGTTCACGATCCACGGCGTTGCCAGCCTCAAGCCGCGTCAGGACGTGACCGTGGAAGTCACCCGCAAGGATGGCACCAAGTTCACCTTCACCGCGCTGTGCCGCATCGATACCGCCAATGAAATCGAGTATTTCAACAATGGCGGCATCCTGCAGTACGTACTGCGCAAGCTGGCCGCGTAAGCGACCGCTTGATGCCAAAAAGAGGGGGCGGCCTTTGCGGGCTGCCCCTTTTTTGTGGGCGCGAGATTGGTTGGGGCCATAAAAAAGCGCCGCCGGGATAATCCGGGCGGCGCTTTTTTCGCGGCGAATGGTAGGGCTTCAGGCGGCCTGCGCCTTGCCCTTACGGCGGCGGGCAAACATGGCGCCGGCCGCTCCGCCAAACAGCAGCAGCATCGGCGGAGCGGGAACCTGTGTGCCGCCTGTGGTGCTGGTCGAGGTCGAAGTGGACGTCGAGGTGCTGCCCGAGGTCGAGGTCGACGTGCTGGTCGATGTCGAACTGCTGGTGGATGTTGACGAGGACGTCGAAGACGAACCGGAGGTGGACGACGATCCCGAGGTCGACGACGAACCCGAAGTCGAGGTCGAGCCCGAGGTGGATGTCGAACCCGAGGTGGACCCCGATGTCGATCCGCTGGAATTCACCACGATGACATTGCCGCTGGTCCCGCCAAAGAAGCCGCCGATATAGCCGCCGCCAAAGCCCCAATTGCTGTAATAGCCGCGCGCGCGTTCGGCCGAGAGCGGGCTGGGGGCCGGCGCGGGCGTGTTGGGCGTCAGATCGGCCGCGGGCAGGCCCGGGGGCGGCATCGGCACCATGGCATTGCGCGTCACGGTCTTGGTGCAGCAATCCTTCTGGACCACCACGGTGCGCGTCACCACCTGCTTGCGCACGACCACGGGGGCCTTATGCGCCTTGGCGTGTTTGACATATTGCGGTTTGTTGCTGCTGGCCTTTTCGGCGATATGCACCGCACCGCCGCCAATCAGCGCGGTGCCTGCCACCAGACCGGCAACTTTGGCGAGCCCCAAACGAACCGACATAACCATCTCTCTTTCCTGTGGTCGGCAAAGGCCCGCCTCCTTTCGGACGCAAGGCGATTCTGCCCTCACCTGAGAGATCATGCAGGAAGGAGCAGCCGACAACCTGATGGGGAGGGCTGGGCTGTCCCGAAACGGGATTCGCCCCTATTCATCGATATTTAACCATGGGCCGTCCCGTTATGACACGGAAATAGGTGTTTATTCGGGGTCATTGCCGTCAAACAGGCCGCCCTGCGCGCCCTGCCCGCTGGGCGGGGTCAGGCCCAGATGCTGCCAGCCGCGATCATTGAGACAGCGCCCGCGCGCGGTGCGCGCCACCATGCCAAGCTGGATCAGGTAGGGCTCGATCACTTCCTCGATCGTGTCGCGCGGTTCCGACAGGCCCGCCGCCAGCGTATCGGCGCCCACCGGCCCGCCCTTGTAGATATCGGCGATCATATGCAGATAACGGCGATCCTGCGCATCCAGCCCCGCATTGTCCACCTCCAGCCGTGTCAGGGCATTGTCGGCGATGGTCTGGGTGATCACTTCACTGCCCGCGACGTGAGCGAAATCGCGCACCCGGCGCAGCAGGCGCCCGGCCACGCGCGGCGTGCCACGCGAACGACGGGCAATTTCGCGCGCGCCCTCTGCCGCGATGCCGATGCCCAGCAGGCCCGCCCCGCGGGTGATGACCCGTTCGAGTTCGTCCACGGAATAGAATTGCAGGCGCACCGGAATGCCGAAACGGTCACGCAAAGGCGTCTGGAGCAAGCCAGCCCGCGTCGTCGCCCCAATCAGCGTGAAAGGCGGCAGGTCAATCCGCACCGAGCGCGCCGAAGGGCCTTCGCCGATCATCAGATCGAGCGCCCGGTCCTCCATCGCGGGGTACAGCACTTCCTCGACCACCGGATTGAGGCGGTGGATTTCGTCGATGAACAGCACATCGCCATGTTCAAGATTGGTCAGCAGCGCGGCCAGATCGCCCGCCTTGGCGATCACCGGACCGGAGGTGGCCTTGAAATTGACGCCCAGCTCACGCGCGATGATCTGCGCCAGCGTGGTCTTGCCCAGTCCCGGCGGCCCGAAAAACAGCGTGTGGTCCAGCGCCTCGCCGCGCGATTTGGCCGATTCAATAAAGACGTGCAGGTTGTCCTTGGCGGCCGCCTGCCCCACGAATTCGGCCAGAGATTTGGGACGCAGCGCGGCATCCATGTCCTCGATCTGACGATGGGCGGAAAGGAGGGGGTTGTCGGTCATGGATGGGGCCGTTCAGAAAGTGCGTGGCCAAGGACATGGTACAAGAAGCGTCGGTAATGTTTGAACAAAACAATCAGCATGACCGGAACACTCAAGCGACTCGCGAAAGAGTAGAGCAACTCCCATATGCTTCTCACAGGGCAACCTTGTTCCGTAAAATGGCACTCTGGTTCACCAACGGCCAAGAAATCCATCGACCATCGCAACAAGATAGCCCCTGCGACCATCGCATAAATCCCATAGGCCAGAAAGCGTAGCGCGGCCTTCATCCCGCCGCCTTCTTCAACGCCACGCGGATCAGGGCGGAAACCCCCGCCTCCTCGCCCAGTTCGGCGATGGCGGCGTCGGTGGCGCTGGCGGCGATGTTCGGTTTGAAGCCGAGGTTCTGCAAGGCCGAGACGACATCGCCCGCGACATTGCCCTCCGGCATCGCGACACCGGCCGAAACCGCCGCGCCGGCCGGGCCCGTCGGCAATGCGCCCGCCTTGTCCTTCAATTCATTGACGATGCGCGCGGCCAGTTTCGGCCCCACGCCATTGGCCCGCGCCACCATCGCCGCGTCTCCGCCAGCGCAAGCCCGCTGCAATTCCTCGACCGTCAGCGCAGACAGGATCGCCAGCGCGACCTTTGACCCCACCCCCTGCACCACCGTCAGCAGCTTGAACCAGGCCCGCTCCCCCGCGCTGGTAAAACCGATCAGGCGCATGTCCGTCTCGCTCACCTGCATCTCGGTGTAAACCGTGCAGGCGTCGCCCCGAATGCCCAGCGCCGCCAGCGTCCGACCCGAGCAGAACACCAGATAGCCTACGCCATTGACATCAATCACCGCCCAATCCGGGCCGAAGTCGTCCAATATGCCGGTGAGTTTCGCAATCATAGGCGCACCCTAGACGGAGCGGAACGATTTGGGAACATTTTTTGATTGGGAGGGGGAAGGTTTGCCTCCGGCGGGTTAAGGGCGGGGGCCCTTAACAATCCCATTATGGGGTGGTGCGAGGTTGGTCACGGTGTGGATTGGGTCGATGCTTTTAAAGCCTGCGGCGCGGCAAGCACAGCGCCAAAAGCGCCGCAGGCTTTAAACGCATCGCGCCCAAGCCCAACGCCGCCGCCATAGCGCAACATAGACAGTATCGGGATTGTTAAGGGCCCCCGCCCTTAACCCGCCGGAGGCACTAAAACCCCAAAATCACAAATGCGCCCCCACATGATGCGCATGGGTGATCGCCACAGCCAGAGCATCGGCCGCATCCGCCCCCGCTAATTTCACTCCCGGCAACAGCACTTTCAACATATGCTGCACCTGCTCCTTGGCCGCCCCGCCCGTGCCGACCAGCGCCTTCTTCACCACTTTCGACGGATATTCCGACACCGGCAGCCCGGCGCGGGCCAGCGACAGCAAAGCCGCCCCCCGTGCCTGCCCCAGTTTGAGCGTCGATTGCGGGTTCACGTTGACGAAGATTTCCTCGACCACGCCGAAGTCGGGACGATAGATCTCGATCACGCGCGCGATGGTCGTGTCAAGTTCGAGCAGGCGCGAGGCCATCGAGCCTTCCTTGTCGGTGCGGATCTGGCCATTCGCGACATGGCTGATCCGGCTGCCCGATTTGGCGACGATGCCCCATCCGGTGCAAACAAGGCCCGGGTCGATGCCTAAAATGATCATGCAGGCCCTATAAAGCAAAAGGGCGGGAGGATCATCCCCCCGCCCCTTATGGGATCGCGGAAAACCGGATCAGCCCAGCGTGGCCATGATCTCGTCGGGGATTTCGTAATTGCCCCAGACGGTCTGGACGTCATCATCGTCTTCGAGAACATCGATCAGCTTGAGCAGCGTGGCGGCGGCATCGGCATCGACCGTCGCCTTGATCTGCGGGCGCCAGGCCAGCTTCACGCCTTCGGCCTCGCCCAGCACCTTTTCCAGCTCGCGCGCGACGGGGTGGAGCGAATCGACCGCGACCCAGATCGAGTGGCTGCCGGGGTTTTCGTCGCCATCGCCCATATCCGATTCGACGTCCTCGGCGCCGGCCTCGATGGCGGCTTCCAGAACCTTGTCCTCATCGCCGACGCTGGCGGGATATTCGATCAGGCCGAGGCGGTCAAAGCCATGCGACACCGCGCCGCTGGCGCCAAGATTGCCGCCGTTTTTGGCAAAGGCGGTGCGCACATTGGTGGCGGTGCGGTTGCGGTTGTCGGTCAGCGCCTCGACGATGATCGCCACGCCGCCCGGGCCATAGCCCTCATAGCGCACTTCTTCATAGTTTTCAGCATCGCCCTTGCTCGCCTTGTCGATGGCGCGCTGGATATTGTCCTTGGGCATCGACTGGGCCTTGGCCGCGTTGACGGCGGCGCGCAGGCGCGGGTTCATGTCCGGATCGGGCATACCCATCTTGGCCGCCACGGTGATTTCGCGCGAAAGCTTGGAGAACTGCGCCGAACGCTTCTTATCCTGAGCGCCCTTGCGGTGCATGATGTTCTTGAATTTGGAATGGCCTGCCATGGATCACTTCATATTGCTATGTGTGGAGTTGGCAGCGCCGATAGCCGAGATGCGCGCTTTGGGCAATTGCCCGCGCGCAACAGAGATGGCACAAATGCGACGTTGTTGGCGAAGGAGGTTCGCCGGGAAAGCCAAACTCCGCCCGTAAACCGGTTTGGGCAACCCTGTGGCCGCAGGATGGGTGGCGGTGGGGAAGTCGGCCCACCTGTCAAATGGTGCCCCGCGGAGTGTAAGGCGCCAACAGCCCCGCCGCCCGCACCGGGGCGGACAGGGCCGCTTGCATGGTTCAGTCGATGCCCAGAGCGTTGAGGTAAACCTCCAGGATCGCTTCCTGTTCCTTGCGGTCGTCGGGCTTCATCTTGCGGATGCGGACCACCTGCTTCATCGCCTTGGGGTCATAGCCGGTGGCCTTGCCCTCGTTATAGACGTCCTTGATGTCGTCGCTGATGCCCTTCTTTTCTTCTTCCAGACGCTCGATACGCTCGATCAGCAGGCGCAGGCGTTCGTCAGCTGCCATTTCAGCCATGGGTAAAATCTCCGAAATTGGTCAAAGTTGAGAATCGGTTTGCCCGACCAGATAGCGGGGCGAGCGCGCAAGGGGAATATGGCCACCGATTAATCCCCAGCCGAAGCGGAAAAATGGAACCACAAATCCTGAACCGAAAATTAATGAAATAACAGATACAGTTGATTATTATTGAATTTTCACCCGGAGCAATCAATATGGTCTTGGCCCGCGCAATCTTTCTTGCCTGCCTGACGGGGACTGCCGCCTACGCGCAAGCCCCCACCGACAGTCCCCAACCTATGCCATCCACCCCAACACAGAGTTCGGAGCTGAACCTGCATTTGATCTGTCGCGGAACCGGCGAAAGAAAGGTCACCATGGGCAGTTCGGGCCTCGCCTTCGGTTCGTCGGGCCAATCGGCATGGGGCATCGGCTCGCATCAGAACCTCTCGCAATTTGGCGAACAGTTGGACATCGACATCCAGAACGGCAAGGCGCGTGCGCGCGTTCCCCGGCGATTTTTGCCCACACTGCATGGCGGCGACGGCGGCTGGTTTGATGTGATCGAACTGGCGATCGGCGACAGCGATATCAAGGGCAAGGTTGCCATCAATATCGCCAATCACCCCAACCTGCGCATTGATCGCCGCTCGGGCTCGGTGGCGCTGGACGGCAAGGTCGGCGCCTTTTCCGGCCAATGTGAAAAATTTGCCCCCGATCAAAAGGCTTTTTGAACGGGCAGGAACGCCCCCGTCAATGACCGGGCGCGTTCCTGGCCACGCTCTCCCTCATGCGCTCCAATTGCTCGGGGGTGGCTTCGGTCTGATAGCGGCTTTTCCATTCATCGGCAGGCATGCCGTGGATGACCTCGCGCGCGGCGCCCTTGTCGAGCGGGGCGCCCGCCGCTACGATCCAGTCCGCAAGACAATTGCGGCAAAAACCGGAGAGGCCCATCAGGTCGATATTCTGCGCATCATGGCGATGGCGCAGGTGGCGGACCAGCCGGCGAAAGGCGGCGGCGGCGTGCGCATCATCAAGTTCGTCGAGCGGATCGGGAATCGTTTGTTGTGCATTCATATTCATGGGTCCATCCGGAGTGAGTTGTTCTTGGGTTTGCAATCAGCCTTTGCCATAGGCTGATGCCCGTCCCAAAGGGAGAAATCGGTGTGACGAAACTCAATCCGCGCGGCCGCAAGGTCAAGATTCTGGCAACGCTCGGCCCGGCCAGCAGCGATCCGGAGATGATCGAAAAGCTGGTGCGCGCCGGGGCGGACGCTTTCCGCGTCAATATGAGCCATGCCGACCATTCGGTGCATACCAGGACCATCGCCAATGTGCGCTCGGTCGAGGCCAAGCTGAAAAAGCCCATCGCCATCCTGGCCGACCTTCAGGGCCCCAAGCTGCGCGTGGGCGCGTTCAAGGATGGCCGCGCGGTGATCCGCCATTCGGGCCACTTCACCTTTGACCGCAACCCGGAGCCGGGCGATGAAAACCGCGTGTGCCTGCCGCACCCGGAACTGTTCGGCATCCTGCAAAAGGGCCAGCGCCTGCTGATCGACGACGGCAAGCTGCGCCTGCGCGTGATCCGCGCGGATGAAAACGAAATCCTGTGCAGCGCCGAAGTGGGCGGGGTGATCTCCGACCGCAAGGGTGTGAACATTCCCGACGCGGTGGTGCCGGTGCCGGCGCTGACCGAAAAGGACCGCCGCGATCTGGCCTTTGCGATCGAGCATGGCGCCGATTTCATCGGCCTCTCCTTCGTCCAGCGTCCCGAGGACGTGGCCGAATGCCGCCGTCTGATGGGCGGCCATGGCGCGCTGATCGCCAAGATCGAAAAGCCCGCCGCGCTTGAAACGCTCGAAGGCATCATCGAACTGTCGGACGGCATCATGGTGGCGCGCGGCGACCTTGGCGTCGAACTGCTGCCCGAGGAAGTGCCGCCGATCCAAAAGCGCATCGTCGAGCTGACCCGCCGCAGCGGCAAGCCGGTGATCGTGGCGACGCAGATGCTCGAATCGATGATCGAGAGCCCCGCGCCCACCCGCGCCGAAGTCTCGGACGTGGCCAATGCGGTCTATGACGGCGCGGATGCGGTGATGCTCTCGGCCGAAACCGCCGCTGGCCAGTGGCCGGAAGAAGCGGTGACGATCATGCACCGCATCGCCACCCAGGTCGAAAACGATTCGTACTATCGCCAGCGCGTCCATCTGGCCGAGATCAATCCGGATCAGACCACCGCCGACGCCTTGGCCAAGGCTTGCGCCGCGATTGCCGACACCGTCACGCTGACCGGCGTGATCGTGTTCACCGGCTCAGGCTCGACCTCGCGCCGCGTCGCGCGCGAGCGGCCCTCGGTGCCGATGCTGGTGCTGACGCCCAGCATGAACACCGCGCGCCGCTCGGCGCTGCTGTGGGGCGCCCATGCGGTCCACACGCGCGACATCGGTTCGTTCGAGGAAATGATCGCCAAGGGCAAGCGCATGGCGCTGCGCCACGGGTTCGGCGTTGCGGGCAGCAAGCTGGTCGCGCTGGCGGGCGTCCCCTTTGGCACGCCGGGGGCGACCAACCTGCTCCATGTCGTGACGCTGCGCGGCAATGAACTGGAACTCTATCGCGCCGTTGAGGAAGACGGCAGCGACGCGGAGTAAAGCCTGATGCATCCCCTCGCCCCGCCACTGGAACGTAGCTTGCGCGCCGTGGCGGGCGCGATGGGTGATGCGCGCGATCCCTGGTGGATCATCGGCAGCGGCGCGGTCGCACTGCTCAGCGCGGGGTCGGGCACGGTGGCCGATCTCGACATCCTGCTCTCGCCCGATGATGCGGCGCGCATCCTGCCCGCGCTGGGCCTGAATGCCGCGCCTGGCGGGGTGGACAGCCGGTTTCGCTCGGGCATCTATGCCCGGTGGGATGCGCCCGAATTGCCGGTGGAATTCATGGCCGACTTTGCCCTGAACCACGATGGGCAATGGCAGGACGTGGCCCCGACCAGCCGCATCGCGCATCATCTGGGCGATACCGTGCTCTACACGCCCTCACGCGAGGAAATGCGCGCGATCCTGCAACGTTTCGGGCGGCCCAAGGATTTGCGCCGCGCCGAAATGCTACGCTAGAAGCTCAACCGCCTCAGCCAGCGCATGGTGGCAGCGGGTGAGGTCCTCCTGCGTGATCGAATAGGGCGGCATCAGATAGGCGGTGTTGCCCAAGGGCCGGATCAACAGCCCCCGCTCACGGAAAAAGGCCAGCAGGCGCGGTTGCAGGCCTGAGAGATAGCCCCCCTGCGGCACGCGATAATCGAGCGCGAGAATGGTGCCGCATTGGCGGACATTTTCCACCCCATCTACCTTCGCCAGCATCGCCGCCCCCGCCGCCTGTCGCGCGGCCAGCGTGTCGATGCGCGCCTGCACCGGCTCGTCGCGCCACACGCCAAGGTTGGCCACCGCCGCCGCGCAGGCAATCGCATTGGCGGTATAGGAACTGGAGTGGAAGAAGGTCTTTGAACGGTCAGGGGCGTAATGCGATTCGTAAATCGCCTCGGACGCCATCGTCACCGCCAGAGGCAGCGCCCCCCCGGTGATCCCCTTGGCCAGACACAGGATATCGGGCCTCACCCCCGCCTGATCACAGGCCAGCATGGTGCCGATGCGGCCCCATCCGGTCATCACCTCGTCGGCGATAAACAGCACGCCATGGACCGCGCAGATCCGCGCCATCTCGGCCAGAACGGCAGGCGGATAGAACAGCATCCCGCCCGCGCCCAGCACCAGAGGCTCGACGATAAAGGCGGCCGCATCATCGCCCGCGCAAAAGCGTTCCAGCGCGTCATAGGTCGCCTGCTCCGCCCCGGCGTGGGGGAAAGGCACAGTGTCGACGGCGAAGAGCAAAGGCTCATAGGCGGCATTGTAAACGCCGCGCTCGCCGATGCTCATCGCGCCAATCGTGTCGCCGTGATAGGAATGCTGCATCACGGCGATGCGCTGGCGCTGCCCCTGCCCCTGCCCCAGATGGCGCCAATGGCCCAGCGCCATTTTCAACGCGACCTCGACGCAGGTGGAGCCGGAATCGGAAAAGAAGGCGTAGGGCAGGCCGGTGATGCTCACCAAACCCTGCGCGACATCCTGCGCGGGCTGATGCGTCCATCCGGCAAAGATCAACTGATCCAGCCGTCCCGCCTGCTCGGCAATGGCACGGGCGATGGGCGGATAGGCATGGCCATGCGTGGTCACCCACCAGCTGGAAATCGCATCGACGATCCGGTCGCCCTGCGCGGTATAGAGGCTCGCCCCCTCGGCCCGCGCGATCAGGGGGATGGGTTCGCCAAGGCCATGCTGGGTGAACGGATGCCAGACGGGCGAGCGCGTCACAGGTCGAAATCCGCCATGGCGGCCGCCAGCGTGTCGGGCGTCAGCGGATCAAGGCGCGGCAGATGGCCAAGGCGGCGCAGGCCGGTATGGGCGCAAAGGAAGCGCATGCTTTCCTCCTCGGCAGCCTGCGCATCGCCAATAAAGGCCAGCCCCAGAATCGCGCAGCCCCGCGCCCGCAACGCCTCGACCGTCAGCAAGGTGTGGTTGATCGTGCCCAACGCGGTGCGCGCGGCCACCACGACAGGAAGGCCCCAATCGGCAAACTGATCGGCATAGAGCCGTGTCTCGGTCAAAGGCACCAGCGCCCCGCCCGCGCCTTCCACCACCAGCGGGCCATCGCCCTGCGGCAGGGCAAGGCGGGCCGGATCAATCGTCACCCCGTCGAGGCGCGCGGCCCAATGCGGGCTGGCGGGCGTGATCAGGCGATAGGCTTCGGGATGGACCGGAGTGCCCGGAACGAGGCGAGCGATGCACTCGCTGTCGGTTTCCTCCTCCAGCCCCGATTGCACCGGCTTCCAGTAGCGCGCCCCAAGACGGCCCACCAATCCGGCGGCCAGCACGGTCTTGCCAATGCCGGTGTCCGTGCCGGTAACGATCAGCCCGCGCATGATTTACTCCCGCGCCCCGAACAGCGCCGATCCGACGCGGATATGAGTCGCGCCCAGCGTGATCGCGGTTTCGAAATCGCCGCTCATCCCCATCGACAGGCCGGAAAGGCCATTATCGGCCGCCAGCTTGGCCAGCAGGGCAAAGAAGGGCGCGGCCTCAATATCGGCGGGCGGCACGCACATCAACCCGGCCAGCGGCAGTCCCGCCTCGCGCACCTGCGTCAGCAAGGCGGGCAGATCGGCCACCGCGCAGCCGCCTTTTTGCTCCTCGGCGCCGATATTGACCTGAATAAAGCAGGGAATGCGGCGGTCCAGCTTGTCCATCGCCTTGGCCAGCGCCGTCACCAGACTGGGCCGGTCGACCGAATGGATCGCGTCGAACAGCGCGACCGCATCCTCGGCCTTGTTCGACTGCAACTGGCCCACCAAATGCAATTCGATGTCGGGATAGCGCGCTTTCAGATCGGGCCATTTGGCCTGCGCCTCCTGCACCCGGTTTTCGCCAAAGGCGCGCTGGCCCTGCGCGATCAGTGGCTCGATCTCCTCCACCGGCTTGGTCTTGGAAATGGCGATCAGCGTGATGTCGCTGTCCTTGCGGCGGGCGATGCGGGCGGCGGCGGCGATTTTTTCGCGCACGATCCCAAGCGAAGAATCTGGTTCCATCATGGCGCGGTGCTATAGCGCGATGATGCCCCCGCGCCAGCCCTCTTTCCTTAGGCCCCTTTCCCTTTTGCCCCTGCCCAAACTCTGGCTGATTTCGGACGCGCGCAATGATGGCGTGCTGGAGCGCGCGCTGCGCCGGATGCCGCAGGGCGGCGGGCTGATCTATCGCCACTATCACCTGCCCCCGGCCGAGCGGCGCGCAAGGTTTCGCGCGCTGGCCCGGATTGCGCGGGCGCGGGGGATGGTGGTGGTGCTGGCGGGCGATGCGGCGCTGGCGCGGCGCTGGGGGGCGGACGGGGCCTATGGCGCGGGGCAGGCTTTGGCCACGGCGCATTCCCTGCGCGAAGTGGGCCGAGCGCGCCATTGCGCCGCTGTGCTGCTCTCGCCGGTATTTCCCACGCGCAGCCATCCGGGCGGGCGCGTGCTGGGCGCACTGCGTTTCCGCCTGCTGGCCGCGCGCAGCCCGGCGCCCGTCATTGCGCTTGGCGGGATGACCAAGGCGCGGGCGCGGGCGCTGAAATGGCCGCGCTGGGCCGCGATCGACGGGCTATCCCCCATGCATTGACGCGGCAATTCTTGACGCGGACTCCCCCGGCGGCGCATTATACCGCCTATTTCCAGCCTTTGTCGTAAAGCGAGCATCCCATGGCCACACGGCCCATCAAGCACAGCGGCGCATCATGGCGCCTGATCCTGCGGCGCAGCGTGTTGCGCAGCGCCGAATTGCTGGGCGCGGGCCTCTTGGGGCTGGGCGCGGTGCTGCTGGCGGTGGCCTTGCTCACCTATCACCAGACCGATCCGTCCGCCTCGACGGCATCAGGGGGCGCGGTGCTCAACTGGCTGGGGCGGCCGGGAGCCTTTGTGGCCGACGGGGCGCTGTTGATGTTCGGGCCGATGGCGGGGCTGGCCGTGCCGCTGCTGCTGATTTTCGCGCGCCAGCTCTGGCTGGTGGCCGAGGCCGAGGAAGAGGGCGAGGAGGAGGCCGTGCCGCTCCACCAGCAATACTGGCTGCGGCCCACCGCCGTGCTGGTGCTGGGCATGGGTCTGCTGGCCAGCGCCCTTTCGCTGGGTTTTGGCGAGCATCCGGGCAATCTGCCCGCCTCGCCGGGGGGCATCATGGGGCTGCTGGGCGCGGCGATGATCCGGTCGGTGGCCGAACTGCTGCCCGCGGCCGCGCAGGGCTGGGCGGCGGGCGTGCTGGGCGTGCTGGCCTTTGTCGGCGGGATCGCGGCGATTACGCGGGTGTTTGCGATTGACTGGGGCTGGGTGTTGACCATGCCGCTGCATTTGCGGCGCAAACATGCCGATGGCGAGGAGGCCCCGGCCCCCGCCCGCCGCGAAAAGCGCCAGCCCAAACCCGCAACGGTCGAGGCCGAGGTTGAGGATGAGGACCTGCCCTCCACCCCCGCCGCCCCCGCCGCAGGCCCGCGCAAGGCACCCCAGATCAGCGACCCGGCCACCAAGGCCAAGCCCGCCGAAATGGGCAGTCTGGCCAAGCAGGGCGACCTGTTCGGCACCTGCGAATTGCCGGGCCTCGACATTCTGGCCGATCCGCCGCCCAATTCCGCGCCCAAGGTCGACAAGCTGGCGCTGGAGCGCAACGCCAAGCTGCTCGAAACCGTGCTCGACGATTTCAACGTCAAGGGCGAGATCACGGGCGTGCGCACCGGGCCGGTCGTCACCATGTATGAGCTGGAACCGGCAGCGGGCATCAAGGCCGCGCGCGTGGTGGGCCTTGCCGACGATATCGCCCGCAACATGAGCGCGATTTCCGCCCGCGTCTCGCCGGTGCCGGGGCGCACGGTCATGGCCATCGAGCTGCCCAATGCCGACCGCCAGATGGTCAGCTTCAAGGAATTGATCGCCAGCGAGAAATTCGTCGGCGCCAAGGGCCTGCTGCCGATGATTCTGGGCAAGGATATCGCGGGTGAGCCGATCATCGCCGACCTTGCCACCATGCCCCACCTGCTGGTGGCGGGCACGACCGGGTCGGGCAAGTCGGTGGGGCTCAACTGTATCCTGCTCTCCTTGCTCTATCGCCTGACGCCCGCGCAGTGCCGGATGATTCTGGTCGATCCCAAGGTGCTGGAATTGAAGTCCTATGAGGACATTCCCCATCTGCTCAGCCCGGTGGTGACCGAGCCTGCCAAGGCAGTGCGCGCGCTGAAATGGGCGGTGGAGGAAATGGAGCGCCGCTATCGCCAGATGAGCGAGATCAACGTGCGCAACATTGTCAATTTCAACGAAAAGGTGCGCAGCAACGCGGCCAAGGGCAAGCCTTTGGGGCGGCGGATTTCGGTCGGCTTTGACCCCGATACCGGCGAGGAACTCTACGAGGACAAGCAGCTCGATTACGAGGTGCTGCCGTTGATCGTGGTGATCGTCGACGAGCTGGCCGACCTGATGGTGACGGTGGGCAAGGAGATCGAAGTGCTGATCCAGCGCCTTGCCCAGAAATCGCGCGCGGCGGGCATCCATCTGATTATGGCGACGCAGCGCCCCTCGGTCGACGTCATCACCGGCGTCATCAAGGCCAACCTGCCCACGCGCATTTCCTTTGCCGTGACCAGCCGCATCGATTCGCGCACCATCCTTGGCGAACAGGGGGCCGAACAATTGCTGGGCAAGGGCGACATGCTCTTCAAGCCTTCGTCCGGGCCGATCGTGCGCGTCCACGGGCCTTTCGTTTCCGACGAGGAGGTCGAGCATGTGGCCGACCACTGGCGCGCGCAGGGCAAGCCCAATTACGTCGATTCGGTCACGGAAGAACCCGAAGAGGGCAGCTTCGGCTTTGACGATCTGGAGGCCACCGCCAGCGACAATCCCGAAGAACGCAAATACCGCCAGGCCTGCCACATCGTGTTCGAGAGCCAGAAGGCCAGCACGAGCTGGCTGCAGCGCCAGATGGGCGTGGGATACAACACCGCCGCCAAATGGATCGAGCGGATGGAAAATGACGGCCTCGTCGGCCCGGCCAACCACGTCGGCCGCCGCGAGGTCTATCGCGACAAGGACGGCAACGTGCTTTGATGTGTTAACCATGGTGCGGGCGGGAGGGAACTTTTCCCCCGCTCGCGACTTTTCCACGTGCTGCGCCTGCGAAAGCCGATGAACCGTTGTTAAGCCACGGTGGAGCGCGACCTTCGGACATTCCCTAATGGCGATGGGCTGGCTACACCTTGGCCATCGACACCAGATAGCGGTGCCGATAAGCGCCAAGGGGTTTTCAGTGGTCCGGTCCTTCTTTTCCAACGCAAAGCTGATCCGTGCCGCTATTGCCCTGATTTTCGCCACTTTCATCTCGGTTCCGGCCTCGGCGCAGGTGCTGCAATGCGCTCCCTACGCCCGCGAAGTTTCCGGCATCGCCCTGTCGGGCCGCGCCGCCGGTTGGTGGGATCAGGCCGAGGGCCGCTATGATCGCGGCACTGCACCCAAGGCCGGCGCCGTCCTCGCCTTCCGCGCCACCCACTCGATGCGCGCGGGCCATGTCGCCATGGTTTCCAAGGTGATCGACGAACGCCACGTTCTGCTTAACCATGCCAACTGGTCGCGCCCCGGCATGATCGAGCGCAGCGCCATGGCCGAAGACGTCTCGGCCAACGGCGACTGGTCGGAAGTGCGCGTGTTCTACGCCCCCACCGGCAAGCTGGGCATGCGCTCCTCGCCCACCTACGGCTTCATCTATGCCAACAAGGCGGATCGCCTCGATGGCACCAAGCTGGCGATGCGGGACTGATAAAGTTCTAAGGGTGCTTCCGGCGGGTTAAGGGTCTAGACCCTTAACAATCCCCAGACCGTAGAATTGCCCAAAGCACAACGCCGCCGCGCCGCAGGCTTTATAAACCGCTTCGCGGATGCGCACATACCTGCGAACTTGAGCACCACCCCATAATGGGATTGCAAAGGGACAAGTCCCTTTGCCCGCCGGAGGCAAAACCTCCTACCCCGGCCACCCGCCCTCCGGCGCAAAAGCCGCCGCAATCTCCCCTGACACCCGCGTCAGCCGCAGCGTCTCCTTGTCGAGCATCGCCCATGTGCTGCGCGCCGAAACGATGACCTTGCCTGCTTCGTTGCGGAAATCGATCCGCCGGTCAAAACGCGCGCCCACCGGGCCTTCGGGGATGAATGTCTCGGCGGTCACGCTCTGCCCCTGCGCGATATTGCCGCGATAGTCGATCTCGTGCCGCGTCACGACCCAGACATAGCGCTCGACATGCTCGGGCGCGGCGTCCTGCATCCAATGCGCGGTGGCCACGGCCTCCATCCATTGGACCCAGACGGCATTGTTGACGTGGCCCATGATGTCGATGTCATCGGGGCCTGCGGTGAAGGTGTGGGTAAAGCGGTTGGGCATGAGGGGGATTTTGGGGACCAGGGTCGGGAAGGCAAGGGGTTTTCGGTAGAAGGAAGGGAGCCTCCGGCGGGCAAAGGGACTTGTCCCTTTGCAATCCCCATACTGTTTAGGTTGCGCGCAGCATCACCCAAGGCGCAAGGCCGCCGCGCCGCAGGCTTTTAAGCCGCTTCGCGGATGAGCGCATGCCTGCGATCTCAAGCACATCCCATTCATGGGATTGTTAAGGGCCCCCGCCCTTAACCCGCCGGAGGCAAAACTTACCCCGCAACCCCCAACTGCCAGAGGATAAACGCAAACTCCTCCGCCGTTTCGGTCAGCGATTCAAACCGCCCCGATTTCCCGCCATGGCCTGCGCCCATATTGGTTTTCAGGATCAGTTCGTTGCTGTCGGTTTTCAATTCCCGCAGCCGGGCGACCCACTTGGCCGGTTCCCAATAGGTCACGCGCGGATCGTTCAGCCCCGCCGTCACCATCAGCGGCGGATAGTCCTGCGCCTTCACCTGATCATAGGGCGAGTAGGAGCGGATGAGGTCGAAGGCGGCCTTATCCTCGATGGGGTTGCCCCATTCGGGCCATTCGCCCGGCGTCAAAGGCAGGCTCTCGTCCAGCATCGTGTTGAGCACATCGACGAAGGGCACATGGGCCACCACCGCGCCCCACAGGTCGGGGTCGGAATTGATGACCGCGCCCATCAGCTCCCCGCCCGCCGATCCGCCCGAGATGCTGATCCGCCCCGGCATCGTATAGCCAAGGTCGCAGAGCCCGCGCGCCACATCGACGAAATCGTTGAACGTGTTGGTGCGCGCCTCGCGCTTGCCCGCCTTGTACCATGCGCGGCCCATATCGTCGCCGCCGCGGATATGGGCGATGGCATAGGCAAAGCCGCGATCGACGAGGCTGAGGCGCGTGGTGGAAAAGCCCGGACTGATGGCGATGCCATAGGCACCATAGCCATAGAGATGCAGCGGGCCGGCACCCACACGATCCTTGCGATAGAGGATGCTGACCGGCACCATCGTCCCGTCACGCGCGGCGATCTCCAGCCGCTTCGTCTCGTACAAAGAGGCGTCATAGCCGCTGGGGATCTCCTGAACTTTCAACAGCTCAAGACTCTTGTCGGCCAGATGATAGTCATAGACGCTGGCCGGGCTGACCATGCTTTCATAGGACACGCGCAAACGGTCCACCGCCCATTCGGGATTGTCGGCCAATCCGGCCTCATAGGAAGCCTCGGGAAATTCAATCGGCTCGATCCGGGCCGGGTCGTCGTAATAGCGCAGTTCGATGCGATCCAGCCCGCGCACCCGGCCCTCGATCACATAGAAATCACGGAACAGGTCAAAGCCCGTCAGATAGAACTCATCCGTCCCGGCGATCAGCGTGGTCCAGTTGCCCGGATCGGCCAAAGGCGCGGTGGCCAGCCGGAAATTCTCATGCGTGTCGTTGGCGTGGATATAAAGAACGCCATCGCGCGCATCGACATCATATTCCACGCCATCGACACGCGGGCGCACCAGAATCGGCGCGGCCAGAGGATCATCGGCCGGGATCAGGCGGACCTCGGAGGTTTCATGATCGCTGGTCGAAATGATCAGCCATTTTTCATTGGCCGACAGCGATGAGCCGACGCGAAAGCCCTCATCATCCTCGTGATACAGCTCGACATCCTCGGAAACCGGGCGGCCCAGCCAGTGCAGGCGAGCATTGTCGGTGCGCCAGTTCTCATTGGCGAGGCTGTAAACCAGCCCCTTGTCGCCCGCGACCCAGACCAGCGAGGAAAGCGTCCCCTCGATCACATCGGGCAGCAACTCGCCCGTGGCCACCACCTTGATCCGCGCGGTAAAGCGCTCCGAACCATTGTCATCCACGCTCCAGGCCAGCAATTTGCCGTCGGCCGAGAGCGAAATCGCGCCCAGCCGGAAATATTCCTTGCCCTGCGCCAGCGCCACTTCGTCGAGCAGCAATTCATCTTCGCCCCCGGATACCGGGCGGCGCCACCATTTCTTGTATTCGGCGCCTTCCTCATATTCGATCCAATAGAGGTAATCGCCATCCTTCTGCGGCACGCTCTTGTCGGCTTCCTTGATGCGGGCGCGCATTTCGGCAAACAGGGCGTCGATGCGGTCCTTCTGCCCGGCCATCCGGCTGTCAAACCACGCATTTTCGGCGTTCAGATGGGCCAGCACCGCCTCATCCTTCACATCGGGATAATCCGCATCGCGCAGCCATGCATAGTCGTCGGTGACGGTCATGCCATGGTGGGAAAAGCTGTGCGCCTGTTTGGCGGCAATCGGGGGGCGGGGCTGGCTGGAATTGCTCATTGCTTGCATCTATGTTGGCAAGCCCCCCTCCGCAAGCCAGAGGTGAGGGAAACGAAGGAAAGCGCGTCCCAATGCCGAACAATATTCATGCCGCCCCGATGTCAGAACGTCTCTCTGCCCTGCGCGCCGAATTGGTGGCGCAAGGTTTGGACGGTTTCGTCATCCCGATTTCCGATGAGCATATGAGCGAATATGTCGGCGCCTATGCTCAGCGGCTCGAATGGCTGACAGGCTTTGGCGGATCGGCGGGGACGGCGGTGGTGCTGGCAGATCGCGCGGCGATCTTTGTCGATGGGCGCTATACGCTTCAGGTGCGCGATCAGGTCGATGGTGCGCTTTACGAATATCACAATGTCCCGGCCACCAGCCCTGCCGCATGGCTGGGCGCGCATGCGCCCGCCGGGGCAAAGATCGGCTATGACGCATGGCTGCATGGCCGCCCATGGGCGCGGGGCGTGGAAAAGGCGCTGGCGCCGCGCGGAGGCGCGCTGGTGGCGGTATCGCGCAACCCGGTCGATGCGGTGTGGGATGATCAGCCCGAGCGCAGCCTTGCCGAGGCCATGCCCCACCCCACCGCGCTGGCGGGCGTGCCTTCCGAGGCCAAGCGCGCCGAGGTGGCCGAATGGTTGACCGCGCGCGGGGCCGATGCGGCGGTGATTGCCGCGCTCGATTCGGTGGCATGGTTGCTGAATATGCGGGGGACGGATGTCTCGCGCACGCCGGTCGCGCTGTCCTTTGTGGTGGCCCATGCCGATGGCACGGCGGATCTCTTCATCGCGCCCGAAAAGGTGACGCCGGAACTGCGCGCCCATCTGGGCAATGCGGTGCGCATCCTGCCGCGTGAGGATTTTGTGCCCGCGCTGGGCGCTCTGGCGGGCAAGAAGGTGGTGGTCGATCCCGAGCGCAGCGTGGCGGCGATCTTTGAGGCGCTCTCGGGCGCGCAGATTATCGAGGAGCGCGACCCCTGCGTTCTGCCCAAGGCGATCAAGAATCCGGTTGAACAGGCCGGACAGCGCGCCGCACAGGCTCGCGACGGGGCGGCGGTGGCCCGCTTCCTCCACTGGCTTTCCGTCGAGGCTCCCAAGGGCGGCGTGACCGAAATGAGCGCGGCAGAGGCGCTGCACCAGTTCCGCCGGGAATGCGGCGACCTGCGCGACCTGTCATTCGACACGATCAGCGGCGCGGGGCCGAACGGGGCCATCGTCCACTATCGCGTTTCGCCCGAAACCAACCGGGCGCTTGATCCCTCCAGCGTCTATCTGGTCGATTCGGGCGGGCAATATCCCGATGGCACGACCGACATCACCCGCACCGTCTGGGTCGGCCCCGGCACGGCCCCGGACGAGGTGCGCGACCGTTTCACCCGCGTCCTGAAGGGCCATATCGCGATTGCCCGCGCGGTCTTTCCGGCGGGCACGAACGGATCGCAGCTCGACACGCTCGCGCGGCAATATCTCTGGGCGGCCGGACTCGATTATGCCCATGGCACCGGACATGGCGTGGGCAGCTTCCTCTCGGTCCACGAAGGGCCGCAGCGCATCGCCAAATCCAGCGGCGGACAGGCGGGCACGGGCCAAGAATTGCTGGCGGGCATGTTCCTGTCGAACGAGCCGGGCTATTACAAGACCGGGGCCTATGGCATCCGCATCGAAAACCTCGTGCTGGTCGAGGAACGCGCCATTGAGGGCGCGGAAGGCACCTATTTCGGCTTTGAAACGCTGACCCATGTGCCGATCGAGCGGGCGCTGGTCGATGACCGCCTGCTGACCCGCGACGAGGTGGCATGGTGGAATGCCTATCATGCGCGGGTGGAAAGCATCCTTGCCCCGCAATTGTCGGGCGAGGCGCTGGCGTGGCTCAAAGAGCAGTGCGCGCCCCTTGGGTGATGGCTTGCCAAGCTCACGATGTTCCCACATTGTTCCATGAGCGGCGACTCGGCCGCCATGGAGAGCAGAGATGATCGGCTATGTCACACTGGGCACGCAGGATCTGGCCCGCGCGGCGGAGTTTTATGATGCCATCGCCGCCGAAATGGGCGCCGGGCGCATGGGCGGCGATGAGCGCTATATCGCATGGGGTGTGCCGGGCGGCCCGGCGGGCATCGGCATCACCCTGCCCTTTGACGGACAGCCCGCCAGCGTGGGCAATGGCGTGATGGTCGCGCTGGAGGCCAAGGACCGCGATCAGGTCGACCGCCTCCACGCGCTGGCGCTCGAACTGGGCGGATCATGCGAGGGCGCGCCGGGCGAACGCTTCCCCGGATTTTACGCCGCCTATTTCCGCGACCGGGATGGCAACAAGCTCAACGCCTTTGTCTTTGCCCAGGGAATGGGAGAGGGCCATGGCGCATAATCTGGCCACCCATCCGATCCATCTCGGCCTTGGCGCAAGCGCCGGCGCAGAGCCGGAATTCACCGGCATGGCGTGGTATGCCGATTATGTCGCGCGCCATGCCGCCGATGGCGCCGAGGGGCGATTGGTCAGCCTCCATACTTTCACGCAGGATTGGGATTCATGGGAAATGCATCCCGAGGGCGAGGAGGTGGTGATCTGCCTTGATGGCGCGATCACGCTGATTCAGGAGGACGCGCAAGGGGATCAACAGGCGATCACGCTGAGGTCCGGGGAATGCGCGATCAACCCGCGCGGGGTGTGGCACACGGCCGATGTAGCGGGATCGGCGCGGGTGCTCTTTATCACCGCGGGGTGGAATACGCAGGGCCGCGCGCGATAGGGCCAGCAAAGGGTAAGACAAGCGCGACAATTGGCGACAAAAAGCGGCGGTTCCGGCATAATGGCGCGACAGTCAGGGCATAGAACAAACATGAAAGCTGCATGCCGCCCCGGCCTCTCCCCTCCCCCTTCGGGGCACGGGTCACGGTTGCAGCTTTCATCCCAACTCTTCTTTGCCCCCCTTGAGAAGAGTTTACTGTAAGGATCGCCAGGATGAGGAATCTTTCTATCGGGCTCTCCGCCATTGCCCTCATGGCGGTTTCGGCGGCCCATGCGCAAAGCCCGGCAGCCCCGCCCGCGCCCCAAGCCGGTGCCCGTGCCATGCCCCCCCATGCCATTCCGCCCCGTGCCATGCCGCCAATGAAGGACATGACCCGCGCCGAGGCGCAGGCCCGCGCCGAAAAGATGTTCGACAAAATGGACATCAACCATGACGGCAAGCTGGACAAGGCCGACCGCGAGGCGCGCGAAGCCAAGCATTTCGACGCCATGGACACCAACCACGACGGCCAGTTGAGCCGTCAGGAATTCATGGCCGCCCATGACGCCATGCGCGAAGGCATGAAGCAGCGCATGGGGCGCGGCCATGACATGCCCCCGCCGCCTCCGGGCGGGCCGGAAAGCGGCATGGCGCCGGATGGTATGGGCATGAAAGGCCCGCGTGACCATCAAGGCATGGGCCGTCAAGGTATGGGCCATCATCGCATGGAACGCGGCATGATGATGGGCCTGATGCGTCAGGCCGATCCCAACCACACCGGCACCGTGACGAAAGACGCTTTTGTCGGCGCCGCGCTCAAGATGTTTGACAGCGCGGACGCCAATCACGATGGCATTGTCACGCCCGAGGAACGCCGCGCCGCGATGAAGGCCCAGATGGGCGCATGGCAGGAACGCGGACGGCGCGGTCCGGGTCAACATCGCGGCCATGACATGCCGCCGCCCCCGCCTCCTGCGGGGCAGTAAGGTAGGATAAAGTGAACAGCGACAGCGACAATACCCCGCTGCGCCTCCTGCTGGTCGATGACGAGCCGGATCTGCGCGAACCTCTGGCCTCCTATCTGGAGCGTCAGGGGTTTGCCGTCCGGCAGGCGGCCAGCGCGGCCGAGGCGCGCAGCATCATTGCCCATGATGTGCCCGATCTGGTCTTGCTCGACATCATGATGCCGGGCGAGGACGGGCTGTCGCTGTGCCGCCATCTGACCGAGGCGCGCTCTATCCCCACCATCTTCCTGACCGCGCGCGGCGAGGCGACCGACCGGATCGTGGGGCTGGAGATCGGCGCCGACGATTATGTCGTCAAACCCTTCGAGCCGCGCGAGCTGGTCGCCCGCATCCGCAGCGTGATGCGCCGCACCCATCGCGGGGCGCTGCCCGAGTTGCAGGCCAATGAGGATTTCCAGTTCGATGGCTGGCGGCTTGATCCGTTAAAGCGGCGGCTGATTGCGCCCGATGGCGCGATTGTCGCGATTTCCTCGGTGGAATTTCGCCTGCTGATGGCCTTCCTCGAACATCCCCGGCAAGTGCTGGACCGTGACCGCCTGCTCGATATGGTGCAGGGGCGCGAGGCGCATCTGTTTGACCGCGCGGTCGATAATCAGGTCAGCCGCCTGCGCCGCAAGATCGAGGTGGACAGCCGCAATCCGCAATTGATCCAGACCGTTTGGGGCGGCGGCTATATGCTGGCCGCCGATGTGCGCCGGGTGCCCACGGTGGACGCATGACGCGCTGGCATCCCGGCCGGTTTCTGCCGCCCCGGTTTTTGCATTCCCGATTTTTGCCGGGCAGCCTGACCGGACAGGTCATGCTGGCGCTGGCGGGCGCGCTGTTGCTGGCCCAGACGATCAGCGCGATCCTGCTCTATAAGGCGCAGGCCGAATATCGCGAACAGCAGGTGACGCAGGAACTGGCCATGCGCACGGCCATCGCGCTGCGCCACCGCGACGAGGCCGACACGCCCGATGGCGGCCCGCCGCCTCCTCCGCCCGGCCCGCCGGAACCCCGCCTGCATCGCCATGAAGGCCCGCCCATGATGGTGGGGCGCGGGCCGGACGATATGCCGCGCGGGCCGCGCCCGGTGCGCGTGGCCACCTTCCGCCCCAATCCGCGCGACGAGGCCAAACCCGAAATCACCCAGCGTCTCAATGAACTACTTGCCTCGCAGGATTTGAAACCGCTGCATCTGATGGTGGTCGAGCGCGATCTGGTGGACGATCCTTTCTGGAAAAAGCGCGTCGATCGCCGCTTTGCCATGATGGGCGAGCATGCCCCGCCCCGGCCCAAACATGTGCTGGTGGCCGCCGCGCAGGCCGAGAATGGCGGCGACTGGATGGTGGTGCGCTCCTCCGTGCCCGCGCGCGATCCCTGGCTGCTGGCCACGCTGATTGCCCAGACGCTGTTTATCTATGCCGTGCTGGTGGGCGCGATTGCGCTGATCCTGCGGCGGATTGCGCGGCCCTTGGCGGCCTTGACCAACCGGGTCGATCAATTTGCCCGCACCCGCGAATCCACCGATCAGATCGCGCCGCAAGGCCCCGCCGATGTGCGCCATCTGATCGAGGCGCATAATGCGATGGAATTGCGCATCACCTCGCTGATCAATGAAAAGGACGTGATGCTGGGCGCGATCGGGCATGACCTGAAAACGCCGCTGGCCGCGCTGCGTGTGCGGATCGAGAGCGTGGAGGACGATGCCGAGCGGAACAAGATGGCCAAGACCATCGAGGACATCACCCGCTCATTGGACGACATTCTCTCGCTGGCCCGCGTGGGTCGGCCCAGCGATCCTGTGGAATCAACCGAACTGGCTGCCCTCGTCGCCTCGATTGTCGAGGAATATGAGGACATGGGCGAGGACGTCGAATTTGACCATGCCCCGCGCCTGGTCATGCCCTTGCGCGCGACATGGCTGCGCCGGGCCTTGCGCAATCTGATCGGCAATGCGCTGCGCTATGCCGGCAGCGCGCAGGTGACGATGGTGCGCGAGGAGGCCGAGGGGCGCGGCTGGGCGGTGATCCGCGTGGTCGACCATGGCAAGGGGATCGGCGGCGACATCGAGAAGATGTTCGAGCCTTTCACCCGCGGCGAACCTTCGCGCAACACCGCCACGGGGGGCGCGGGGCTGGGCCTGACGCTGGCCCGCGCGATTGCCGACCAGCATGGCGGGCGTCTGACCCTGCATAATCAGACCGATGCGCGAGGCGCCGTCACCGGCCTGATGGCAACGCTCTGGCTGCCGCTGCCTAACTGATTATTTGGCGCGCACCATCGCGGCGGAAACCTCGGCGGCGCGGGCGTCCTTCAAAACGCCGCAACTGCGGACCTGTTCGATGACGCGGGCCAGTTCCAGCTCGCCGGTCTTGCCCGCCAGCCGCGCGCCGAAATCCTTGCGGATCGCCTCGGATTTCTCCACCGAACAGAACGTGCCGAACACCTGCGGCAGGCGAGAGGCGAGGAAGATGCCCGAGCTGCCCGAGAGCAGTTCATCGGCATGGGCGCGCAGCCAGTCATAGCCCATGTCGCGCGTCTTGGCGTTCACCGCCACGCCCATCACCAATTGCACCCGCTCGGACAGGCGCAGGCGCTTGTCCTTGGCGTCATCGAGCAACCATTGGGCGATATCGGCCTTGCCCGACGCGCCCAGAACCGACAGCGCGGCAGGGCGGAACAGCGGGTCCTGCGAGGCCAGCGCCTGTTCAAACAGCGATTTGGCGGCCGCCATCCGGTCCGGCTGCGCCTCCAGCCATGCGCCAAGGCCCACGCTATACCACGCCGGGTCCAGCGCCGCCTTGTTGACCCCCAGCCATGCGCCCGTCGCCTGCGCCAGCGTGGAGAGCAGCGCGGGATCACGCGCCACGCCCGCCATCTTGCGCACCAGTTGGGCGCGGCGCTGGGAAGCCTCGGCGTCCTCAGCCGCATAGGCGCCCAGCCCCGGATTGAACCCTGCCTTGGCCAGCATCGGGGCATAGGTCCGGGTGAAAAAGGCGCGATAGGCCGCCTCGGCCGGGGCGTCATAGAAACCGGCGCGTTCGAGCGTCTGCATCCATCCGGTGGCCGCGGCGCCCGCATAGGAATCGGGATTGTTCACCATGGTCCGCGCCATTTGCAGGAGCAGCACGGGCCGCGCGCGTCCGGCCTGAAAACTGGCCCACAGGCTGTCGGCCACGGCCAGCGCCTCGCCGCCCGGCAGGCCTGCCGAAATCGCCAGCAGGCGTTCCCAATCGGCCTGGGGCATGTCGAAACGGTAATAGCCGGTCCCGCCCGCATTGGGGATCATCGCGCCATTGACGATGATGCTGATGATCGCCGCCTCGCCGTCCAGCAACTGGCACTGGCGGATCTTTTGCACGCGCACGCAAAAGGGGATCGACCATTTCTGGGGCGGGGCCTGCGTGCCCAGCCGGGCATAGCGGCTCTGCACCGCGTAATATTCGCCCTTGCCGCCGCTGAAGGTCAGCAGGGGAATGCCCTGCTGGTCGGTAAAGCTCTGCATCGCGGGCAGAATGCGCGGATCGCCCGAAGCCTTGGCCAGCGCGGCGAAGAAGTCGGCGCTGGTGGCATTGCCATAGCGATGCGCGGCCATGTATTCGCGCACGCCCGCCTTGAACGCATCATCGCCCATAAAACCCGCGATCATTGCCACCACATGGCCGCCCTTGCCATAGGTGATCGAATCAAAGGCCGCGTCGATCTGGGCATTGGTATCGATCGGCTGATGGATCGGCCGCCCCGCCAGCAGGGCATCGGTGCCCATCGCGGCAAAGCCTTCCTCCAGCGCGCCGGCGCCAATGTTCAGATCGCCGCGCCACTCATTGCCGATGCGATAGCCCATCCAGTTGGCAAAGCTCTCGTTGAGCCAGATGTCATCCCACCATGCGGGGGTGACCAGATCGCCGAACCATTGATGCGCCAGTTCATGCGAGACCACCATGCCAAAGGCCCGCTTTTGCGCGGTGGTGGCCGCATCGTCGAGGATCAGCAGATTGTCCTGATAGAGATCGGCCCCGGCATTCTCCATCGCACCGGGCATGATCGGCGCGGTGATCTGGTCCAGTTTCGGATAGGGGAAGGCCGATCCGAAATAGTTCTCCAGATGGGCCACGATGCTCTTGGAATTCTCCAGCGCGAAGCTCAGCTTGTCCTTGTTCTGCTGGGTCGAGATGATGCGCAGGGGCAAAGGCTTGTCGCGCTGGGGCGTGGGCGGCACCTCGCCCTTGGCCACGGCAAAAGGCCCCACCATCATCGCCACCAGATAGGAGGGCAGCGGCGCGGTCTGGGCAAAGCGGTGGACGGTCTGGGCGCCATCATCGGCCGTATCGGTTTCGGGCGCGTTGGACACCGCCGTCATGCCCTTGGGCGTGCGCAGGGTTACGGTGAAGGGCTGCTTATACCCCGGCTGGTCAAACGAGGGGAAGGCGGCCCGCGCGTCGATCGATTCAAACTGGGTCCAGCTGTACCACTGATCGCCCACTTTCACGCGGAACATGCCCTGCGGCCCGTCCTGAAACGCGGCGTCATAGTCAAAGGCGAAGGTGGCCTGCCCCGCGGGCAATTCCTCGTCAAACGTCAGCAGGGCGACGCCGGTGTCGTCCACCTGTTTCCAGTGACCGGCAAATTTGCGCCCGTTGACGTTGGCCGAAACCCGCGTGACGTTGAGATCGCGGCCATGCAGATAGACATAATGCGAGGCGCCATGGAGCAGCGCGTCAATTTCGACATGGCCGGAAAAGCGCTCCTTGGCCGGATCGACGGAGAGGTCGAGGCGGTAGAAGGCGGGCGTGACCGCGCCATCGAGCCGCCCGCGCGGGGCGGGCGGCGGCGGCGGCAAGGGCTGGGCCGGGGCGGCAGGGGCCGCCACAGGCGCCGGAGCGGCGGGCGCGGGGTTGTGGGCAACGGCGCGCGCCACAGGACGGGGCGCGGCCCATGCGCCATGCGGCATCATCATCGCGGCGCAGAGCAAAGTGCCAAAAAGCCGATGATGACGCATGATCGCTCTCCCCACGGGGGCGTTTTGCGCCCCGGCCAGACCCTCTATTTCGCCCAATATAATGCGATGTTAGGCCTTTTCTATCGCTTTCTTGCCGTCAGGCGAAACAAGCATGCCCACGGCACGCTCACGGTATAAAGGGATTTTGCAACCTTGGCCCGACATCGCTAGAAGCCGCGCATCATGGGAGATTCCATAAATAAAGCCCGGCCGCATGATGCGCCCTTTGTCCTGCTCGACGATGCGCGGACCGGAGACGACGATGCGCGGGCGCGTGAAGGGGGCCGTGCCCGGCTTTACACCAACCCGCGCGAGATCATCATCGCCCGGCGGCCCGACGAAGTTACCCCCGCGTTGGCGCGGATCGAGGAACTGGTTGCGCGGGGTTTCGCCTGTGCAGGCCATTTCGGCTATGAGGCGGGCCTTGCGCTCGAACCGCGCCTTGCCCCTCTGGCCGCGGCGCGCAGCGGGGCCGACGGGCCGCTGGTATGGATGGGCGCCTTTGATGGGTGGCAGGATATGTCAGGGGCGCAGGTTGGCGCCTGGCTGGCCGCGCACGGCGCCCATGATCCAGCACCGCGCATCGGCCCCATGGTGCCCGCCATCGGACCGGGGGCCTATGCCGCCGCCTTTGGCCATATTGCCGAGGCGATCCGGGCGGGCGACATCTATCAGGCCAATTTCACCTTTCCCCTTGCCGGGTCATGGGCGGGCGATCCGCTGGCGCTCTATGCCCAATTGCGCAGCAGCGGCGGGGGCGGCCATGGCGGCATATTGTTCGATGGCCAATATTGGCTGCTCAGCCTCTCGCCCGAATTGTTCTTTGAGGCGCAGGGTCGGGAATTGCGCGCCAAGCCGATGAAGGGCACCCGCCCGCGCGGCGCCACGCCCGATGCCGATGCGGTATTGGCGCGCGAATTGGTCGAGAGCGTCAAGGATCGCTCGGAAAACCTGATGATCCTCGACCTGATGCGCAATGACATCGCCCGCGTCTCCGATGCGGGCAGCGTGCGGGTGGACGCGCCCTTTGCCATCGAATCCTATCCCACCGTGCATCAGATGGTCTCGACCGTCACCGCCCGGCTGGAGGAAGGGCGCAGCCTTGTCGACGTGATCCGGGCGCTGTTTCCCTGCGGATCGGTGACGGGGGCGCCCAAGATCCGCGCCATGGAATTGATCCATGCCCATGAACGCGACCCGCGCGGGATCTATTGCGGGTCGCTCGGCCATATTGACCCGCCAACGCCCGGCAATTCCACTGGAAGCGCGGCATTCAATGTGGCAATCCGCTCTTTGCGTCTGGCGCCTGATGGGAAAGCGGTGCTGGGCGTGGGGTCGGCGGTGGTGGCGGATTCGCGCGCGATCGACGAATGGCGGGAATGTCTGGTCAAAGGGGGTTTCGTGCATCAGCCAGCGCCGGACAAAAGGATTGCAGCCTTCGATCTGATCGAGACCATGGCCTTTGATCCAGAAGCAGGCGTGCCTCTGCTCGAAGCGCATCTGGAGAGGATGAAGGAAAGCGCCAGCGAACTGGGCTTCTCCTTTGACCGCCACGGCGCGCGCAATGCGATCCATGCGCTGTGTTTCGAGGTGGAAAAGCCTTCGCGTCTGCGCCTCGTGCTGGGGCGCAGCGGGGCGGTCAGTGTGGAGGTCGGGCCGTACCCCGCGCCGCTGGACCGGGATGCGCCGGTGCCGGTGATCGCGCTGCCGATCCCGCTGGACACGGGCGACTGGCGGCTGCGGCACAAGACCTCCGACCGCTGGTTCTATGACGCGGGCCTGCGCGCGGCGCGGGCCGAGGGCGCGAAGGAGGCGATATTTGTCCGCGATGATGGCTTGATCACCGAGGGCTGTTTCACCAGCGTCTTTGTCGAGCGCGACGGGGTGCTGCTGACCCCGCCTCTGGCGCTGGGGCTGTTGCCGGGGGTTTTGCGCCGGACGTTGATCGAGGAAGGGCGCGCGCGTGAGGCGGAATTGACGCTGGAGGATCTGGGGCAAGGATTCTTTATCGGCAATGCCCTGCGCGGCTTGATGCGGGCGAAGCTTTGCGCTTAACGCGCTTTCCATGAACATCTCCACGGCCCTCTCGCGCATCCAGCCCTCGCGCACCAACGCCATGACCGACCGTGCCATCGCGCTGCGTGACGAAGGGCGCGACATCATCTCGCTGTCCGTGGGCGAGCCGGATTTCCCGACCCCGCCCCATGTGGTGGCCGCGATGAAGGATGCGCTGGATGCAGGCGACACGCGCTATACGGCGGTGGCCGGGACGGCTGCGCTGCGGCGCGCCTCGGCGCTGCATTATGAGCGCGATCTCGGGCTGAAGGTCGCGCCTTCGCAGGTGTTGGTGTCATCGGGCGGGAAACAGTCGATCTTCCTCGCGCTGATGGCCACGCTCAATCCGGGCGATGACGTGCTGATCCCCGCGCCATGGTGGGTGTCCTATCCCGAAATCGTGCGTTTTTCGGGGGCCAATGTGGTGCCGGTGGCGACCTATGCGGCGGATGGTTTCCGGCTTTCCGCCGATGCTCTGGCCGCCGCGATCACGCCCCGGACGCGCTGGCTGCTGCTCAACAGTCCCGGCAATCCCACCGGCGCGACCTATAGCGCGGCGGACTTGCAGGCGCTGGGCGAGGTGCTGCGCCGCCATCCGCAAGTGCTGGTGCTGAGCGATGATATTTACGCGCCGCTGCGGTATAATGGAGGCGTTCATGCCACGCTGGCGGTGGAATGCCCCGATCTGGCCGAGCGCGTGCTGACCGTTTCAGGCGTGTCGAAGAGCCATGCGATGACCGGGCTGCGCATTGGCGTGGCGGCGGGGCCGGAATGGCTGATCGGCGCGATGGGGCGGTTGCAAAGCCATGTTTCGGGCAATGCCTGCTCGATCTCGCAGGCGGGCGCGGTGGCGGCATTCGAGGGGCCGCAGGAATTCCTGCTCGACTGGCGCGAAAAGTTCCGGGCGCGGCGCGACCTTTGCGTTGATGCGATCAATGCGATTCCCGGCCTGTCCACCCCCATCCCCGATGGCGCGTTTTACTGCATGATCGACGCCGCCCCCCTGATGCCCCGCTTTGGCGATGATGAGGCGCTGGCCATGCATCTGCTGGAAAACGGCGTGGCGATTGTCGCGGCCAGCGCCTTTGGCGGGGACCATTGCGGCTTTGCCGGTTTCCGCATCTCCTTCGCCGCCGATGAGGCCAAGCTGACGCAGGCCTTCGCCCGGATTGCCTCAGCGCTCAAATGATCTATGGGATGGGCATGAACATTCCCATCCTGTTTGAAGACGGCGAAGCACTGATCGTCAACAAGCCCGCCGGCTTGCCCCTCGACCGCCCGCGCAAGGGCGGCGTGGCTCTGGAAGATTTCCTTCCCGATCTGCGCCTTGGCTTTGCGCGCGAACCGCTGCCGGTCCACCGCCTCGATCAGGACACCTCGGGCTGTCTGCTGCTGGCGCGCAATCCCAAGGCGCATAAACGATTCTGCGCCGCCTTCGAGGCGCGCGTGGTGTCCAAGCGCTACCTTGGCGTGGTCAATGGGCCGGTGCGCAAGGAATCGGGCACGATTTCGCTCAACCTGCTCAAAACCTCCAGCAAATATGGCGGATGGCGCATCGTCGCCTCGCACGAGGGCAAGCCCGCCGTCACCCACTGGCGCAAGATCGCCGAGGTGGACGGGATGACGCTGGTCGAATTCCGCCCCGAAACCGGCCGGACCCACCAGATCCGCGTCCATGCGCAAAAGGGCCTCGGCGCGGCGCTGGTCGGCGATCCGATCTATGGCGACGGCACGGGCGCGGCGCGCACCATGCTTCACGCGGTCGAGCTGACCGTCCTGCGCGAAGGCAAGCCGCCGATCCATGCCGTGGCACCTCTCCCTGAGGATTTTGTGGAGTTGGGGTTTGAGGAAGGGATCGATTTGGGGAAGGTTTGGGAACAGCAGGAGGAAGATCAGGGGGAATAAGGATTTGCCTCCGGCGGGCAAAGGGACTCGTCCCTTTGCAATCCCGTTACTGTCTTCGTGGCGTATGACGTTCGGCGTTAAGCCTTTAACGCAGCCCCGGAATTTAAAAGCCTGCGGCGCCCATCAGCGCGAGTTCGCCGCGCCGCAGGCTTTATAACCCAAACCACCCACATCTGAACCTACGCACCACCCCATTAACGGGATTGCAAAGGGCCCCCGCCCTTTGCCCGCCGGAGGCATAATTCCCTAAACCCCTATTCCTTCCACTTCCCCCGCCCCGCCTTCACCGAAGACCGCCGCGATTTTCCATCCATGCGCCGGGTTTGCGAGGCTTTGGTGGGCTTGGTGGCCTTGCGGGCCTTGGGGACGAAAGTCGCCTCGACAATCATGGCGATGAGGCGGGCGCGCACCTCCTGCCGGTTGACCAATTGCGAGCGGGAACCTTCGGAGCGGAGCACGAGGACACCCTCGGCCGTCATGCGCGAACCGGCGATGCGCGCGAGGCGGTATTTGACCGCATCGGGCAGCGAGGGCGAGGCGGCGACATCGAATTTCAGGATCACCGCGCTGTCGGTGGTGTTCACATGCTGTCCGCCCGGCCCGGAGGAACGGGTCGTGCTTTCGACGAGTTCGCTTTCATCGAGGCTGATCGAGCGGGTGACGGGGATGCGCGGCATGGGCGCTTCATAGGCAAGGCCGGGCTGCCAGTCCAGCACCGGGCGTCTGCGGGCCAACACGCATAAAATTTCTTTTATACCATAATCATGGGATGCGGCGCGCCGGGGGCAACATTAACAGTTGTTCAGCGACCCGATGGGCTGGTGATCTTCATGATACCACGCCATCGCCCTGGCCCGGACAAGGCATCCCCCTTATCCGGGCCATTTTTTGTCAAAAATCAGGGCTTTTTGCTGGGCGCCGGGGTGGGGCTGATGTCCGCGCCCGCAGCGGCGGCGGCGGCGGCCACATCGGCGGCGGCCTGCCCTGCGGCGGCGGCAACGCCCTCGGTGGTGGTGGGGGCAGAGGATGCGGCGGCGGCCGAATCCGCCTCGGGCGCGGCATCAACCGGGGCCAGCGCCGATTCGGCGGGCATTTCCACGTTTTCGGGGGTTACAGCATCAGCGGCCTTGTCCGAATTGCCGCAGGCGGCCACCGCCAGCGAGGCGACAACAGCAAAGGCAAGAGCGCGTTGGCGTTGCGAAATCATGGAAATCCTCACGTTATGGGGCTCAAAACTGAGCCTATTAGGTAGGCCCGCGCGCCCAAAAGGCAAGCGCGAATGGCCGATCCTGCCCCCTTTGCGCGCTAAGGATCATTCCTAGCATGGTAGTGGTTGTAATCATATAAAGATATCTTTATATGCCTCCCCAGCCATGACACAGAACCTGCTCATCGACCCTCTTTTGCGCGCGCTGGCCGATCCCACGCGGCTGCGCATCATGCGCTTGCTGGCCGCGATGGAGCTGGCCGTGGGCGAACTGGCGCAGGTGCTGGGGCAGAGCCAGCCGCGCGTGTCGCGCCATGTGAAAATCCTGTGCGACGCGGGTCTTGCCGAGAGGCGCAAGGAGGGCAGCTGGGTGTTTCTCAAAATCGCCCCCTTTGCCGCCGATGGCCCATCCTTGCGCGCCGCCAGCGCCCGCCTGCTGGCCGCCGCCGAGGCTGAGGATGCCGAATTTGCCGCCCAATGCGCCGAGGACCGCCGCCAACTGGCCGCGATCCGCGCCGGGCGCGAGACGGCTTCGGCGCAATATTTCGCCCGGCATGCCGAGGAATGGGATCAGATCCGCTCGCTGCTCAGCCCCGACGAGCCGGTCGAGGAAGCGCTGGCCCGCGTGCTGCCCGCCTCGCTGGGTCAATTGCTGGACATCGGCACGGGCACGGGGCGGATGGCGCAATGTTTCGCGCCCCGCGCCGCGCATGTCACCGCGCTGGACAAGAGCCCAGACATGCTGCGCATCGCCCGCACCCGGCTGCAAGACCTGCCCGCGGGCAAGGTCGATCTGGTGCAGGGCGATTTTGCCGCGCTGCCCTTTGCCGATGCCGCGTTCGATACGCTGCTGATGCATCAGGTGCTGCATTATGCCCAGGCGCCCGAGGCTGTGCTGACCCAAGCCGCTCGCGTGGCTCGGCCCGGCGCGCATCTGGCCATCGTCGATCTGGCCGCGCATGCCCATGAGGAATTGCGCGAGCGCCATGCCCATGCCCGCCTCGGCTTTTCCGACGCGCAGATGGCGCAATGGTTTGCCGCCGCAGGATTTTCCGCCGATGCGCCGCTCGCGCTCGAAGGCGGGCAATTGACCGTCAAAATCTGGACCGGGCGCCGCCTGCCCGAAAACGCAGGCACCGCCCCCAACAATGCAAAGGTTTCCCCATGAACGCCAGCTATGAAGCGCTGAACGAGGCCCGCAAGGCGCTGGACGCGCCGCTGTTTGCCGGGCTGCCGGGCGATATTCGCGTATCGTTCGAATTCTTTCCGCCCAAGAGCGATGCGATGATGGCGCAATTGTGGGAAGTGGTGGAAACGCTGGCCCCGCTCGATCCGGCCTTTGTCTCGGTCACCTATGGCGCGGGCGGCACCACGCGGGATCGTACCCACGGCACGGTGGCGCGCATCATTTCCGAGGCCCGCCTGCCCGCCGCCGCGCATCTGACCTGTGTGGACGCCAGCAAGGCGGAAGTGAACGCCGTGGCCGAAGCCTATTGGGAGGCCGGGGTGCGCCATATCGTCGCGCTGCGCGGCGATATGGGCCAGCCGGGCGCGCCTTTCGTGCCGCATCCGCAGGGGTATCAGAATGCCGCCGATCTGGTGGCGGGCTTGAAGCGCGTCGCGCCGTTCGAGATTTCGGTGGCCGCCTATCCGGAAAAGCACCCCGATTCGGCCGATGTCGACGCCGATATCGACAATCTGAAGCGCAAGCTGGACGCGGGCGCCACCCGCGCGATCAGCCAGTTCTTCTTTGAACCGGAAACCTTCTTCCGCTTCCGCGACCGTCTGGCCGCAGCGGGCATCGACGCGCCGGTGCTGCCGGGCATCCTGCCGGTGTCGAATTTCGCCCAGACGCGCAAATTCGCCGACGCCTGCGGGGCGGCGATCCCGGCGTGGATGGAGGGCCTGTTTGCCGGGCTGGACACCCATCCGCCCGCGCGCGCGCTGGTGGCGGCCACGATTGCCGCCGAATTCTGCCGCAAGCTCTATGCGGGCGGGGTGCGTGATTTCCACTTCTACACGCTCAACCGCGCTGAGCTCTCCTATGCCATCTGCCATCTGCTGGGGGTGCGCCCCAACCCCGTCCGGATCGCCCAAGTAAAGGCTGCCTGATTATGACCCTCATTCCCTCTGCTGCGCGCAAGGCCCTGCTTGAGCAGTCCGCGCAGCGCATCCTCATCACCGATGGCGCCTTTGGCACGGAAATCCAGAATTACGGCCTGTCCGAGGCCGATTATGCGGGCAATCTGGGCCTGAGCCACGACCAGAAGGGCAACAACGACATCCTCGCGCTGACCAAGCCGGAAGTGCCCGAGGCGATCCACCGCGCCTATTTTGCCGCCGGAGCCGATCTGGCCGAAACCAACACCTTTTCCGCCAACCGCATTTCGCAGGCCGATTATGGCGCGGAACATCTGGTCCGCGAGATCAACGTGGAAAGCGCCAGGCTGGCCCGCCGCGTGGCCGATGAGTTCACCGCCAAGGATGGGCGCCCTCGCTTTGTCGCGGGCGCCATCGGGCCGACGAACAAGACGCTCTCGCTGAGCCCCGACGTCAACGACCCCGGTTTTCGCGAGATCGACTGGGACCATCTGGTCGATGTCTATGCCGAACAGGTCGAGGCGCTGGTCGAAGGCGGGGCGGACTTCATCCTGATCGAGACGGTGTTCGATACATTGAACGCCAAGGCGGGCATCATGGCCGTGCGCCATGTCGAACAGAAGCTGGGCCGGGAAATCCCGATCATGCTTTCGATGACGCTGACCGATCTGTCGGGCCGCAATCTGTCGGGCCATACGGTCGAGGCATTCTGGTGGGCGGTGCGCCATGCGCGGCCGGTCACGATTGGGCTGAACTGCTCGTTTGGCGCCACGCAATTGCGCCCGCATGTGAAGGCCCTGTCGGAAATCGCCGATACGCTGATCATGGTCTATCCCAATGCGGGCCTGCCCAATGAACTGGGCGCCTATGACGAATTGCCCGAAACCACGGCGGGTCTGGTCAAGGAATGGGCCGATGCGGGGCAAGTCAATGTGCTGGGCGGATGCTGCGGTTCGACGCCTGCGCATATTGCGGCCATGGCGCGCGCGGTGGGTGGGCTGCCCTCGCGGCAATTGCCCGGATTGACCCCGGTGACGCGCCTTGCCGGTCTTGAACCCTTTATCTTTGCCTGATCGCTGGAATTACTGATGACCACTCAAAGTTCGGCTCGTTTCGTCAATGTGGGCGAGCGCACCAATGTCACCGGCTCGGCGGCGTTCAAGAAGCTCATTCTGGCGGGCGATTACGCCAAGGCCATCGAGGTTGCGCGCCAGCAGGTCGACAATGGCGCCCAGATCATCGACGTGAACATGGACGAGGGCCTGCTCGACGCCCATGCGGCGATGACGACCTACTTGAAGCTGATCGCCTCGGAACCCGACATCGCCCGCGTGCCGATCATGATCGACAGTTCCAAGTGGGACGTGATCGAGGCGGGCCTGAAATGCGTATCGGGCAAGCCCATCGTCAATTCGATCAGCATGAAGGAGGGCGAGGAGCCATTCCTGGCGCAGGCGCGCAAATGCATGGATTACGGCGCGGCCGTGGTGGTCATGGCCTTTGACGAAAAGGGCCAGGCCGACACGCGCGAGCGCAAGGTGGAAATTTGCTGCCGCGCCTATAAATTGCTGACCGGCATCGGCTTTCCGCCCGAAGACATCATCTTTGACCCCAATGTCTTTGCGGTCGCCACCGGCATCGAGGAACACGACCGCTACGCCCTCGACTTCATCGAGGCGTGCCGCGACATCAAGGCGGCCTGCCCGCATGTCCATATCAGCGGCGGCCTGTCGAACCTGTCCTTCTCTTTCCGCGGCAATGAGCCGGTGCGCCGGGCGATGCACAGTGTGTTCCTGTATCACGCCATTCCGGCGGGGATGGACATGGCCATCGTCAATGCGGGCCAGATCGACATCTATGACCAGATCGACCCGGCCCTGCGCGAGGCGGTCGAGGATGTGATCCTGATGCGCCCGGTTGAAGGCGAACTGACCGCCACCGAGCGGCTGATCGCTTTGGCCGAAAGCTATAAGGGGCAGGACAAAGCCGCCGAAAAGGCCGCCGAGGAATGGCGCTCCTATGATGTGGTCAAACGGCTCGAACATGCGCTGGTCAAGGGCATCGACGCCTATATCGTCGAGGACACCGAGGAGGCCCGCCTCCTCCACGCCCGCCCCATCGAGGTGATCGAGGGGCCGCTGATGGCGGGTATGAACCGCGTGGGCGACCTGTTCGGAAGCGGCCAGATGTTTCTGCCGCAGGTGGTGAAATCGGCCCGCGTGATGAAAAAGGCCGTGGCCCACCTCATCCCCTTTATCGAGGCGGCCAAGGAAGAAGGCGCCAAGGCCAAGGGCCGGATCATCATGGCCACGGTCAAGGGCGACGTCCACGACATCGGCAAGAACATCGTCGGCGTGGTCCTGCAATGCAACGGCTATGAGGTGATCGACCTTGGCGTGATGGTGCCATGGAGCCGGATCATCGAGACGGCGCAAAAGGAACAGGTCGATATCATCGGCCTGTCGGGTCTGATCACGCCTTCGCTCGACGAAATGGTGACCGTGGCCGAGGAAATGCAGCGCGCCGGGATGACGATCCCGCTGCTGATCGGCGGGGCGACCACCTCGAAGGTTCACACCGCGCTGCGCATCGATCCGGCCTATGACGGGCCGGTGGTGCATGTGCTGGATGCCAGCCGCGCGGTGGGCGTGGCCAGCCAGTTGCTGTCCGACACGCAGGCCGAAGGGTTTATCGCCACCACGGCCGATGAATATGAGGCCGTGCGGATCGCGCGCGCGGGCAAGGGTGGTTCGAAACTGCTCCCGATTGCCGAGGCTCGCGCCAATGCTTTCGTGATCGACCCTGCGCAAAAGGCCCCGGCCCCCGCCAAGCCCGGCCTGCATAGCTATGACGACTGGAGCCTGACCGATCTGGCCGAATATATCGACTGGACGCCCTTCTTCCGCGCATGGGAGCTGGCGGGAACCTATCCAGCGATCCTGGATGATGAAGTGGTCGGCGAATCGGCGCGCAGCCTCTATGCCGATGCGCAGAAAATGCTGAAGCGGATCATCGAGGAAAAGTGGCTGACCGCGCGCGGCGTCTGCGCCTTCTGGCCCGCGCACCGCGAGGGCGATGATGTGCTGCTTGCCGATGGTACCCGCCTGCCCATGCTGCGCCAGCAGTTCATCAAGAGCCGGGGCCGCGCCAACTTCTGCCTGTCCGACTTCATCGACACGTCGGATGACTGGCTGGGCGGTTTTGCCGTGGGCATCCATGGGATCGAGCCGCATCTGGAACGCTTCAAGGCCGACCATGATGATTACAGCGACATCCTTTTGAAGGCGCTGGCCGACCGCTTTGCCGAGGCATTTGCCGAGCGCATGCACGCCCATGTCCGCCGCGACCTCTGGGCCTATGCGGCGGGTGAGCAATTGACCAATGAAGCGCTGATCCGCGAGCAATATCGCGGCATCCGCCCCGCGCCCGGCTATCCGGCATGTCCTGATCACACGTTGAAACCCATTCTGTTCGATCTGCTGAAAGCCACCGACAATGCCGGGCTGGTGCTGACCGAATCGCAGGCGATGCTGCCCACGGCGGCGGTCAGCGGCTTTTACTTCGCCCATCCCGAAAGCCAGTATTTCGGCGTGGCCACCATCGGCGAGGACCAGTTGGCCGATTACGCCGAGCGGCGCGGGCAGACCATCGAGGACACCCGCCGCTGGCTGCGGCCCAATCTGGACTAAGGCATCAGGCGTATTGACGGCGGAGAGCGGCAGGGCACATTGGCCCTATGCCGCTCTCCGCCCTTCTGCTCGCCGCCGCCGTTCCCGCAACTGTCGCGGTTCGCTTTGACCGGCACCATGCCGTCGCGGTTCTGGCCGAAGGGGCCGCCGACCGCGCCACCGGGCGGCCCGCCGATGCCCGATCACCGGTGCGCATCGCCTCGATTTCCAAACTGGTGGCCGCGCTGGGGGTGATGCGGCTGTTCGATTACGGCACGCTCGATCTTGACCGCGATGTGTCGGATTATCTGGGCTGGCGCTTGCGCAATCCGGCCTTCCCCGATGCGGTGATCACGCTGCGCCTGCTGCTCTCGCACCGCTCCAGCCTGAGCGATGATGCCGGCTATATCATCCCGCTGGGCGAAAGCCTGCGCCAACGTCTGGCCGACCCGCGCGCTTGGGATCGCAACCATGCGCCCGGCAGCGACTGGTTCCATTACACCAATCTCAACTTTCCGGTCGTGGCCAGCGTGATGGAAAAGGCGACGGGCGAGCGGTTCGACCAGTTGATGCATCATCTGGTATTGGCCCCGCTGGGCCTGTCGGCCTGCTATAACTGGTCGCCCTGTTCGGCGCAGGAGGCCGAGCGCGCGGTGGTGCTTTACCGCGCCGATGGCGATGTGGCCAAGGATGACCTGCATGGCGCCTTGCCCGCATGCCCGGTCGAGGTCATGCCGGGCCATGCCTGCGATCTGGCCGCCTATCGCCCCGGCGAGAATGGCGCGCTGTTCTCGCCGCAGGGCGGGTTGCGGATCAGCATGATGGATCTGGCGCGGATCGGGCAGATGCTGGCGCGGGGCGGCAAGGGTTTTATCAGCGCCGAGGCTTTTGCCGAAATGACCCGCCCGCACTGGCGCTTTGACGGCACCAACGGCCTGGGCGAAAATGGCGAGGGCGATGGTTTCTTCTGCGCCTATGGGCTGGCGGTGCAGACATTGGCAGAGGGCGGCAGGGGATGCCGCGATGACCTGTTCGGCGATGGGGCCCGGCGGATCGGCCATGCGGGCGATGCCTATGGGTTGAAATCGGGCCTCTGGGTCGATCCGGCGCGCGGGCGGGGGCTGGCCTTTTTCACCACCGCCGTGGCCGATGACGCTCCCAAGGGCAGCAGCGCTTTTACCGCCCGCGAGGAGGAAGTGGTTGCGCGCGCTTCCGCTTCCCGCCGCGCTCTGCCATAGCGGGGGCGTGAACACCGCAACGCTCAATCCGCTCGACACGCTGCATCGCATTTTCGGCTTCTCCGCCTTTCGCGGGGTGCAGGAGGATGTGGTGGGCCGCATATTGGCGGGGCGTTCGACGCTGGCGGTGATGCCGACGGGCGCGGGCAAATCGCTGACCTATCAATTGCCGGCGGTGATGCTGCCGGGGGTCTGCGTGGTGATTTCGCCGCTGATCGCGCTGATGCACGACCAGTTGCGGTCGGCAAGCGCCAATGGCATCCGCGCGGCCAGCCTGACCAGCGCCGACATGGATCGCGGCGCGACGATGGCGGCGCTGCGTGATGGGGCGCTCGATCTGCTCTATGTCGCGCCCGAACGCGCCAGCCAGCCGCATTTCCGGGAATTGCTCGAACAATCGCACATCGGCCTCTTCGCCATCGACGAGGCGCATTGCGTTTCGCAATGGGGCCATGATTTCCGCCCCGATTACCGGCTGCTGCGCCCGTTGATGGATGCCTTTCCCGATGTGCCGCGATTGGCGCTGACGGCCACGGCGGACGCGCATACGCGGGGCGACATTCTCGAACAATTGGGCGTTCCGGCGGACGGGCTGATCGTTTCCGGATTTGACCGGCCCAATATCCAATATCGCATCGCCCCGCGCGACAATCCACTGACTCAGGTCAAGGTGCTGATGGCCGAGGTGCCCGGCCCCGGAATCGTCTATGCCGGAACGCGCGCGGGCGTGGAAAAACTGGCCGAGCAACTGGGCGCGACCGGGCGGCGCGTGCTGCCCTATCACGCGGGCCTGCCGCCCGAAATGCGCGCCGCCAATCAGGCCGCCTTTGTCGCCTCCGAAGACATGGTGATGGTCGCCACCATCGCCTTTGGCATGGGCATCGACAAGCCCGATGTGCGCTTTGTCGCCCATGCGGGCCTGCCCAAGAGCATCGAGGCCTATTATCAGGAAACCGGCCGCGCAGGACGCGATGGCGATCCTGCGGTGGCGCTGATGCTGTGGGGCGCCGAGGATTTCGTCCGCGCCCGCCAGCGCATCTCCGAGGTCGAACCCGAGCGCCAGTCGGGCGAACGGACCCGGCTGGACAGCATGGCCGCGCTGGTGGAAACGGCGGGCTGTCGCCGCGCCCTGCTGCGCCGCCATTTCGGCGAGGACGCGCCCGCCCAATGCGGCAATTGCGACAATTGCCTCAACCCGCCCAAGGTGATCGAGGTGACGGAGCTGGCGCGCAAGCTGCTCTCGGCCATCTATCGCACCGGGCAGAGGTTTGGGCTGGGGTATGTCTCCAATGTGCTGACCGGGGCGGCGGATGAACTGATCGCCAAGCGCGGCCATGATACGCTCTCGGTCCACGGCATCGTCTCGGGCGAGGAGGCCGCGCTGCTGCGCCCGCTGGCCCGCGCTTTGCAGGCGCGCGGATGTCTGGAGGCAACCGAGCATGGGGGCCTGCAACTGGCGGGCGATGCGCGCGCGATATTGAAGGGTGAAATGCCCATGGTCATGGCCCAGCCCCCGGCGCGCACGCGCAGCGCCGGCCGCAAGGACCGCACCCCCAACCCCAGCGGCGATCCCCTGTTCGAGGCCCTGCGCGCCCTGCGCCGCGATCTGGCGGCCGAGGGCAAGGTGCCGCCTTATGTGATCTTCAACGACGCCACGCTGCGCCAGATGGCCGCCGAGCGCCCCGGTTCGATGCACGAAATGGCGCAGATCTCGGGCGTGGGTGCGCGCAAGCTGGAAGCCTATGGCGATGCCTTCCTGCGCGCCATCCGTGATCATGGATGAATTAACCGCCGCGCTGCGCGAGCATTTCGGCCACGAGGATTTCCGCCCCACCCAGCGCGCGATTATCGAGCGCATCATGGGCGGCGGGCATACGCTGGCGGTGATGCCGACGGGTGGCGGCAAGTCGCTGACCTATCAATTGCCCGCGCTGCTGATGCCGGGCACGGGCGTCATCATCAGCCCGCTGATCGCGCTGATGCAGGACCAGATGCGCGCAGCCAAGGCCCACGGATTGCGCGCCGCCACGCTGACCAGCGCCGACGAAGATCAGGGGCGCACCATCGACCTGCTGAAACGCGGCGCGCTCGACCTGCTCTATATCGCGCCCGAAAGGGCCGCGCGCGATGATTTCGCAGCCCTGCTGGCCGACATCCCCATCGCCCTGTTCGCCGTGGACGAGGCGCATTGCGTGTCGGAATGGGGCCATGATTTCCGCCCCGATTACCGCGCCCTGCTGCCTTTGCTGGATGCCCATCCCGCCCCGCGCCTGTGCCTGACCGCGACGGCGGACGCGCATACCGCCGTCGACATTACCGAGCATTTCGCCATTCCCCCCGAGGGCAGGATCATCGGCGGCTATGACCGGCCCAACATCCACTATGCCGCGATCCAGCGCTGCGACACGCTGGCCCAATTGCGCAAGGTTCTGGCCGACAACCCCGGCCCCGGCATCATCTATGCCCGCACCCGCGCCGAGGTGGAAAAGACCGCCGATGCCCTGTCCGGCACCGGGCGGCGCGTATTGCCCTATCACGCCGGGATGCGGCCTGAACAACGCCGCGCCCATCAGCAACGCTTTTTCGACAGTACCAGCGCGGTGATGGTGGCCACTATCGCCTTTGGCATGGGGGTGGACAAACCGGACGTGCGCTTCATCGTCCATCTCTCGCCGCCTCTGTCGGTGGAGGCCTATTATCAGGAGACGGGCCGGGCGGGGCGCGATGGGCGCCCGGCGCTGGCGCTCTTGCTGTGGCGGGACAAGGATCTGAAAGGCGGATTGCAACGCGCCATCGCCAGCGGCAATGAACGCGGGCAAGAGGCGCGCTGGCGCGCGATGGAGCGATTGATCCGCACATGGGGATGCCGCCGCGCCGTGCTTCTGCGTCATTTCGGGGGTGATCCGCCGCGCATTTGCGGGAATTGCGACCGCTGCGCACGCTGGCCTGTGCGGATGATGCGCGCCGTTGGGCGGATTTTAACGCCCAGCCGTTAAAGCCGGAGGCCATGAAGCGCCCCCTCCTCCTGCTCGCCGCGCTGGCCGCGCCCGCCCTCGCCCATGCCCAGGCTGCCTATCAGCAGACCAGCCCCTATACGGTGGTCGAGACGGGGCAGAAGTTCAACCGGCTGCAGGACGCGCTTTTCGCGATTGGCGACAAGACCGGCACGATCCGCATCGACGCGGGCCGCTGGCGCGATTGCGCGGCGCAGATCGCGGGCGATGTCAAATTCGTCGCCGCCGTGCCGGGCAAGACGATCTTTGACGGACGCCTGTGCGAGGACAAGGCGGCGCTGGTTCTGCGCGGGCGTTCCTCGCGGGTGGAAGGGCTGATCTTTGCCAATATGCGCCATCAGGACGGCAATGGCTCGGGCATCCGGCTTGAACATGGCAATCTTTCGGTCACGCAAAGCTGGTTCAAGGACAGCGACGAGGGCATTCTGGCCAACAATGACCCGCGCGGCACGATTGCCATCGACCATTCGACCTTCACCCATCTGGGCCGCTGTGATCGGGGGCTGTCCTGCGCGCATTCGGTCTATCTGAATTTCTACGACCGCGTGACCATCACCAATTCGCGCTTTGAAATGGGCGATGGCGGCCATTACATCAAGGCGCGCGCCCGCGTGGTCGATATTCGCGACAATGTGATCGACGACACCGGCGGGCGCAATTCGAACTATCTGATCGACCTGCCCGCAGGCAGTACCGGGCGGATTTCGGGCAACTGGATGGTGCAGGGGCCGCGCAAGGAGAACCCCGGCACGATCATCGCCCTCTCCGCCGAGAGCCGCGATCACCCCACCGATGGGCTGGTGATCGAGGGCAATACGGTGAAAATGGCGCCGGGCGCGCCGCGAGGGCCAGCGTTCGTGCGCGACTGGTCGGGCGGGCGGATTGTGATCGGGGCGAATCAGATCGATCCGGGCGTGGTGCGTTTCGCGCGCCCTTAAACGATCTGGTCCTTAAACCACCTGCGCCAGCAGCAGCACACAGCCCAGCCCCACCACCGAGATCGCGCTTTCCAGCATTGACCATGTACGAAACGTGTCGCGCGTGCTGGTGCCCAGATAGGCTTTGACCAGCCAGAAGCCCGGATCATTGACGTGGGAGAAGAACACCGATCCCGCGCCGATGGCCATGACGATAAGGCTGGGGTCGATGGCATGCCCGCCCACCACGCCCGCCATGATGGCCGAGGCGGTGATCGTCGCCACCGTGGCCGAACCCGTGGCCACGCGGATCGCGGCGGCCACCAGCCATGCCATCACCACCGGCCCCACGAAATTGGCCTGCGCCATCCGGGCAAACATCGCGGGCAGGCCGATATCGACCAGCACTTGTTTGAGCGCCCCGCCCGCACCGATGCCGAGCAGGATGCCTCCCGCAGGCAGCATGGCCTCGCGCCAGATCATGTCCTGAAGGGTGCGATCCGCCATCCGGGGGCCCAGCAGCAGGATCAGCCCCGCCCCATTGGCGATCAGCAGCGCCACCACCGGATCGGAGACCAGCGCGACGGCGGGCGAAACCTCGCCCCCGCCCATCCGCATCAGCGCCCCCGCCGCGATCAGCCCCACCGGCAGCAGCAGCACAATCAGCGCCCGCCATGCCGGTGTTGCCAGCCCTTCCTCCGGCTCGATCAGCGGCAGGTTTTCGGTGATGACCCCACGCGTGGTGATCCGCGCCAATAGAGGCCCCGCGATCAGCGCCGTGGGCACCGCCGCGATCAGGCCCAGCAGCATCGTGCGCGCCGGGTCCGCGCCCAGTTCGCGCACCGCGATCAACGGCCCCGGATGCGGCGGCATCAGCGCATGCAGCACCGACAGTCCCGCCAGCGTCGAAAGCATCACCTTGAGCCGCAGGGTCGCGCTCTGGCCGCGCCCGGCCATGCCCGCCGCGATGATCGGCAGGAGCAGCACCGTGCCGGTTTCAAAAAACAGCGGCATCCCGATCAGCAGCGCCGCCGCCATCCCGCCAAGGCTGGCATAGCGATCACCGGTGCGGTCCAGCACCGATTTGGCCAGCGCCTTCGCCCCGCCCGAAATTTGCAACATCGCGCCAAGGCCCAGCCCCAGCGCCACCACCATGCCGGTGCCGCGCAGGATGTCGCCAAAGCCCTTTTCGATGGTTTGCGCCAGCTTTTCCGGCGGCAGTTGCGCGGCAAGGCCAATGGCAAACGCGCCTGACAGCAGGCCGATAAATGGATGCAGCCCCAGCCGCGCGATCAGCAGGATCGCCAGAGCGATCCCGCCGATGCTGATGCCCAGCAGCCAGAGGTCAGCCGCCGCCACCGTTCAAAGGCCCTTTTGGATCACAGGCCCGCGCCCATTTTGAACAGCGGCTTCTCGCTGTCATTGGGCACGGCCGGGTCCTGCTTTTCCACCGCCGCCATGCTGGAGGGCAGTTCGAAAGGCAGCTTGGCCTTGGCCTTGGCGCGGCCCAGCACGATGTCGAGCACGGCCTCGTCGCTGGCGCCGAAATTGGCCAGCACCGCATCGGCCTTGTCCACCACATTGGTCAGGATCGCGGGGCGGTCGAGGAAGATCGCAAAGACCACCGGCTTGCCCGCCGCCTTGGCCGCCTTCAGCGCGTCATAGGCGGCATCGCCGTCGCGGAAATCCAGGCGGCCTTCCTTCTGGCGGCTGCCGAAGAAATGGTTGGGGTGGAGCATTTCGGACGGGCTTTCGGCGCGCACCACGGCGAAATCGGCCTGCGCCGGATCGGACACCACGATGAGGCCTGCGGCCTGCGCGGCCTTGGGCTCGACGCCGAACAGCCAGACCTTCTTGCCTTTCGCCGCGATCGGCAGCAGGCCCTTGTTGGTCAGCAGCACCTGCGCCTCGCGCTGGGTCTGCTCGGCAAGGGCGTGGTTGGCCGGATTGGCGATCATGCGCGCGGCGGCGGCGGGATCGACATAGGGATTGTCAAACAAGCCCTGCTCGAACTTGGCCACCAGAATGCGGCGCACCGATTCATCAATGCGCGCCGGTGTGATCAGCCCATCCTTGATCGCGGCCAGCAACGGGGCAACGTCCTGCGTGCCGCCAAACTGGTCGATGCCCGCCTTGATGCCCAGCGCATAGCGCTGTTCAACGGTCAGGTCATTGACGCCCCAGTCGGTGGAAATGTCCTGCGGACGCTGGGGGTTGTCCTTGGTGGGGTTGCTGCAACGCTCGTTGCAATCCACCGTGATCGCCCAGTCGGACAGGATGATGCCCTTATAGCCCAGCTTGCCGCGCAGCAGATCGGTCAGCAAAACCTTGCTGTAACCGGCGCCATAGGGCTCCAGATCCTTGCCCAGCGGCTTGGGTCCGGAAATGATCGGATAGGTCGGCATAATGCCCGCCGAGCCCGCCGCCAGCGCGCCCTTGAAGGCGGCGATATGCATGTCGAGCTGCGCCGTGGTCAGCTTGGCGATGCGGCCATAATAATTGTGGCTGTCAAACCCTTCGGGCAAGGCGCCATAGCCGACCCAGTGCTTGACCACGGTCATCACGCCATTGCGGGCAAGGCCACCCGGCGCGCCCTGAAATCCCTGCACATAGGCCCCGCCCAGCACGCTGGACAATTGCGGATCGGCGCCGAACGTGCCGGTGATGCGGGCCCAGCGCGGCTCGCTGGCCAGATCGACCTGCGGGCTCAGCGCCTCTTGGATACCAACCGCGCGGTATTCCATGCGGGCAATTTCGGCAAAACGCTTCACGCGCGCGGCATCGCCCAGCGCGCCAAGGCCCAGCAGTTCGGGCCATTGCGTCACGCCGGTCGCGCTCTCGCCCGCGCCCAGCACATGGTGGAAATGGTTGCGCGGATCGGCGCTGATCGTGGCGGGAATGCCAAGGCGGGTGCTCTCGGCCAGCGCCTGCACGGCGTTCGATTGCTCCGCCATCGCGGCCGGGGCCAGCGGCAGGCGGGTGATGAAACTGGAAATATGCTTGTCGCGCAGCATCGGCGCGGCAGCGGCAAGGTCATAGCCCTGATCGGAACGCCCGATCGCGCCTGTGCCATTGGCCCCGGCAAGACCCGGCAACGTGCCGTGCAGCATCTGGCCCGCCTTTTCCTCAATGCTCATGCGGGCCAGCAGATCGGCGGCGCGCAGGGCAGGCGAAAGGCGCCAGTCCTCATAGGGGGTCAGCTTGCCATCGCCATCAAGGTCGCGAAAGCGCAGACCCTTGATCGTGATGATCGCCTTGCTGCGGCTTTCTACAGCGGGCTGTTTGGGCGCAGGCTGTTTGGGCGCGACATTCTTGGGCGCGGCCGAATTGGCGGCCACGGCCCCGATCGGCAAGGAAAGGCCCAACGCAAGGAGAGACGACATCAGGACGGTTTTGCGCAGCATCAGACATTCTCTCCCGGAAAAAGCCATTTCACAAGCTTCAGACATAAAGGTGGCCGAACCGCCCAAAGGGCAGCCCGGCCACAGGTCAGGGTTCGTTGATTATCAGAACTTGAAGCCGGCGCGAACGCCGTACATCAGCGGATCGGAAACTTGGAGCGTACCGTTGATGCCCGCGCCAGCGGCGGTAACCAGCAGGTTGTTTTCCAGATTCTTGCCGTAGGCCTGCACGTAGTAGGTCTTGTCCGGCGAGTTATAGGTCACGTTGACTTCGGTCTGGGTATAGGACGGCTGAACGAAGCGGCTGTTGATCGAAAGCGCGAGCATGTTGTAGCTGCTCGAATACTTCGAACGGACACCGGCAATGATTTCGCCGCCATTGGCCATCGGGAAGGTATGGGTATAACCCACCGTCAGCGTGGTGGTGGGCGAACGGTCCAGACGGGTGTTGGCCAGGTTCAGCGTCGGATAGGCCGCGGCATTGGGGAAGAACGTGCCATAGCGCGCATCGAGCAGCGAGAGCTGAACGTCGAGCTTGCCGTTCTTGACAATGGCATAGGTGCCTTCGGCTTCGATACCGTCCACCTTGGCCGAAGCGGCGTTGGTGGTCTGGGTGCACTGCTGGCCACCCTGACAGAACGGACCGACCTGGGTCAGCTGCAGGTTGTTGTAGTTGTAGTGGAAGGCCGAGAAGTTCAGACGCAGCTTGTTGTCGAACAGACGAGCCTTGGCGCCGATTTCATAGGCGGTCAGCGTTTCGGGCTGATAGTACAGCGTGCTGGCGGGCAGGGTGCAGCCAGCCGCGGTGCCGGCTTCGCAACCGTCGTTGAAGCCACCGGCCTTGTAGCCGGTCGAGATCGTGCCGAACAGCATGGTGGCCGCGTTCAGGTTGTAATCAACGCCGACCTTCCAGGTGGCCTTTTCATACGAACGCTTGGCAACGTTGGGGGTCTGGATGTCGCCCGGCGTGGTGCAGGCGATGGTATAGGCGCAGTTGATGGTGGCGCCGGTACGGGCCTTTTCATCCTTGGTATAACGCGCACCGGCCGTGATGTGCAGCTTTTCGGTGGGCGAATAGGTCACCTGACCGAAACCGGCCACCGACGAGGACATCACATAGTGCTGCGGGAAGCCATAGACATAGCCGTTCGGCGTGGTCCCGGTATAGACGATCTGGCCGGGCTGGAGGCGCGAGCCGTTGATCATGCGATCATAGATCGCAAGCTGAATGTCGGCGCGTTCCTTGAAGTAATACACACCGGCCTGAGCGCGGAAGGGCCCCGTGCCATTGGTCGACAGGCGCAGTTCCTGGCTGTTCTGCCAGTACCAGCCATCGAACTTGTTGGGGGCCAGACCGGCCGTGTTGGGGTTGCCCGTGCCGTAATAGCTGTAGTTGCCTTCGTGACGCTTGAATTCGCGGTACGAACCCAGATAGTTCAGCGTCACCGCGCCAAAGTCATACTTGAAGTCCACGTCAAGGCCGTAGGTGGCGTTGTCGCGCTTCAGATTGTTGGCCAGATAGGCCATCGGCAGGCCATCGGCGCTCGGCGCGTTCAGCGTGAGCAGCTGCGAATTCGACACACCCTTGGCGATGTAGGTCGGCATCACGGTGCTGGTGGCATAGTTCGAATAGAAGTTGCTGGTGGGCAGCGCGTTCGAGCTGATGCCCTTCATCTGGTTGTAATCGCCGCGAACCAGCAGTTCACCATGGTCAAACTTGAGCAGCGCCTGCAGGCGGCCCGAGAACACGTCCTTGAACGGCGACAGGTTCAGGCCCGACAGGTTGGCGCCGGCCTTGAGGAAGCTGTCACGGTGGTCATAGTTGACCGCCGCGCGGATCGCCAGATTGTCGGTCACGGGCACGTTGATCGCGCCGCCGGCCTGCGTGTTGTTGTAATTGCCATAGGCAATGTTCACGTCGCCCTTCAACTTGTCGAAGGTGGGGCGGTTGGTGATCAGGTTGACCGCACCGGCCGTGGTGTTGCGGCCATAGAGCGTGCCCTGCGGCCCGCGCAGCACTTCGACGCGGCTGATGTCGTAAAAGCTGGTTTCCTGGGCCTGCTGACGGGCGATGTAGATGCCGTCCATCATGAAGGCGGCCGAGGGATCGCCCTTTTCGGTGCCGTCGGCGCTGGTCACGCCGCGGATGGTGATCTGCAGACCGTTGTTGCGGTTGATCATCACGCTGGGGACCTGGTCGCCCAGATTGGTCGGGTTGGTGATGCCCGCGGTGCGCAGCGCATCGCCCGAAACGGCGGTCAGCGCGATCGGGGTCTTGGAAGCCAGCGTTTCGAAACGCGTGGCGGTCACGACGATATCGCCGTCGGGGGTAACCTTGGTTTCCTGCGCCATGGCGGGGCCGGCGATCGCCAGCGCGAGCACGGAGGCCCCAAGAATGTGAGTGAACTTCATATTGCCTGTCCCTCTCCTGTTTGAGCAATTCATTGTGCCGCCCCCGCCGCCGCCAAGAGCGCGACAGCAACAGCAGCCGTTGGCTGAAAACGTTATCAATTTGGCGGCAATTTGCTGCAGCCAGCGCCCTTACTCTCATCCGTCGCGAAAGGAGCCGGGCTTGGTATCGTTTTCAGTGATGTGGGAAATAAATGCGGCACGAACGCCGCAAACCCCTCCTCATTCTCTCCATTGATGCCGGGCCAATCCATTGGCTCCGCGCTAACTCTGTCGCCCCTCTAACCACTTCAGTTATTCGATGCAAGTCAGTCCTGCGCCCCGGAAGAACGCCTGACGATCAACTGATGCGCCAATACAACACTTTGCTGTGTAAGGGGCTTGCCATGCAGCATGGCGTGGATCATCCGCATCGCCGTTTCGCCCAATTCATTGGTGGGCTGGCGAATCGTCGTCAACGGGGGTGATGCATAGGCGCCAAAGCGCAGATCATCAAAGCCCACGATTGCAATATCGCCCGGAATATTCAGCCCTTTTTCATGGATCACCTGCAGCGCGCCGATCGCCATTTCATCATTGGCGCAAAACACCGCATCGGGCCGAGAGCCCGCTTCAAGCAGGCGAAGCATGGCCTTGTGGCCCGATTCGATGGTGAAATCGCCCTCGACAATCCACCCCGGCTCGGGAGTCAATCCGGCCTCGACCATCGCCGAGTGATAGCCCCGCAAACGGTCCGCACAGAGCGAATTGGCCATCGGCCCGGTTATCGTGGCGATGCGCTTGCGCCCCACCTCGATCAGATGCTGCACCGCCAGCTTGGCCGCCGCGACATTGTCGATCACCACATGCGGGCAATTCAATCCCGCATAGCTTTCACACGCCAGCACCAAAGGCATGGGCAAAGGCTTGCCCGCCTTGACCGTGGCGCGCACCACCGAGGGCAGCAGCGAGCCGAGCAGAATCAGCCCGTCCGCCACCCGCGAGGTGACCATTTCGGCATAATAATCCAGCCGTTCCTGCTTGGCCTGCGTCTCGCCGATCAACACCCGATAGCCCAGCTCATGCGCGACATTTTCGATGCTTTGCACGATTTCGGAAAAGAACGGGTTGGCGATTTCGGGGACGATCACGATGATCGCCTCATGGCGTGGCCGCCGCAATTGCTGGGCAATCGCGTTGGGCACATATTTCATTTCGGCAATCGCCTGATTGACCGCATCGCGCTTGGCCGGACGCACCGCCTCCGGTTCACGCAGGGTTCGCGAAACCGTGGCCACCGAGACGCCTGCACGCTTGGCAATATCGCGAATGGTGACCACGCTTTGCTGTAACCCCTCTATCAGATCGTGCCTGCCTTCAGAAGTTCCGAAGCATAATTGGCCGCCCGCGCCGACATCGCCATATAGGTCAGCGACGGGTTCTGGCAACCGCTCGACGTCATGGCCGCGCCGTCGGTGACAAACAGGTTGGGCACGTCATGGGCCTGATTATGCTTGTTGAGCACGCTGGTCTTGGGATCGGCGCCCATGCGCGCGGTGCCCATTTCGTGAATGCCCAGGCCCGGCGGGTGCAGCTTGCCGCTTTCGCGAATGATGCGTCCGCCGGCGGCCGTCACCATGGCCTTGGCGTCCTCCAGCATGCGGCGGCCCAGTTCCTTGTCATTCTCGCCATGCTCGCAATGGATGTTGAGCACCGGCAGGCCCCATTCGTCCTTCTTCGTCGCGTTCAGCGTCACGCGGTTTTCCGGATTGGGCAGCATTTCGCCAAAGCCCGCCAGCCCGACCATCCAGGCCCCCGGATGGCGGATGCGCTCCTTCAACTCGGCGCCCACGCCCGGCGCACCCATGGCCACGCCGTGCCAGCCCTGACGCATCACCCGGCCCTGGAAACCATAGCCGCGCAGATAGCTCTCGTTCTGACCATCAAGATTGCGATAGCGGGGGATATAGATGCCGTTGGGGCGGCGGCCCCGGTGGAAGGTTTCCGGGCCATCCATGATCGCCATCACGCTGGGGCCGTAAACGTGGTCCATCAGATTGCGGCCCACCTGGTCCGAACTGTTGGCAAGGCCGCGCGGATTGGCCTCATTGGCCGATTGCAGCAGCACCTGCGCGCTGCCGATGGTCGAGGCGCACAGGAACACCACCTTGGCCTCATAGGTCGTAGCCTTCTTGGTGTTCTGGTCGATCACGCGCACGCCGGTCGCCTTGCCGGTTTTCGGATCGGTGATGATCGAATGCACGATGGCGTCGGTCACCAGCGTCATGTTGCCGGTGCGCTCCGCCGCAGGCAGCGAGGAGGACAGGCTGGAATGATAGGCGCCGAACGAGCAGCCGCGTTCGCACAGCGAGCGGTACTGGCACGGATTGCGGCCCAGTTCGATATGGTGCGGCTGAGGCTGGGTCAGGTGGGCGCAGCGGCCCATGATCACCTTGCGGCCGCCAAAATTCTTCTCGACCGCCGCCTTGAACAGCTTTTCGCCATCGGTCATCGGCATCACGGGCAGGAATTTGCCGTCGGGCAATTGGGCCAGACCATCGTTTTCGCCCGACACGCCGATGAAGGTTTCCACCTTGTCATACCACGGCGCCAGATCGGCATAACGGATCGGCCAGTCCACGCCATGCCCATCCCGCGCGTTCGAGCTGAGGTCCATTTCGGAAAGGCGATAGGTCTGGCGCCCCCACATGATCGAGCGGCCGCCCAGATGATAGCCGCGAATCCAGCTGAAAGGCTTGTTTTCCGGGGTTTCATAGGGGTGCTGGCTGTCCTTCACCCAATATTGCTGGGTGGCGGTGTTGACCGCATAGCACTGGCGCTGGATCGGATAGTCCTTTTCCAGCACTTCCTCGGGCACGCCGCCGCCGGTGGGCAGATCCCAGGGCTGCATCCAGTCATTATAGGATGCGCCATGCTCAATCTTGCGGCCGCGCTCCAGCACGAGCGTCTTGAGGCCCAGTTCGCACAATTCCTTGGCGGCCATCCCGCCGCTCATCCCAGAGCCGATAACAATGGCGTCAAACATTTTACTCTCCCAGAATGCTTATCAGCCGACGTTATGGCCAGCCCAGGCGCGCGTTTCCTTGGTCAGCGGGATCGAAGGCTCCCATGCGCCGGGCACATGTTCATAGCGCAGTTCGACCGTGGCCCCCGGTTCGCTCATGTAATAGGCGGTCACCAGCAGGTCCTTGAGCTTGTAGTAATCGGGATTGGAGAAGTTCTCCAGATCATAGCCGGTCAGGAACGTCTTGCGCGCCGCCGGGGTCAGCAGCGCAAAGGGCTTGCCGGTCTTGGCGCGGGCGGCGGTGTCGATGGCCTTCAAGGCGGCGATATGGGCCGCGCGATGCGCCGGATTGGCCCAGTCACGCAGCAGCCCGTCCACCGTGGCGGGCACCTTGGCCTGAACCGCGCCGGGCGTGTCGGTGCGCGGAATCAGCGTATCGCAGACCGCGGCCAGCAGCGCGGTGGTGGGCGCGTCAAGGAGCGATGGTTTTTTGGCCGCAACAGCCAGCGCGTCAGCCGGCAGCGCGGACAGTCCGATAAGTGCCGCAAGACCTTCCAGCATGTGACGGCGATCGAGTTCGATCATGCCCAACTTCTCCTCTTCCCGAAATTTGATTCTTGACCGATGCCATCGCGTTCTGGCAACGTTTACAAAAATATGGGACAGAGGACGAGGCCTTGTCAACAACCACTTCAACGCAGACCCGAAAAATAAGCCTTTTCATCATGATGGCGCTGCAATTGGCCATCTGGGGGGCTTGGGCGCCGAAACTGTTCCCTTACATGGGCATGCTCGGCTTTTCCGCAGGACAACAGGCACTTGTCGGCTCATGCTGGGGCATTGCCTCAGTCGTGGGCATCTTCTTTTCGAATCAGTTTGCCGACCGCAACTTTTCGGCGGAACGCTTTTTGGCGGCCAGCCATCTGATCGGCGGCCTGTGCATGCTGGGCGCGGCCTATTCGACCGCCTTCATGCCCTTCTTCGCTTTCTATCTGGCCTACAGCCTCGTTTATGTGCCCACCCTGTCGGTCACCAACACTATCGCCTTTGCCAATCTCAAGGAAGGCAAGGATTTCGGCACCGTCCGCGCAGGCGGCACCGTGGGCTGGGTCATGGCTTCGTGGCCCTTCGTGTTCATTCTGGGCGCGCATTCGGGGCCGGAGGAAGTCCGCTCGATCTTCATCGTGTCGGGCGTCATCTCGCTGGTGCTGGCGGCCTTCTCGCTGACCCTGCCCCATACGCCTCCCAAGAAGGGCGGCGATGATGTCGACGCGCTGGCATGGCGGCGAGCGCTGGGCCTGCTGAAAAAGCCCTTCGTGGCGGTGCTGTTCTTCGTCACCTTCATCGATTCGGTCGTGCATAACGGCTATTTCGTGATGGCCGACGCCTTCCTCACCAACCGCGTGGGCATTGCGGGCAACCTCTCGATGGTCGTCCTCTCGCTGGGCCAGATCGCCGAAGTGCTGACCATGCTGGTGCTGGGCACGGTGCTGGGCCGTCTGGGCTGGCGCAAGACGATGATCGTGGGCATTCTGGGCCATGCGGCGCGCTTCCTCGCCTTCTCGTTCCTGTCGGACAGCGTGGCCGCGATTGTCGCGGTGCAATTGCTGCACGGCATCTGCTACGCCTTCTTCTTCGCCACGGTGTACATCTTCGTGGACGAAGCCTTCCCCAAGGACGTGCGTTCGAGCGCGCAGGGCCTGTTCAACCTGCTGATCCTTGGCATCGGCAATATGGTGGCCAGTTCCTTCTTCCCCAACCTTGTCGCACGGCTGACCGGGGTGGACGGCGTGGTCGACTATCGCACGCTGTTCCTTGTGCCTGCCGGCCTTGCCACGCTGGGCGCGCTGGTGCTGGCCTTTGCTTTTCACCCGCCGACGGCCGCACCGGCCGGGGCTTTGGAGGACGCCTGATGACCATCCAACTCAACCGCCGCGCCATGATGGCCGCGCTTGGCGCAACCGGCCTTGCCGCCGCCGCCCCGGCCTTTGCCGCGCCCAAAACCGCAACGGGCCGCAAGCCCCTGTTCAAGCGCATCAACAAGCCGCTGGGCGTCCAGCTCTATGCGCTGGGCGAGGCGGCGCAAAAGGATCTGGGCGGCACGCTCAAGCGCCTCGCCGCGATCGGCTATACCGATTTCGAACTGCCCGGCCTCTATGGCCGCAGCCCCAAGGACCTGCGCGCCGATGCCGATGCGGCGGGTGTGCGCTACGGCTCGATCCATATGGGCCTGCCCCAGCGCCTGCCCCCCGGCTCGCTCACGCTGATGAGCAGCCCGCAGGAAATCGCCGATGCGCTGGGCACGCTGGGCATCCGCAAGGCGGTGCTGCCGATGCCGCTGCTGCCTGATGATTTCAAGATGCCCACCAGCGGCAATGTGCGTGAGGCTCTGGTCGCGGCCGTCGATGCGGGCGGGCTGGACATGTGGAAGCGCATGGGCGGTCTGCTCAACGAACGCGCCCTTGCGCTGCGCCCCTATGGCATTGATCTGGGCTATCACAACCACAACATGGAATTCCGTCCGCAAGGCGGCACCACGGGCTGGAACGTGCTGCTGGGCGAACTGGACCCCAAGCTGGTGTTCCTTGAACTCGACCTTGGCTGGGCGGCAGCGGGCGGGCTGGACCCGGCGGCCGAAATCCTTCGCCTCAAGGGGCGGATCAAGATGGTCCACCTGAAGGACATCAAGGCCTCGACCAAGATCAACTATGCCTTGGGCCAGGACCCGGCCGAAGTCGGTCAGGGTATGCTCAACTGGCACAAGATCCTGCCCGCCTGCGTGGAATCGGGGGTCGAGAATTTTTATGTCGAACAGGAAGCGCCCTTCACGCGCGACCGGTTCGATTCGATGAAGATCAGCTACGATTATCTGGCCAAATTCGTGGCGTAACAGGTGCGGGGCGACCACGGGCGGGACAATCCCCCCGATGGTCGCCCGACTTGACAGATTTGCCGAAGCATGAATAAATCAGAACCACAATTCTGATTACTGGCAGGCCAGAGCTGCCTGTCCCCTGGGAGATGACAATGCGCCGCTTGCGGATGGGAATGATCGGTGGTGGGCCGGGGGCGTTTATCGGCCCGGTGCATCGGATTGCCGCGGAAATGGACCGCGAGATCGAACTGGTGGCGGGCGCCTTCAGCTCCAGCGCGGAAAAGTCGCGCGCGGCGGGCGAGACCTATCGCATTGATCCGGCGCGGGCCTATGCCGATATCGCCACCATGCTGGCGCAGGAAGCCCAGCGCGCCGATCCGATTGACTTTGTGGCGATCACCACGCCCAACCACATGCACCTGCCCGCCGCCAAGGCCGCGCTCGAGGCTGGCTTCGCGGTGATCTGCGACAAGCCCGCAACAACCACGCTGGCCCAGGCCCATGAACTGGCCGCGATCGTGGAAAAGGCGGGCAAGCCTTTTGCCCTGACCTACACCTATTCGGGCTATCCGCTGGTGCGCGAGGCGCGGGCGCGCATCGCGGCCGGTGCGCTGGGCGCGATCCGCAAGGTCGTAGTCGAATATCCGCAGGGCTGGCTGTCCAAGCCCGACACCGGCAAGCAGGCCGAATGGCGCGGCGATCCGGCGCGGTCCGGCGTTGGCGGCTGCGTGGCGGATATTGGCGTCCATGCCTTCCATCTGGCCGAATTCATCACCGGGCTGCAGGTCACGGAAATCCTCGCCGATTTGGGTACGGTCGTTCCCGACCGCCGCGTCGATGACGATTGCCAGATCCTGCTGCGCTTTGCGAACGGTGCGCGCGGCGCGCTGCTGGCCAGCCAGATTTCGGTGGGCGAGCGCAATGGCCTGACCATCCGCATCTATGGCGAAAAGGCGGGCCTGCGCTGGCGTCAGGAAGATCCGAATATGCTCTGGATCTATCACGATGACGGCCGCAGCGAGCTGGTGCAGGCGGGCGATCCGGGCCTTGGCGCCGACGCGTTGCGCGCCAGCCGCACCCCCGGCGGCCACCCGGAGGGCTATCTCGAAGCCTTCGCCAATCTCTACCGCGACTTCGCCCGGCAAATCCGGGGCGAGGAAGGCTCGCTGGTCCCCGGCATCGCCGATGGCCTGCGCGGCATGGCGCTGATCGAACAGTCCGTTGCGCTGTCCAAAGCGGGCGCGGGCTGGACCAAATTCACGGTTTAAAAGGACCGATTTTATGAAGACCATCAAAGGCCCCGGCATTTTCCTCGCGCAATTCGCGGGCGATGCCGCGCCGTTCAATTCTCTGCCCGCGATTGCCGATTACATGGCCGGGCTGGGCTATAAGGGCATCCAGATCCCCAGCTGGGACGGGCGCCTGTTCGATCTGGCCAAGGCGGCGGAAAGCCAGACCTATTGCGACGACATCAAGGGGATGCTGGCTGACAAGGGGCTGGAAATCACCGAACTGTCGACCCATTTGCAGGGCCAGTTGGTCGCGGTTCACCCGGCCTATGACGCACAGTTCGACGGCTTTGCCGCCGAGCATGTGCGCGGCAATCCCGCCGCGCGTCAGGCTTGGGCGGTCGAACAAATGCACTTCGCCGCCAAGGCTTCGCAGCGCCTCGGCCTGACCACCCATGCCTCCTTCCCCGGCGCGCTGGCATGGCCCTATGTGTACCCATGGCCCCAGCGTCCCGCCGGTCTGGTCGAGGATGCCTTTGACGAACTGGCCCGCCGCTGGAAGCCGATCCTCGACGTGTTCGATGAAAACGGCGTCGATATCGGCTTCGAACTGCATCCGGGCGAGGATCTGCACGATGGCGTGACCTTCGAGATGTTCCTCGAACGCGTCAACAATCACCCGCGCGCCAACATCCTGTATGATCCGTCGCATTTCGTGCTGCAATGTCTGGATTATGTCCAGTTTATCGACATCTACCACGAACGCATCAAGTGCTTCCACGTCAAGGACGCCGAATTCCGCCCCTCTGGCCGCAGCGGCGTCTATGGCGGCTATCAGAGCTGGGTCAACCGTCCGGGCCGTTTCCGCAGCCTTGGCGACGGTCAGGTCGATTTCGGCCAGATCTTCAGCAAGATGGCGCAATATGACTATGCCGGCTGGGCTGTGCTGGAATGGGAATGCGCGCTCAAGCATCCCGAAGTCGGCGCGGCCGAAGGCGCCCCCTTCATTGCCAAGCACATCATCCCTGTCACCGAACACGCCTTTGACGATTTTGCCTCGGGCGGCGAGGATCGGGAATTGAACAAGCGCCTGATGGGGCTTTGATCGACGGGGCGGCATGCGGGGTCACGCATGCCGCCATCGCGTCCAACGTTTCTGCTTAAAGAAAATGGCCTGAACGGTCCCGCTTGGTCGCCAGATAGCGCGCATTGTGCGGATTGGCAGGCAAGGCATGGGCCACACGCTCGATCACGTTCACGCCCACCGATTTGAGCGTTTCCACCTTGGCGGGGTTGTTGGTCATCAACCGGATGCCATGCACGCCAAGCAGGTCGAGCATCCGCGCCGCCACCGGAAAATCGCGCGCCTCATTGGGCAGGCCCAGACGCTGGTTGGCGTCCACCGTATCAAAGCCCTGATCCTGAAGCTGATAGGCGCGCAGCTTGTTGACGAGGCCAATGCCCCGCCCTTCCTGACGCAGATAGAGCAGCACGCCCCAGCCGCCGTCATTGGCCTCATCCGCCATCGCGGCCAGCGCGGCGTCAAGCTGCGGCCCGCAATCGCATTTGAGACTGCCCAGCACATCGCCCGTCAGGCATTCGGAATGCAGCCGCACCAAAGGCACCCGGTCCGCGCTCTGCCGCCCCAGAACCAGCGCCACATGCTCGCGCAAATCATCCAGCGCCCGGAAGGCGACGATCTGCGCGCTCTCACACACCGAAACGGGCAGGCGGGCGCGACTGGCAATGCTCAGGTGGCGCGGGTCTTTCCAGTCCTCCAGATCGGCGGCGGAAACCTCCTGCGCTTCCTCCACCCCGCTGGGATCGACGAGGAAGGCGGGCAGGACCCCGGCCAGCCGCGCCAGTTCCATCGCGGCCACGGCGCTGTCATGATCGGCAATCGGCTCGGCCAGAAACGGCCCCTTGAGCGGGTTGGCCAGATCGAGCGCGGGATCCCCCATCGCCCGGGCCAGCGTCAGATCGAAAGCTTCTGCGCCGCGAATCAGCACCGGGCTTTCCGGCTCTGCCGCATCGCGCTGGTTGGCCAGTTTGAGCGTTGTGGCCCGCGCGGCGGAAATCAGCATCCGGCGCGAGGCCACGCCCGCCCCAAAACCGGTTTCCGCAGGCAGCAGCACCCACGGGCCGATCCGCACCGCCCAACCATGGCGCAGCGCATCGAGCGCCCGCGCAACCCGCCGCGTCGCGCTCATTACAGATCAAACTCGGTGATGAGCGGCACGTGGTCCGAGCATTGCGTCCAGTCGCGCGCGTCCTCGAACACGCGGTGGGCGCGGGCCTGCGCCGCCACGCTGGGCGAGCCCCAGATATGGTCGAGGCGGCGGCCCTTGTCGTTAACCCGCCAGTCCTTGGCCCGATAGGACCACCAGGAATAATAACGCTGGGGCGCGGTGATCAACTGGCGGCCGATATCGACAAAATCATGCGCGGCCCTGAAACGCTCCAGCGTCTCGACCTCGATCGGCGTATGGCTGACCACCTTGAGCAGCGCCTTGTGGCTCCACACATCGCTTTCCAGCGGCGCGATGTTGAAATCGCCAAGGATGATCGTGGGATCTTTCACGGCCCCTGCCCATTGCGTCATGCGCTCAAGGAAATCGAGCTTCTGGCCGAACTTGGGGTTGATCTCGCGGTCAGGCTCGTCGCCGCCCGCCGGGATATAGACGTTTTCAATCACCACGCCGCTGTCGCTCAACCGCACGCCGACGTGGCGCGCTTCGCCATTGGCCTGCCAGTCGTGGCGCGACACCTCGGTAAAGGGGATGCGGCTGACCGTCGCCACGCCGTGATAGCCCTTTTGCCCATGCACCGCCTGATAGGTATAGCCCAGATCGGCAAAGGCCTGCGCGGGAAACAGTTCGGCCACAGTCTTGATTTCCTGAAGGCACAGGACATCGGGCCCATGCTCCTTCAGATAGCGTTCGACCAGCGGCATACGCAGCCGCACCGAGTTGATGTTCCAGGTGGCAATAGAGATCATGGCGCTGGCCTTTAGAGCATAGCGGGCAAAGTGGCACCGGATTTTTGCGTGGGTGAATAAAGAAAACCCTCGCTCCCCGGGGGCATGGGGAGCGAGGGTTCGTGTGTGCGTTCGTCACGCTGACATGCGGATCTCGTTAGAGATGTGGGCAACAGGGGGGAAAACCCACCAACTCGTCCGCCTTGTCGAAGACCTGTATAGGCCGCTTTGCCTTGCTCTCTTATGAACGAGATCGCCAGCATTGTCGCAGATTGTCACAAGTGTGAAATTTAAGCGTATCAGTGGCGGCCGCCCGGGCGGACATCGACATAGCGGAACAGGTCATCGCCCAGTTCGACGCCATATTGATGGCCCGACAGGATAATCGTGGTGCGCCGATTCTGCGCATCCACCGTTTGCCAGCCAACCAGTTCCATCCCGCCCGGCACACCGGCCTTCTGGGCAAAGCTGAGCGTCATGACGCCATATTCGGGATGCATGCGGTCGGTCACGCGGATGTTGGTGACATGGGGGTCGAGGCTGGGCAGCAGCGTGCCGTATTGCGCCACGTCCTTGGCGGGGTTGAGCAGCGCGCCCATCGGACTCTTGCCGATCGGCCAGCGTTGGGTCTGCTTGACCTCGGAGTCGATGATGGTCAGCGCCTTGCCGTCCGAAATGATCAGCACCGGATAGCCGCGCTGATACTGGAACCGGATCTTGCCGGGCCGCTTCAGGCTCAGCACGCCGGTCACCTGCTGGCCGGTGGCTTCCGAGCGCTGAACGAAACTGGCACGCATCGTGTCGATCCCGCGCAGCGCGGTAACGGCCTGAGCAATCGTGGCCGCCGGATTCGCGGCCGGTGCGGCCAGAGCGGGGGTGGGCACAGCAAGCGAAAGGGCCGCCGGTCCCGCAACCAGCAGCCCCATGGCCAGGCGCAGCATTTTAACACGCGGCGCCAAGTGATTCGGTAAGTTCTGAGCGTTTGTCATGCCCGCGCTTATACAGACGCAGGCTTGAACCGCTCCTGAATCTTACTTGATCTTGGCTTCCTTGAATTCCACGTGCTTGCGGGCAACGGGATCATACTTGCGGAAGCTGAACTTTTCCGTGGTGTTGCGCGGGTTCTTCTTGGTCACATAGAAGAAGCCGGTGTTGGCGCTGGAAACCAGACGGATCTTGACGGTTGCGGGCTTTGCCATGACACTTTCCTAATTGTTCCAGACCCGGTCCTTGCATCGCTGAGACAGCGGCGCGCCAACCGAGGCAAAATTCACATGAGCCAAGCTGCACCTTGTGCGCCGCGTGGCAAGAGGGTGGCCCCATGCTTTAGCCGGGGCGCAGAGTCAAGCGCGACTTGCCTATCGGCGCTTGTAATATTTGGCATGAACCGGACGGAGCAGCGCCGAGGCGACATGCACCAGCACCACCAGCCCGGCAGCCCCCACCGCCGCAAAGGCGGCATAGGTGCGGTCCAGCCCCTGCAGCAGCGCGCCCGACCCCATCGCCCCCACCACAAAGGCCCCGATGATGCCGAAGCCGGTATCGGCCAGCCGGGTGATGATCCCCACCCGGCGCAGCAAGGCTCCGGTCAACAGGCCGACGATGGCACCGATCAGCAAAAGGGCAAGCAGGGTCATGGCGCGAATCCTTTCCGGTTTCAGGATACTACAAACCTGCGCAAACACTTATGCGTCTTTTGGGCGAAGGGCCCATCGATTCGCGCGATTTTTGGGCCGGACCGGCGCTTTTACCCCGCGTGGCTCAAAGCATAGATCGCCACCGCGCCCGCGATGATGCGATAGATGGCAAAAGGCGTGAAGCCGCGACGGCTGATATAGGTGACAAAGCCCTTGATGACGGCCAGCGCCACCACAAAGGACACGACAAAGCCCACCGCGATCTCGCTAAAGCCCACAGCCGACGTGCCCGCGGCCAGCTCCTTGTGATGGCTGGCCAATTGCAGGACCGTTGCGCCCAGCATCGTGGGAATGGCCAGAAAGAAGCTGAATTCGGCCGCCGTCGAGCGGTTGATGCCCATGCACAGCGCGCCCATGATCGTCGCGCCCGAACGCGACACGCCCGGCACCATGGCCAGACATTGCACCAGCCCGACACCAAGGCACTTGATCACCGGCAATTGGCCGATGCCGACATAATCGCCGCCCTTGGCAAAGCGTTCGATGGCGATGATCGCCACGCCGCCCACCACCAGCGCCCATGCCACCACCATCGGGCTTTCGAGCAGGATGTCGATCTTCTTCTTGAAGATCAGCCCCAGCACCACGGCCGGGATGAACGCCACCAGCAGGTTGATGATGAACTGGATCGCGGTCTTTTCGCCGCGAATCAGGCCAAGGCCCACGGCCCAGAACGTGCGCCAATAGAGCACGACCACGGCCAGAATCGCGCCCAGCTGGATCACGATGTTGAACACCGACCATTGCGCATCGTCATAGCCGAACAGCTTGGCCGCAAGGATCAGGTGGCCTGTCGAGGAAACCGGCAGAAATTCCGTCAGGCCTTCAACAATGCCGAGCAGGATGGCGGTGACTAGCAAGGGCATGAATTGTCCTTAATTTTGGCGAGAGAGGAAAATCACGCTTCGCCTGCAAAGGCGCGTTCGTCAAATTGCAAACTTGCAAGACGGGCATAAAGTCCGCCCGCCTGCGTCAATTCCTCGTGACGGCCCACCTCGACGATGCGCCCGCCCTCCATCACGACAATCCGGTCGGCCTGACGCACGGTGGCCAGCCGATGGGCGATGACCAGCGTGGTGCGCCCCGTCATCAGGCGGTCGAGCGCATCCTGCACCAGACGCTCGCTTTCCGCGTCCAGCGCCGATGTCGCCTCGTCGAGCAGCAGGATCGGCGCATCGCGCAGGATCGCGCGGGCAATCGCCATGCGCTGGCGCTGGCCGCCCGACAGGCGCGCGCCGTTTTCGCCAAGGAACGTGTCCAGACCCTCGGGCAGATCGCGCAAAAAGCCCTCGGCATTGGCGGCGCGGGCCGCTTCCCAGATCGCCTCGTCCGACGCGCCCCAATTGCCATAGCGCAGATTGTCGCGCGCGCTGGCGGCAAACAGCACGCCCTCCTGCGGCACCAAGGCCATGCGCTGGCGAATTTCCGCCGGATCGGCGCCCGTCAGCGGCACGCCGTCCAGCTTGATCGCCCCGCCCTGCGGATCATAGAACCGTTCGGCCAATTGGAAAATCGTCGATTTGCCCGCCCCCGAAGGGCCGACAATTGCCACCGTCTCGCCCGGCTCGACCTTGAGGTCGAAATTGGCCAGCGCGGCCACTTCGGGGCGCGTGGGATAACGGAAGGTCACGTTCTCAAAGCTGATCTGCCCCCGCGCCGGGCTGGGCAGGACAATCGGCTTGGCAGGCGGCGCAATCGCGGGCCGCTCATTGAGCAGTTCGGACAGGCGGCTTGCCGCGCCGGCCGCGCGCACCAGATCGCCATACACCTCGGTCAACGAACCAAAGGCCCCCGCCACCAGCGCGCCCGTCAGCACGAATTGGGCGATGATCCCTCCCGAAATCTCGCCCGACGCCACGCCCGCCGCCCCGCGCCACATCAGCAGCACCAGCGAACCCAGCACCAGCAGCGTCACCACGCTGGTCATGGTCGAGCGGATCTTGATCCGGCGCAGCGCCGTACCGAAACTGCGCTCGACGGCGGCGGCAAAACGGTCGCTCTCGCGGACCTCCTGATTAAAGGCCTGCACAATGCGCGCCGCACCCAGCACCTCGGTCACCATCGCGCCGATGTCGGCGATGCGGTCCTGGCTGGATCGCGATTCGCGGCGCAGGCGGCGGCCAAACCACACGATCGGCCCCACCACCACCGGAATGGCAATCACCAGCATCCCCGTCAGCTTGGGCGCGAGGAAGAAGAGGATGGCAATGCCGACAATCGCCGTAATCGCATTGCGCAGCGCCACCGAAACCGTCGTACCCACCACCTGCTCGATCAGCGCGGTGTCGGCGGTCATGCGGCTGGAGATTTCCTTGGGGCTGTTTTCCTCAAAGAAGCTGGGCGGTTGGCGCAGCAGGTTGCGCTGAACGGCCAGCCGGATATCGGCCACCACGCGTTCACCCAGCCAAGAGACGTTGAAGAAGCGCACCGCCGTGCCGATGGCCAGCACCACCACCATCCCCAGCAGCGTTTCAAACCAGCGGTCGATGGTCGCCGGATCGCTCCCGCGCGAAAAGCCCTTGTCCACCACTTGGCGGAAACCCCAGGGCACGCTGGCCGTGGTCGCCGAGGTGACGATCAGCGCCGCCCCCGCCATCGCCAGCCGCCCCGGATAGGCCACCGCCGCGCGCCATACCATGCGCAGCGGGCCAAGATCCTTGGACGGCTTGGGGGAAACGGCGGCCTCGCCAGCGGCGCCATCTTGCGCGCCAGATGGCATCGGGGCGGAGGAAACGGGGGTTTCAGCTTGGCTCGCGGACATGGGGCAGCGCCCTATAGGATTTTTAGGCGGTTTGGAACCGGGCAAGCAAAGAATGGTTAGCAAGATGAGGGGCGCATATTGCTCCGACTACTGACCAGTTCGCACCGGCCCGATTGCAAGATTGAAGGATTATCGCGATATGTATGACAACAATCCGATGGCGTACATTCCCCTAGAAACGCCGCGCAAGGGATAAGTTGATGTTATACAACGCTTATGAAATGCAACGCAGCCTGCTTTCGGGCGCCAGCGCCTGGGCATCGGTCATGGCTGAGACACTGACGAATCCGGCCAATCCGATGGCCGCGCTCGGTTTGGGGCAGGTAATGGCCTCGGCTCTGGATGTTTTTTCCCATGCCGCCATGCCGCGGGGCAAGCCCACTTTCGGCATCGAATCCGTGACCGTCGACGGCGCCTCGCATGGCGTGACCGAAGCGATTGTGCTGCACCGCCCCTTCGGCAATCTGCTGCGCTTCAGCCATGACGGGCTGCCCGCCGATGCGCCCAAGCTGCTGATCGTTGCGCCGATGAGCGGGCACTATGCCACGCTGCTGCGCGGCACGGTGGCGCGGATGCTGGAGCGCAGCGTGGTTTACATCACCGACTGGGCCGATGCAAAGATGGTGCCGATGGAGGCCGGGCGCTTTGATCTGGACGATTACATCGACTATCTGATCGGCTATCTGGAGCATATCGGCCCGAACACGCATATGCTGGCCGTGTGCCAGCCTTCGGTGCCCGCCTATGCGGCCACCGCGATTATGGGCGCGGCCAAGCATCCCTGCCGCCCGCTGACACTGACCATGATGGGCGGGCCGGTGGACACGCGCGAGGCGCCCACCAGCGTCAATGACGTGGCCGTCACGCGCCCGCTGAGCTGGTTTGAGCATCATGTGATCGCCACTGTGCCGCTGCATTACCCCGGCGCGGGCCGCAAGGTCTATCCCGGCTTCCTGCAACTGGCCGGGTTTATCAGCATGAACCTGCATTCGCACATGATGAGCCATTGGCAGATGTTCAAGCATCTGGTCGAAGGCGATGGCGACAGCGCGGATTCGACCAAGGGCTTTTACGAGGAATATCGCAGCGTCTGCGACATGACCTCGGATTTCTATCTGCAAACCATCGAGCATGTGTTCCAGAAGCATTCGTTGCCCAAGGGCGAATTTGTCCATCGTGGCAAGCCGATCGATCTGGGCGCGATCACCGACACCGCGCTGCTGGCGGTCGAGGGCGAGCGCGACGATATTTCGGGCATCGGCCAGACCCGCGCCGCGCTGACGCTGGCGCATAACCTGCCCGAGGCGAACAAGCGTTATTACCTGGCCGAGAGTGTGGGCCATTACGGCATCTTTAACGGCGGCAAATGGCGCGGAAGGATTGCCCCTGTGGTCGAGGAATGGATGGCGGCGCATCCATCGCGTTGATTCACCGCGATTCTGAGTAAAACGGTCGGTGTTACGATTCGGCACAGTAAAAATGCGGGATGGTTAACGAGTCTACACCAGTAAAAACCCGCATGATAGCCACGTCGCCATCCAACAGGAGGAGAGTGACGTGGCTGTTTCCTTGGCAATGGGCGGCACAAGCATCGCCGCAAAAGAATTAAAGCCCAATCCCGGCCTTGTGCTGAAAACCATTGCCAGCGTGCCTTGGGGCGAGCGCACGCTGCTGCGCTTTTACAAGCGCGTCTATAACCGCTTCTTTCCGCGCAGCCGCGCCACCACCGTCTTTGGCGCCAGTTTCGATTGCGAAGCGGGCGATCTCATCCAGGCCAGCATCCTGCATTTCGGATTGTGGGAGCCGCATATGACGGCGCTGATGAAACATCTGATCGAGCCGGGCACCACGATTGTCGATATTGGCGCGAATATTGGCTATTATACTTTGATGTTCAGCCAGTTGGCCGGGCCCGAGGGACGGGTCATCGCGGTTGAGGCGCTGCCGCGTCTGGCCGAATATGGGCGGGTCAACAGCGCGCGCAACGGGGCGACCAATGTCGATGTGCGCGGCTGCGCGGTGGCGGCGCAGGCGGGCGAGCTGACCATTTACGAAGGACCGGAGAGCAACATCGGCATGACCAGCCTGCTGCCCGGCGCGCATCGCACCGGCGGGGCCAAGGTGAAGGCCCTGCCGCTCGATCAGGTGCTGAGCGCGCAGGAATGCGCTGATTGCTCCTTCATCAAGATCGACATCGAGGGCGCCGAGGTTCCCGTGCTCAATCAGTTCCTCGACCAGCTCGAACGCTTCCCCCGCCGCCCGACGCTGGCGGTGGAGGCGACCCCGGCCGAGGACAGCACCTGGCCCGCGCTGTTCGACCGTTTCGTGGCCGCAGGCTATGTGCCGATCCGCATGTTCAACAGCTATGACTGGCTCGACGCGCTGCATTATGAGGACAAGCCGCTGGAGATCGTCCACAGCCTGCCGCGTGAACAGAGCGACCTGCTGATGGTTCACCCCGACAATACGCGGGCCTTTGCCACGGCCATGGATCTGGTGATGGGCCGTTCAGGCCGCTAAAAGCGCTTCGCCCCGGCGCAGCAGCCAGCGCTGCGCCGGCTTTTCCACCAGCAGGTAAAGCGCCGCCGAGGCCGCCAGCACGATCATCAGAAACAGGCCGAGCTTGCCCAGCCCGACCGTCAGGTCGGGGCCGACGAAGAGCATCTTGAACATGATGAACAGCAGGAAGTGGGAAAGATAGGTCGAGTAGCTGATCTCGCCCAGCCAGTGCAGCGGGCCGGAACGCAGCAGGCGGGCGGGTGTGCGGTCCTCCAGCGAGAGCGCCAGAATGAGCGCGGCAAACACGCCCGGAATATAGGACGCCTCGGGCAGATGCAGCACCACGCCCCCTTCAAGCAGCGCGATCATCGCCGCCCAGGCCCCGGTGCAGATATCGGGCACATCGCGCCAGCGCGCCCAGAGGATCCGCAGCACATTGCCCGTCCAGAATTCGAGCAGACAGCGCATCAGTCCGGTGCGCTGGATTTCATAGCCCAGATAATCGTCCGACCCATGCAGCGCGAAATAGGCCCACAGCGCGCCCAGCAGGCCGCAGCCCAGCGCCACCAGCGCCCCGGTTGACCATTCCCGCCACGGCGCCATCATCACCGTAAAGGGAAACAGCAGATAGGCCGCCCATTCGCAGGAAATCGACCAGGCCGGTTCATTCCACATCAGCCCGATGGTCATGCCCCAGTTCTGCATCAGCAGGACATGGAGCGGCAATTCGCCCCAGCGATAGAAGCCGGTATCGCGCCCCGTGGCCGCCAGCAGCCCCACCAGCGCGACAAACCCGCCCAGCAGCACCATATGCAAAGGCCAGATCCGCGCGATCCGCCGCAGCCAGAAGCGCATCATGCCCCGCCCGCCGCGATAGGCCGGATTGTCCGCGCCCGAATGCCACAGCACAAAGCCCGACAGGATAAAGAACAGATCAACCGCCAGATAGCCGTGGCTGAGAATGGCATAGACCATGGGGCCCACGGCGGTCTTGAGCGTAACGCGCGTATGAAACAGCACGACATACCACGCCGCCAGCCCGCGCAAGCCCGTGAGCGCATCAAGCTGGGGCGCAAGGGCGCGGGCGCCCGGCAGGGCGGCGGTCTGCTGCGTCCTGTCCATCAACGCCGCCCCCATGGCCGCGCGCTCAGTTGGCGGCGGCCGGAGCGTTGGTCGCCAGCGGCTTGGCCCCCGGCACCTGCATCCGGCGCTGGGTCACGGCCACGGGCGCGGTCTTGCGCCGCACCTGCTGGACCAGCGCGATCTGGAGCGCGATCAGCATATAGACGAAGGGCTGGAAGGCGATGCCGACGAAGGCCGCGCCCAGCAGATAGACGAAGTGGCCCTGCTGCAGCGCCAGCGCCAGATCGGCATAGCGCCGGTCGGAGGGCGCATCGCTCTTGCGCAACCGGCGGCGCACGCCTTCAAGCTGGATCAACCCGCTGATCTGCAGGATCAGCCACAGCGAGAGACCCGGCCAGCCCTGTTCGCCCAGCATCTCGAAATAGGCCGAATGGAAAGCGCGGCCCTGATCGGTGATCTTGGTCGAATTGCTGCCGAAGCCATCGTCCTCGCTGGTCACGATCTCCAGCTTGTTGCCGCGGAAGGCGTCAAAGCCGCCGCCAAAGGGATGTTCGGCCGCATAGTTGATCGTCCATTTCCACACCGCAAGGCGAGTCGCGGCTGACTGGTCGGACTTGTTGTTTTCAATCGTGCCCATGCGGGTCGAGAAACTGTTGGGCAGCAAGGGCTGAACCAGCACCGCCGCCAGCGCCAGACCGCCGACATAGAGCCAGCGATATTTCACCGTCCGCATCATCAGCACAGCCAGAAGCCCCGCGCACAGCAGGCCGGTGCGCGCCTCGGTGCCGATGGGGATCAACAGCGCGGCAAAGGCCAGCCCATAGGCGAACAGGCGCGTGCGGCTGTTGGCGGGAAAGATCGTGCCGTCACGCGCCAGCCAGAGCGCCAGCGGGATGATCGCGATGGCCACGCAGGAAATGGTCGAACCTTCATACAGGCCGTTGTTATCGTTGATAAACAGCTTGAGCGTGCCATAGCCGCCGCCGCCCGCCATGGTTTTGAGCGCGCCATCCAAAATCAGCGCGCCGGCCGAAAGCACCATGACCAGCGCGGCCGCCTCGATGCGCAATTGCGTGCGCAGCGCCAGCGGCAGGAACATGGCCCAAACCAGCGATTTCCACACCCACGACCATTTATCCGCCGCCTCGACCGGAAAATCGGCCGATTGCGTGGTGAAATAGCAATAGATGAGAAGGAGCAGCATCAGCACCTGACGCCCGCTGACCCGCGCGCCCTGCTTGTTGTCGAAAAACAGCCAGCCGACCACCGCCAGAAAGAACACCACCAGCGAGAGCTGGACATTGGTGAGCAACGCGTAGGAGATCTTTTGCGGCGCGACGATATCGACATAAAGAAACGCCAGCACCCAGATAAAGGGCTTGCGCAGCCCCATCAGCAGGATCAGCCCGACAAAGCCGGTAAGGAAAAGATCAAGCACGGCGCACCCTCCACTTGGCCTTCTTTTCGGGCTCGGCCTCCAACGGCACCTCTTCTTCGGGCGCGGGGTCGCGATCCAGATCGGCGCGCGTCAACAGGCGCAGCGCGACCAGCACCAGCAGGCCATGGGTCAAGGCGATCGAGAAATAGTCAATCATCGAAGAGATGCCCTCTTTGCCTTTACTTCGCTTTTCACCAGGCGGCCAAGAATCGGCAGCCCGGAATCAGCAAAGCGCCGGCCTTTGATGATGGCATAGCAAGCAGCAGTTGACGGGACGTTAAGCCTTTATCACCTAGGAATTGCGCCATGACACGCATCCTGCACCTGCTCGACCATTCGCTGCCGCTGCACAGCGGCTATACGTTCCGCACCCGCGCGATCCTGAAGGCGCAGGAGGGGCTGGGGCTGGAGGTGCGCGGCGTTACGGGCCTGCGCCATTATGCCGATGGGCCCGATTGCGAGGAAGCCGAGGGCCTGACCTTTTACCGCACACGGGGGCAGGCCAAAGGCCCGGTGGGCCTGCGCGAATGGCGCGAAATCGGCGCATTTTCCCGCGCGGTGGAGCAGGTTTGCCGCGACTGGCGGCCCGATGTGCTGCATGCTCATTCGCCCGCGCTGTGCGGGATGGCGGGGCTGCGCGTGGCGCGAAAGCTGGGCATTCCGCTGGTGTATGAGATTCGCGCCTTTTGGGAGGATGCGGCAGTCGGCAATGGCACAGGGCGGGAGGGAGACATCAAATATATGCTGACCCGCACCTTGGAAAACCACGTGGTCGGCGGCGCGGATGCCGTGATCACGATATGTCAGGGATTGAAGCAGGACCTGATTACGCGGGGCAATGATCCGGCGCGAATCACCATCATGCCCAATGGCGTCGATCTGGCCATGTTTGGCCAGCCGGTGGCACGCGAATCGGCGCTGGCCGATGAACTGGGGCTGGGTGATGGCCCGGTGATCGGCTTTATCGGCAGCTTTTACGATTACGAAGGCATTGACGATCTGATCGATGCGATGCCCGACCTGATTGCGGTTCATCCCGATGCGCGGCTGCTGCTGGTGGGCGGCGGGCCGATGGAGTCGGTGCTGCGGACACGCGCCGCCGCATCGAGCGCGACCCATGCCATCCGCTTTATGGGCCGCGTGCCGCATTCTCAGGTCGAGCGTTATTACGCGCTGTGCGATATCATGGCTTATCCCCGCAAAAAGAGCAGGTTGACCGATCTGGTGACGCCCCTGAAACCGCTGGAGGCGATGGCACAGGGCAAGCTGGTGGCGGCAAGCGATGTGGGCGGGCATCGCGAATTGATGCGCGATGGCGAGACCGGCACGCTGTTTGCGCCCGATAACCCGGCCGCTTGCGCTGCGGCGCTGGCCGGATTGCTCTCGGACCGGTCAAATTGGCTGCAAAGGCTTGCGGCGGGGCGTGCTCATGTGGAAAATGCGCATGACTGGGCAACCAATGCCAAACGTTATCTCAATGTTTACCAAATGCTGGCACCCGTTAATGGTGTAAATTCGGCAAGCGAGGCGGCATGATAGGCCGATTCGCCCCGGAATACGCCGGTGCGGCACAGGCCGGACACGCAATGGGCAGGATGTAAGGGCGGTACTTTGGCAACGAAGCACACTTCTGCGGGACAGAGCTGGCAAGGCATCACCCACCACCCGTTGTTCGCCACGGTTGTGCCGCTGTGGCTGGCGGCCACCTTTGCCCTTTCCACTCTGGCGGTACGCGGCGAACTGATCGAGCGTATCGTGCTGGCGGCCAAGCTTGACCTGATCCTGCCGATGGCAACGCCGCCGCTGGGAACAACCGCGCGGCTGCTGCTGGCGGTGGCTTTCGGGCTGCTGGGCGCGTTGCTGGGCTGGCTGGCGGTGCGGATGATGGCGCCGCGCGGCGCTTTTTCGCAGACCGCATGGCAACAGGCACGACGCGAGGCCCGCAAGGATGCGGCCCGCGAATCGGCCCCCTTGCGCCGCCGCAGCGCCGATGCCCACCCCGATTTCCCCGCGCGCCAGCCGATTCAGGCCCATGCCGAATTGGGCGCGCATGGTTTCGACAACGATCCCGCACATGCCCCCGCCGCCGAACCGGCAGCGCCGGGCCCGCAAATGACCGAGGCCGCGCCCGGTCCCAGCTATGCCCCGCCCCCGCCTGTGGCCGAAACATGGCAAGTGCTGCATGACGTGCCGCCCCCGCCCCCGCCCGCCGAGGAACCTTCGTGGGATTGGAAGCCGCAGAGCACCGTGGCGGTGATGGAAAAGCCGGTGGAGAGCAAGCCGGTGGCCGAGCCCGCCATCGCCGAGGTCTTTGCCGAAGCGCCGATTGTGCAGCCCTTCCGCTTCTTCAAGATCGACCCCGTTCCGGCAGAACCGGTCGAGCAGGCGGCGCCTGTTATCGAGACGCAATCCGCGCCCGAACCCGCCTTCCCTTCGCCGGTTATGGTGATGGAAGCGGCGCCTCAGGTGGAACGTGAAACTCTGGCCCCAGAGCCTGTGCCTGCCGAACCTGTGCCTGCGGAACCAGTGGCTGTCGAACCGATTGCCTCTGCGCCCAAAAGTTGCGCGGGCTTTCCCTCGCTGACCCTCGATGGGCCAAGCGCTGCTGATCATATCGCCTCGGCCTCGCTTGATTCGCTCAGCCATGTTGAACTGCTGGCCCGCCTGTCGCTGGCCCTGCAACGCCATCAGAACGCCTCGCAGGAAATCAAAACAGCCGCTTGCGAGCCGACCCTGGCCCCTGCCCCCGACGGGACGGGCGATGCGCTGCGCGCCGCGCTGGCCTCTTTGCGCGACGTTAAATAGTTTCCCCACATCCCACCCCGGCGCATGATTACACCGACAAAAGGCACGGAAACGGCAAATCCTTTCGTCTGAAACGCGCCAAATACGCCTTTTGTGTCCTTTCGCGGTTGCAAAAGCTGCGTTCTGGCGTCATGGGGCATGATGCGTCATCTCCCCCGCGCCTGCGCGGGCAGGGGATTCGCGCTCCAGATACACGGGTTCAGGTTGCGCCCTGCCAGAGAAGGCAGAGGGCGCGAGATTGGGATAGATAATCGATGGGATTTCCAGAGCCCCAGGGCCTCTATGATTCGCGTAACGAGCACGATGCGTGCGGCGTAGGTTTTGTTGCCCATATCAAAGGCGAGAAAAGCCACGCCATTATTACGCAGGCACTGGAAATTCTGAAAAACATTGACCATCGCGGCGCGGTGGGCGCTGACCCGTTGCTGGGCGACGGCGCGGGCATCCTGATCCAGATCCCCGATGCGCTGCTGCGCGACTGGGCAGTTGGCGCGGGCCTGACCCTGCCCCAGCCCGGCGATTATGCGGTGGCCATGTGCTTCCTGCCGCGCGATGAGGCTGGCCGCAACTTTGTGGTTGAATTCTTTGAAAAGTTCATCGCCAAGGAAGGTCAGACCCTGATCGGCTGGCGCGATGTGCCGGTCAACACCGACGGCCTTGGCAAGGCTGTGCTCGAATCGATGCCGGTGATTCGCCAGTGCATCATCGGCCGCGGCGAACATTGCGCCGATCAGGACGCGTTCGAGCGCAAGCTGCTGGCGATCCGCAAGCAGACGCAGAACCCGCTGGCGGCGCTGGCCGAAAAGCACGGCCTGCCCAGCCTGACCGAACTGTATATGCCCAGCATCTCGACCCGCACCATCGTGTACAAGGGTCTGCTGCTGGCCACGCAGGTCGGCAGCTTTTACCCCGACCTGTCGAACCCGCTCTGCGTTTCGGCGCTGGGTCTGGTTCACCAGCGTTTTTCGACCAACACCTTCCCGAGCTGGAAGCTGGCGCATCCGTTCCGCTTCATCGCGCACAACGGCGAAATCAACACGGTTCGCGGCAATGTGAACTGGATCAACGCGCGCCGCCGCTCGATGCAGTCGGAACTGCTGGGTCCCGACCTCGACAAGATGTGGCCAATCATCCCGCATGGCCAGTCCGACACGGCCAGCCTCGACAATGCGCTCGAACTGCTGGTGGCGGGCGGTTATCCGCTGGTCCATGCGATGATGATGCTCATCCCCGAAGCATGGGCTGGCAACCCGCTGATGGATGCCAAGCGCCGCGCGTTCTATGAATATCATGCCGCGCTGATGGAGCCCTGGGACGGTCCGGCCGCCGTGGCCTTCACCGATGGCCGCCAGATCGGCGCGACGCTGGACCGCAACGGTCTGCGCCCCGCCCGTTTCCTCGTGACCGACGACGATATGGTGGTGATGGCTTCGGAAAGCGGCGTGCTGCCGATTCCGGAAGAGAAGATCGTGCGCAAGTGGCGCCTGCAACCGGGCCGCATGCTGCTGATCGACTTTGAACAAGGCCGCATCATCGAGGACGAGGAAATCAAGGCCAGCCTCGCCAATGCCGAGCCCTATGAAGAGTGGCTGGAATCGGCCCAGTACAACATCAAGGACCTTGATGTCGTCGAGCCCGAACTGGCGCAATTGCCGGTGGAAACCACCACGCTGCTCGACCGCCAGCAGGCCTTTGGCTATACGCAGGAGGACGTGTCCAAGTTCCTCGAACCGATGGGCCGCAATGGCGATGATCCGATCGGCTCGATGGGCACCGACACGCCGATTGCCGTGCTCTCGCGCAAGTCGCGTCTGCTCTATGATTATTTCAAGCAGAACTTTGCGCAGGTGACCAACCCGCCGATCGACCCGATCCGCGAGGAACTGGTCATGTCGCTGGTGTCGATGATCGGTCCGCGTCCCAACCTGTTGGGCAAGGAAGCGGGCAGCCACAAGCGTCTGGAAATCGACCAGCCGATCCTGACCAACGAAGACGTGGCCAAGATCCGCAGCGTGGAAGCCGCGCTGGACGGCGCGTTCCGCACCGCCACGGTCGACACCACCTGGGACGCCAAGTCGGGCGCCGAAGGTCTGGAGCAGGCGATCAAGGAAATGTGCTGGGCGGCAACCGAAGCGGTGCTGGCCGATCACAACATCCTGATCCTGTCCGACCGTGCGCAGGGCCCGGATCGTATCCCGATGCCCGCGCTGCTGGCAACGGCCGCGATCCACCACCATCTGGTGCGTCAGGGTCTGCGTATGCAGGCGGGCCTTGTCGTAGAAACGGGCGAAGCGCGCGAAGTGCATCACTTCTGCGTTCTGGCCGGTTTCGGCGCCGAAGCGATCAACCCCTATGTGGCCTTTGAAACGCTGGAAGATATCCGCGTGAAGAAGGAGTTCCCGCTCGACCGTTATCAGGTCAAGAAGAACTACATCAAGGCGGTGGGCAAGGGCATCCTGAAGGTCATGTCCAAGATGGGCATCAGCACCTATCAGTCCTATTGCGGCGCGCAGATCTTTGACGCCATCGGTCTGTCGAGCAGCTTCATCAACGCTTACTTCACCGGCACGGCCACGACCATTGAGGGCGCGGGCCTGAAGGAGATCGCGGAAGAAACCGTGCGTCGCCACGCGGCGGCCTATGGCGATAACCCGATCTACAAGAACATGCTCGATGTGGGCGGCATCTACGGCTATCGCATCCGTGGCGAAGAACACGCCTGGACGCCCGCCAACATCGCCAGCCTGCAGCATGCGGTTCGCGGCAATGTTCCTGAAAAGTACAAGGAATTTGCCGAGACGATCAATGATCAGGCCCAGCGCAACCTGACCATCCGTGGTCTGCTGGACTTCCGCAAGGCCGATAAGCCGCTGGACATCAGCGAGGTTGAACCGGCCAGCGAAATCGTCAAGCGTTTCGCCACCGGCGCGATGAGCTATGGCTCGATCAGCTGGGAAGCGCATACGACGCTGGCGATCGCGATGAACCGTATCGGCGGCAAGTCGAACACCGGCGAAGGCGGCGAGGATCCGATCCGCTTCAAGCCGCTGGAAAACGGCGATTCGCTGCGCTCGTCGATCAAGCAGGTAGCATCGGGCCGCTTTGGCGTGACCAGCGAATATCTGGTCAATGCCGATGACATCCAGATCAAGATGGCTCAGGGCGCCAAGCCCGGCGAAGGCGGCCAGTTGCCCGGCGACAAGGTCGACAAGACCATCGGCAAGACCCGTCACTCGACCCCGGGTGTCGGCCTGATCTCGCCGCCGCCGCACCATGACATCTATTCGATCGAAGATCTGGCGCAGCTCATTCACGACCTCAAGAACGTGAACACCGGCGCGCGCATCTCGGTCAAGCTGGTGTCGGAAGTGGGCGTGGGCACCGTGGCTGCGGGCGTTTCCAAGGCGCGCGCCGATCATGTCACGATCTCGGGCTATGAAGGCGGGACCGGCGCTTCGCCGCTGACCTCGCTGACGCATGCCGGTTCGCCGTGGGAAATCGGCCTTGCCGAAACGCAGCAGACGCTGATGCTCAACAACCTGCGTTCGCGCATCTGTGTTCAGGCCGACGGCGGTCTGCGCACGGGCCGCGACGTGGCGGTGGCCGCGCTGCTGGGCGCCGACGAGTTCGGTTTCGCAACCGCTCCGCTGATCGCCGCAGGCTGCATCATGATGCGCAAGTGCCACCTGAACACCTGCCCGGTGGGCGTGGCAACGCAGGACCCTGTGCTGCGCGCGCGCTTCACCGGCCAGCCTGAGCATGTCATCAACTACTTCTTCTTCGTGGCCGAAGAACTGCGCGCCATCATGGCGGAGATGGGCTTCAAGACCCTCGCCGAAATGGTCGGCCGCGTGGACCGTCTGGAGCCCAAGCGCGCGATCGCGCACTGGAAGGCCGAAGGCATCGACCTGTCGCGTCTGCTGCACAAGGTTCCCGATGGCATCTCGCCCAGCCTGAACTGGAGCGAGACGCAGGATCACGGTCTGGCCGGCGCGCTGGACAATGACCTGATCGTCGCGGCCAGCGATGCGCTGATCGAGGGCAAGGCCGTGCGCATCGAGCGCAAGGTCATCAACGTCAACCGCACGGTCGGCGCGATGCTCTCGGGCGAAGTGGCCAAGCGTTATGGTCATGCGGGCCTGCCCGACAACACGATCCATATCGCGCTGACCGGCACGGCGGGTCAGTCGTTTGGCGCCTTCCTCGCGCATGGCGTGACGCTGGAGCTGACGGGCGACGGCAATGACTATGTGGGCAAGGGCCTGTCGGGCGGTCGCGTGATCGTCAAGCAGCCGGACTACGTCAACCGCGAGCCGACCCAGAACATCATCGTGGGCAACACGGTGCTCTATGGCGCGATCAGCGGCGAGGCCTTCTTCTCGGGCGTGGCGGGCGAGCGTTTCGCGGTGCGCAATTCGGGCGCGATCGCCGTTGTCGAAGGCACGGGCGATCACGGCTGCGAATATATGACCGGCGGCGTGGTCGTTGTGCTGGGCAAGACCGGGCGCAACTTTGCGGCCGGCATGTCGGGCGGCGTGGCCTATGTCTATGACGAGGCAGGCAACTTTGCCGATCTGGTCAACCCGGCTCAGGTCGACATCCTGCCGATCAGCGCGGCGCGCGATGAAGAGGATGGTGCAGGCCGTCCGCAACAGCGCACCGTTTCGGTCTATGACCTGGGCATGGGCGACATGCTGCGCCACGATGCCGAACGTCTGCGTATTCTGCTCGAACGTCACAAGCTCCACAGCGGCAGCAAGCGCGCGGCCGAATTGCTGGAAGACTGGGACAACGCGCTGGCCAAGTTCGTCAAGGTCATGCCGCGTGATTATGCCAAGGCGCTGCGCTCGTTTGAGGCAGAGCGTCAGGCCGCAGAAACTGTGGCCGCAGAATAAGTTCGAGAAGGAAGGAATTACACATGGGCAAGGAAACCGGCTTTCTCGAGCTTGACCGTCAGGACCGCACCTATGCGGATCCGGCGGAGCGCGTGAAGCATTACAAGGAATTCGTGATCCCGCATGCCGAGCCTGCGCTCAAAGCCCAGGCCTCGCGCTGCATGAATTGCGGCATTCCCTATTGTCACAATGGCTGTCCGGTGAACAACATCATCCCGGACTGGAACCATCTGGTCTATGAGGGCGATTGGCAGAATGCGCTGGAAGTGCTGCATTCGACCAACAATTTCCCCGAGTTCACGGGCCGCATCTGCCCCGCACCTTGCGAGGCAGCCTGCACGCTGAACATCGTGGACCAGCCGGTGACGATCAAGTCGATCGAATGCGCCATCGTCGACAAGGGCTGGGAAAACGGCTGGATCACCGCACAGGTGGCGGCCAAGAAGTCCGGCAAGTCGGTGGCTGTGGTGGGTTCGGGCCCGGCGGGTCTGGCCGCGGCCCAGCAACTGGCGCGCGCGGGCCATTCCGTCACGGTGTTTGAAAAGAACGACCGCGTGGGCGGGCTGATGCGTTACGGCATTCCCGACTTCAAAATGGAAAAGCACCTCATCAACCGCCGCATGGTGCAGATGGAAGCCGAAGGCGTGGCCTTCCGCACCTCGGTCGAGGTGGGTGTGCATGTTTCGGTCGAATCGCTGAAGGAAAACTTCGACGCCATCGTGCTGGCGGGCGGTGCGGAAGATCCGCGTCCCCTGAATATTCCGGGTTATGAAATGCAGGGCGTGCGCTTTGCCATGGAATTCCTGACCCAGCAGAACAAGCGCGTGGCGGGCGACGATGAAATCCGCGCCGCGCCGCGTGGCTCGCTGACCGCCACGGGCAAGCATGTCGTGGTGATCGGCGGCGGCGATACGGGCAGCGACTGCGTGGGCACGTCGAACCGTCAGGGCGCCCTGTCCGTCACCCAGCTGGAAATCATGCCCCAGCCGCCGGTGAAGGAAAACAAGGCGCTGAGCTGGCCCAACTGGCCGCTCAAGCTGCGCACCTCGACCAGCCATGAAGAAGGCGTGGCGCGCGAATTCGCCGTGCTGACCAAGCGCTGCGTGGGCGAAAACGGGGTTGTCACCGGCCTCGAATGCGTCCGCGTCGAATGGGAAGGCGGCAAGATGGTCGAGGTTCCCGGCAGCGAATTCACGCTCAAGGCCGATCTCATCCTGCTGGCCATGGGTTTTGTCGGCCCGCGCAAGCAGGGTCTGATCGATCAGGCCGGCGTGGAGTTGGACGGGCGCGGCAATGTGAAGGCCGACACCAATTCCTATCGCACCAGCGACGAGAAGATCTTTGCCTGCGGCGACATGCGCCGTGGCCAGAGCCTTGTTGTCTGGGCCATCCGCGAGGGCCGTCAGGCCGCCCGCGCGGTGGACGAAGCGCTGATGGGTGTTTCCGAATTGCCGCGCTGATCCAAAACGGCAATTGGCAAAGACAAACGCCGGCAGGGCCAACTGCCGGCGTTTTCTTTTGCGCTCTTTTCTCTTTCGGACAGCTTGGCAATCGGCGGCTTTGGCGTAGTATCGCTTCAGTTGAACTGGAGTGTCGCCCGATGTTCCTTGATACACGCGATCCCTGGCCGCCGCATGAGCCATGGAGCCCCCCGCCCCGCCGCAACCGGCCCGAATTGAGCCGGCCGCGCGAAAAGCTTGTGATATCGCTGGTGGGGGTCAATCTTTTGCTGCTGTTTGTGGCGCCGATTGCCGGGATCACGCTGTTTGATATTGCCATTGAAATCTGGCACCGGTTTTAGGCGCATCAACGCATCGCGGTGGCCAGTTTGGTGTGATAATTGAATTGGGCGTAATTCGGCCCGTTATAGGCGCGGGCAAAGGCGCGGCACGCCTCGGGATCGACGGAGAGGGCGGCCATGGCCTTTTGCAGCCGGTTGGCCTCGATATAGGACACCAGCAAGCGATAATGACCGACCTCGGAGGCGACGGTCGAGATGGCCAGCGCATAGGGCGAGGCATAGGTGAAATCGCGCCAATATTGCCCCATGACCTGAAATTTGCCCCATGAGCAGGCCATGAAAGCAGCATCGACCTCGCCCGTGGCGATGGCATCGAGCAATTTGTCCCAACTGCTTTGATCATAGCCGCCCGGCTGGGGATTGCTGAAGGGGCGAACCGAATAGCGTCCGCCGGTGAATTGATGAAACTTGTGGCGCTCAAACAGGATCTTGGGCCGTCCGGCAGCGTCAAACCCGCTGCCTCCCGCCTCCACCTTGGCGACAGCGGCCAGTTGCCGCACCGAAACGCCAAGGCGGGCGGCGAATTCGACCATACCCTCTTCGCCCAACGCGCCGGTGTTTTGGCTGGTAAAGCAACGCAGCAAAGCCGCGCGCGAACGATTGCCCCATAGGCCGTCAGGCTGAACGCCGATGGCTTTTTGCAGTTCGATGATGGTCATACGCGCCCCCTTTTGCAAAAAGGCGAGCAATATTTACCATTTTGGTTATGTAGGAAACGAAATTTCCGAGAATTAACCTATAATGCCCAATCCACCGGTTCACGCCCCACCGACACCAAAAAGTCATTGGCCTTGGAAAAATGGCGGCTGCCGAACCAGCCGTTATGCGCCGACAGCGGGCTGGGATGCGGCGCCTGCAGCACCAGATGGCGCCCGCTGTTCAGCCCCGGCACGCGGGCGGCCTTTTTCTGCGCATGGCTGCCCCACAGCATGAAGACGCAAGGGTTCGGTCCCTCGGCCACGGCCGCAACGCAGGCGTCCGTGATCGCCTCCCAGCCCTTTTTCTGATGCGATCCGGCCTGTCCCTGCTCAACGGTCAAGGCATTGTTGAGCAGCAGCACGCCCTGCTTTGCCCAGCCCGTCAGATCGCCGTGATCGGGGGGAACAAAGCCGACATCGCTTTTCAGCTCCTTGTAGATGTTCACGAGGCTGGGAGGAATTCGCACGCCCTTCTGCACAGAAAAGCTCAGCCCATGGGCCTGACCGGGGCCGTGATAGGGGTCCTGCCCCAGAATCACCACCTTGACCTCATCAAGCGGCGTGAGCGCCAAAGCGGCCAACCTTTGCCCGCGCGGGGGATAGATCACCTTGCCCGCGGCCTCCTCGCTTTTAAGGAAACCGCCCAGCCGCCGCGCCTCCGGGGTGGAGAGCGCAGGCTCCAAAGCCGGGCGCCAACTTGTGGGAACTGCGTCACTTGCCGTCATAATCTGCCTTCCCGCCGCTTTCAGGGCTTTTCAGGTCGCTCGCTTCGTCCTAAGCATTTTGGCACAATGGCTGTCTATCTCCACGAAGAAGATCTCCCCGAAGGCGTGCTGGCTCCCGGCGCGATTGCGGTGGATACCGAAACCATGGGCCTTATCACGCCCCGCGACCGGCTGTGCGTCGTGCAGATCGCCGATGGGCGGGGGGATGAGCATCTCGTCCGCTTCAAGCCCGGCAGCGATTATGCGGCGCCCAACCTGAAGGCGGTGCTGGCCGATCCCGAGCGTTTGAAGATCTATCACTTCGCGCGCTTCGACATCGCCGCGATCCAGCATTATCTGGGCGTGGTGGCCGCGCCCGTGTTCTGCACCAAAATCGCCAGCAAGCTGGTGCGCACCTATACCGACCGCCACGGGCTCAAGGATCTCGTGCGCGAACTGCTGGGCAAGGAATTGAGCAAGCAGCAGCAGTCGAGCGACTGGGGCGGGCCTGACCTGTCGGACGCCCAGCGCGAATATGCGGCCAGCGACGTGCGCTATCTGCACGCGGCACATGCCATTCTCGTCGTCCGGCTGGAGCGCGAAGGGCGCACCGCGCTGGCGCAGGCCTGCTTCGACTTCCTGCCCGCGCGGGCGGAACTCGATCTGGCCGGGTGGCCCGACCACGACATTTTCAGCCACATGTCGGCCTGAGGCTAAGCCTTTGACCATCGGTGCCGATCTTTTGCGCAATCGCCGGCGCGCCAAGGCTGCGCCCGGCGGCTCGCATGATCGCATCATCCGCTTTCTTTTCACGGCGCTGCCGGTCGGGGTCGGCATGGTCACCGCCGTTATGGTGGTCAGCCCGATCTTTCCCCATGGCGAGGTGTCCTTCCTGCTCGACCGCAACAAGGTGGCCGTGGCCAAGGAGCGCCTGTCGGTGACCAGCGCCAGCTATCGCGGGGCCGATGACAAGGGGCGCCCGTTTGAATTGAAGGCGGGCCAGGCGGTGCAGCATTCGGCGCAGGTGCCCATCGTGGAAATGCGCGACCTCAACGCCAGTCTGGACATGGAAAGCGGCCCGGCGCGGATCGAGGCCCCCTCGGCGCGCTATGACCTCAACCGCGAAGTGATGAAGGTTCAGGGGCCGGTGAACCTGTCGGAGGGCGATGGCTATCGGATGCAGACAAGCGACGTGGACATCTATCTGAAAACCCGTCAGGCCAAGGCCAGCGGCGGCGTGAACGGCACGGTGCCTGCGGGCACCTTTTCGGCCGACCATATGGCGGTTGATATTTCCGGCCGCACCGTCGTTCTGGAAGGGCGCGCCCGGTTGCGCATGACGCCCGGCAAGATGAAAGCCCCGCGCTAGGGCGCCTGTGATTACTCTTCCCACCCGGCCATAAACGCCGCTTCACCCAGGCCAAGCCTTGGGCTAAGAGCAAGGTCATGTCGATCATGTCAAATATTGCCCCCGCCCGTCGTCTGACCGTTCTTGGCGCTTTTGCCCTTGCCCTTGGCGGCACGGCCGGATCGCTGTTGGCGCAGGGTCTGGGCAGCCACGACAGCGACAAGCCCGTCGATTACGCCGCCGACCGCATTGAGGTTCAGGACAAGGCCAAGCGCGTTCTCCTGACCGGCAATGTCGATATCAAGCAGCAGGATCTGCGCATGAAGGCCGCGCGCACCATCGTGGCCTATGCCAATCAGGGCGGCGACAATGGCGATATCAAGATCCAGCGCATCGACGCCACCGGCAATGTCGAAATCAATCAGGGCACGGATCGCGTTTGGGGCGATCTGGCGACGTATGATTTCGGGCGGCGGGTCATCACAGTGGTGGGCCATGTCCGTTTGCAGAACGCCCGCGGCAGCGGCAAGGGCGAGCGTCTGGTGATTGATCTGGATCGCCATGTCTCGAATTTCGTGGGCGCATCCTCGGGTTCAACCGGCGGCGGTTCGGGAGAATCGGGTCGTGTGACGGGCAGCTTTACCGTGGCCAAGCGGAATACGACCACGCCCTGAACGGGCCGATGCGGAATGACGCCGCAATAATTTTATCCAGATAGGATATCGCGCAAGAATAATTTTTGCGCGTTTTGCAACGGGATGCTGCCTGTGTCGCGCATCCTGCACAGGCGCGCGCCGCCGCCGCTCTCCATTTAACCGTTTTGGCGTATTATTGGCAATTCTTACGTATTCAGCCAAATCATGCTGATATTGCCGTTAACTTTTTCTGGCGCCATGATCTAACGCTTGGTGGGGAAATGCAGGAAAAGTAACCCAAATATGGGAGATACCCCAAGGGGTCCGATTTTGGGGCATTTCAGGTATTTTCCCCTAGTGAATTACACGGGAATCTTGCTTGCAAAAATCCATCTTCTGGTTAGATGTGCTGCATCTGCGAATAACTTGAGGCGTTAATAAAAATGGCAAACCCCTCCGCTGAAGGCACTTCCCACGAAGGAAAAGTCGCGCTGATCACCGGTGTTACCGGTCAGGATGGTGCCTATTTGGCACGCCTTCTTCTTGAAAAGGGTTATGAGGTTCATGGCCTCAAGCGCCGTTCCTCCTCGTTCAACACTGGGCGGGTTGAGGATATTTACGAGGATCCGCATACACAGAACGCCCGTTTCCATCTGCATTACGGCGATCTGACGGACTCGACCAACCTCATTCGCATCGTCCAGCAGGTCCAGCCTGACGAAATCTATAACCTGGCCGCGCAGAGCCACGTTCAGGTCAGCTTTGACACACCCGAATATACCGCCAATGCCGACGCCATCGGCACGCTGCGCCTGCTTGAGGCCATCCGCATTCTGGGGCTGGAAAAGAAGACCCGCTTCTATCAGGCCTCGACCTCGGAACTCTATGGTCTGGTGCAGGAAGTGCCTCAGCGCGAAACCACCCCGTTCTATCCGCGCTCGCCCTATGGCGTGGCCAAGCTGTATGGCTACTGGATCGTGGTGAACTATCGCGAGGCCTATGGCATTCATGCCAGCAACGGCATCCTGTTCAACCATGAAAGCCCGCTGCGCGGCGAAACCTTTGTCACGCGCAAGATCACCCGCGCGGCCGCCGCCATTTCGCTGGGCCGTCAGGAAAAGCTGTATCTGGGCAATCTGGACGCCAAGCGCGACTGGGGCCACGCTCGCGAATATGTCGAGGGCATGTGGCGCATGCTGCAGCAGGACGAAGGCGACGATTACGTGCTGGCCACGGGGGAAACCACCGAGGTGCGCGAATTCGTGCGCTGGTCGTTTGAAGATGTCGGCATCGATCTGGAATTCACCGGCGAGGGCGTCGAGGAAAAGGGCATCTGCAAGAAGACCGGCAAAGTCATCGTCGAGATCGACCCGCGCTATTTCCGCCCGACCGAGGTCGACCTGCTGATCGGCGACCCGGCCAAGGCCAAGGCCAAGCTGGGCTGGACCCACACGACCTCGGTGCGCGATCTGGCCCGCGAAATGGTTCAGGCCGACCTTGAAGTGATGCGCGACGCGCCCATCGCCAAGTTCCAGTAACAAAGGCCAGCGCCATGTTTGATCTTGGAGGAAAGCGTGTTTTTGTGGCCGGCCATCGCGGGATGGTCGGCAGCGCGGTGGTGCGCCGTCTGGCCTCGGAAAACTGCGAGGTGCTTTGCGCCGGGCGGACTGATCTGGATCTGATGGATCAGGCCGCCGTGCGCACATGGATGGCGCGCGAAAAGCCCGATGTGGTGGTGGTGGCTGCGGCCAAGGTCGGGGGCATTCTGGCCAACAACACCTATCCGGCCGATTTCCTCTATAACAATTTGATGATCGAGGCCAATCTGATCGAGGCCTCGCATCGGACCGATGTGGCCAAGCTGCTGTTCCTTGGTTCCTCCTGCATCTATCCCAAATTCGCGCCTCAGCCCATTGCCGAGGACGCACTGCTGACCGGGCCGCTGGAGCCGACCAACGAATGGTATGCGATTGCCAAGATCGCCGGGATCAAGCTGTGCGAATCCTATCGCGTCCAGCATGGCGCCGATTATATCAGCGGCATGCCCACCAACCTGTATGGCCCGGGCGACAATTATAACCTCGAAACCAGCCATGTGATGCCCGCGCTGATCCGCAAGGTGCACAATGCCAAGCAGACCGGCGGCACCGTCGAGGTCTGGGGCACCGGCACGCCGCGCCGCGAATTCCTGCATGCCGACGATTGCGCCGATGCCTGCGTGCATCTGCTGAAAAATTACTCGGCGCAGGAGCATGTGAACATCGGCTTTGGCTCGGATGTCTCGATCCTTGAACTGACGCAATTGGTGATGGAGGTCATCGGCTATGACGGCGAGATCGTGCATGACCTCTCCAAGCCCGACGGCACCCCGCGCAAGCTGATGGATTCCTCGCGCCTGCAGGCCATGGGGTGGAAACCGCGGATCGCGCTGAAGGAAGGCATCGCGGACGCCTACAACCACTTCCTCAAAGAGATCGTCTGATATGACCGACGCGCTTCGGCTCGCCATCGTCGGGCTGAACTATGCGCCCGAGGAGATCGGCATCGCCCGTTATACCGCCGACATGGCCCGTGCGCTGGCGACGCGCGGCCATGCTGTGTCGGTGATTTCGGGCAAGCCCTATTACCCGGCATGGCATGTGCCGCAGGAATGGCGCGGAGGCTGGCGCAAGTCGGTCGAGGATGGCGTGGCTATCACCCGCTGCCCGCTCTATGTCCCGGCCCAGCCCAGCGGCATGAAGCGGATCATCCATCTGGCCAGCTATGCGCTGAGCGCGCTTGGCCCGGCGATCCGCATGGCCCGGCGCGACCGGCCCGAGGTGGTGTTCTGCATCGCCCCCGCGCTGCTCAGCGTGCCGGTGGCCTGGATCGCGGCGCGCTTGGCGGGCGCGAAACTGTGGGTCCATATTCAGGATTTCGAGGTCGAGGCCGCCTTTGCCACCGGCCTTGTCGAGCAGAAGGGCAGCCTTGCCAAATGGGGCGCGCGGGCCGAAGCCTTCCTGCTGGGCCTTGCCGACATCGTTTCCTCGATCAGCCCCCAGATGGTGGCCAAGCTGCACGAAAAGGGCATTGCCCCGCACAAGACCATCGAGATCCGCAACTGGGCCGACAGTACCATCCAGCCCGACCCCGAACAGGGCGCAGCCTATCGCGCGCAATGGGGGCTCCAGGGCAAGAAGGTCTGCCTCTATTCCGGCAATATCGCCAACAAGCAGGGCATCGACATCCTGATCGAGGCCAGCCGCCGGTTGCAGGGGCGCGAGGACATCGCCTTTGTGATCTGCGGCGACGGGCCGAACCGGGCGCGGCTGCAGGAATTGGCTCTGGGCCTGCGCAATATCCAGTTCCACGGCCTGCAGCCTTCGGCCCGGATGGGCGAACTGCTGGGCTTGGCGACCATCCATCTGTTGCCGCAAATTCCGGGTGCGGCCGATCTGGTGCTGCCTTCGAAACTGACCAACATGCTGGCCTCGGGGCGCCCGGTGGTCGCGACGACCGAGCCGGGCACCGGTCTGTTCGATGAAGTGGACGGCTGCGGGATCTGCACCAAGCCCGGCGATGCCGACGCCTTGGCGCAAGCCATCGTCAAACTGGCCGATGACCCGCAAACCTGCGCCGAAATGGCCGCCAACGGGCGCGAACGATCGGTAGAGCGCTGGTCCATGCGTCGCATCATCGACCGGCTGGAGGCACGGGCCACCCTGCTGGCGCGCGGAGGCGGCAGGTGACATCGCCCGCCATGCCCTCTGGCGACGCATCACGACGATCGCCAAGCGGCGCCCAGCCCCAACCGGGAAAATTGCGCAAGCTGCTGTTTTCCCGCCTTGGTCGTGGGACGCTGGCGGGTATTTATGCCCAATTCATCCAATTGGCCATCCAACTCATATCGGTGCCGGTCTTGACCAGCCATTGGGGACTGGCCGGATATGGCGCATGGGTTCTGCTGTTCACGGTGCCGCAAATGCTGGCAATGGCGGATCTGGGCCTGACCGCCGCGGGCGCCAATGCCATGACGGCGGCGGCTGCCCAAGGCCACTATGAAAGGGCCGCCCGCATCCATACCAGCCTGCGCTGGACATCCTTGCTGATGGCGCTGACGGTGGGTTCGGTTATCGGCCTTTATGTGCTGTGGCTGCGTCCGCATACGCTTGATTTTGCCCAACCCTTCACACATGGCCGCGCCTGGGTGACGGTTCTGGCGATGCTGGGCTATACCGTGCTGGCCATGCAGAATGCCGTGACGGGCGCCGGATTTCGCGCCGCCGATGCATTTGCCACATGGCAGACCGTGTATGACACCTGCCTTTTGACGGAAACCCTGGCGGCGTTGACCGTGGCCGCGGTCGGATATGGTCCAGAAGAGGTGGCGCTGACCTATCTGGGATGCCGGGTGCTGTTTTCCGGGCTGCTGGGCCTTTTCCTGCGTCGTCTGGCGCCGTGGAGCGCGCAGGCCGGATGGCAGCTTGACGGCGCCGAGATCAAACGCCTGCTAAAGCCCGCGCTGGCCGCCTTCATGCTGCCCGCCGCGCAGGCAATCACCCTTCAAGGGTCGGTGATGGCCATCGGCGCAATGGCCGGGCCCGCGGCCGTTCCGGCCTTCTCGACCCTTCGCACGATCAGCCGCACCGCTCTGCAATTCACCTACCGTTTTAATTTTGCCTCAATGCCCCGCTATACCGTGCATCACGCAACCGGAAATGAAGCGGGCAAGAGCATGTTGGTGATGGCCAATCTGGCCGTGGCGGTATTTCTGCTGTTGCCTGCGGCGCCTGTGCTGTTCGTGCTGGGCAAACCCATCATCGCGCTCTGGACCCATGGCGTCGTCCATCCCTCCTCGTCCCTGCTGGCCCTGATGCTGGCAGCCATGGTGCTGAACGGGCTTTGGGTGCCGATGTCCAATCTGATCTGTGCGATCAATGAACATGCCCGTTTCACCTATTTCTATCTGTTTTGCAGCCTGTTGTCGGTGGCACTTGGCGCCTGGGCCGTGCGCCGCGATGGCGTGGAAGGCATGGGAATGGCGATGGTTGCGCAGGAAATCGTGATGGCGGCGTGGATCTGGCGCATGGCCATCAAGCAGGACATGATCCGTTGGAGCATGATCCAACCCGCCCTGCATAAGGCAATCGCGCGTTTGCGCAGCAAGGGAGCGAAGCAAGCGTGAGCGACGGGCGCAAAACTGAAGCGCCTCTGGCCGGGCGGCGGATCGGTCTGATGATCGTTTCTGCTTCGCGCAACGCAGGCGGCGTTTTTGAGGCGGTCGTCGCCCATGCCGAGATGATCCGCGCGCTGGGCGCAGAAGCGGTGGTGTTTGCCATTGAAGATGAACATACCCGGCAGGACTGCGCCCGCTTCGGCCCGACCAGAGTGGTCACGTGCCCCGGCAAAGGGCCGCGCCAGATCGGCTATGCCCCCGATCTGGTTCAGGCGCTCATGGTAGAAAATCTCGACTGCCTGCACCTGCACGGCATTTGGATGTATCCATCGCGCGCCGGCGCGGTATGGGCCGCCGTCACGCAAAGACCCTATTTCGTCTCGCCTCATGGCATGCTGGACCCGTGGATCTTTCAGCGCAGCCCGTGGAAAAAGCGTCTGGCACGATGGGCATGGGAAAAGGACAGTTGGCAACGGGCCAGCGCGATCCATGCCCTGACCGCACGTGAGGCACGCGATATCGCCAGCCGAACCGGCCGCAGCGACAGCCTGATCATTCCCAACCCCGGCCCCGACCCGGTATTTGCCACGTCATCATCGCCCCGCGCGCCGGTCATGCTGTATATCGGCCGCATCCACACCAAGAAAAACCTGCTTCCCTTGGTGCAGGCATGGCATGGCATGGATCATCCCGACGGCGCCGTTCTGAAAATCGCCGGATGGGGTGATGGCCAGGACGTCGTCGCGCTCGAGGCCGCCATTGCCGCAGGGCCGGGGCGCATCGAATTTCTGGGGCCCGTGTTTGGCGAGGCCAAGCAGGCCCTGCTGGAAGAGGCGCGCTTCATGGTGCTGCCCTCGCTGTCGGAAGGGTTGCCCATGGCCATTCTTGAGGCATGGGCGGCGGGCATGCCCACCATCATGACCCGTGAATGCAATCTGGACATGGGCTTTTCGACAGGAGCGGCGGTGGAATGCGGCTTTGACGCAAGCTCGATATCCGCATCGCTGGCGCAGGCATGGGCCATGGGCCATGACGAATGGCAGACACGCACCGGTGCTGCGCGCCAGTTGGCCGGATCGATGTTTTCGGCAGAGGCTGTGACCGCGCAATGGGGGCATGCCTATGGCGCGGCCATGGCCAAGATGGAGGGGCGGCGATGAACGGGTCCGTCACCACGATCATCCTCACCTTCAATGAGGAAGTGCACATTGCCCGCTCCATCGCCAGCGCCAAGGCGTACAGCAGCGATATTCTGGTCGTTGACTCCTTTTCCACAGACAAGACTGTGGACATCGCCAAAGCGGCAGGCGCGCGGGTGATGCAGAACAAATTCGTCAATCAGGCACGACAGTTCAACTGGGCGCTGGAGCATGGCGAGGTTACGACCGACTGGATTTTACGGCTGGACGCCGATGAAATCATCGGCGCCGATCTGGCCGAGCGCATCAACCGCGATCTGGCCGCGCTGCCCGCCGACGTCAGCGGCATCACCTTTGACCGGCGCCATATCTTTATGGGGCGATGGGTGCGCCGCGGCGGGCGATACCCGCTGCGTTTGCTGCGCCTGTGGCGCAACGGCAAGGGCGCCGTCGAGGACCGCTGGATGGACGAACATGTGGTCATCAGCGATGGCCGCATCATCCATATGGCCGGACAATTCGACGATGCATCGCTGATGGATCTGACCTTTTTCACCGCCAAGCACAATGCCTATGCAACGCGCGAGGCAATCGAGGTTCTTAATGCGCGCTACGGTCTGTTTGGCGATGGCGGTCATGACACATCCCCGAATATGGGCCGCCAGGCGCGCGTCAAACGTTTCATCAAGGAGCGCATCTTTAACAAGATGCCCTTTGGCACCGGACCGCTTGCCTATTTCCTGTACCGCTATGTCATCCAACTGGGCTTTCTGGATGGCAAGACGGGGCTGATCTACCATTTTCTTCAAGGTTTCTGGTATCGCTTTCTGGTCAACGCCAAGATTGTGGAGTTGGAGCGAATCGTGAAAGACGCCAATTCGCGCGAAGAACGCATCGCAGTCTTGGCCGCCGCCACGGGATTGCGGCTGTGACGGATCAGGCGCCCCATGTCCTGAAGGCCGACGAGAGCGGGTCGCGTCAAGGCGGAGCCAGCTTTTCGTTGCGCCTCAGGCTCGGTCGCTTGGCCTTTATGATCGGCTGGCTGCTGCTGGCCCGCTGGACGCCGCCGCAACTGCGGGCGTGGAGGCGGTTTGTCCTGCGCATGTTTGGCGCCAAAATCGCGCAGGGGGTCAATGTCTATTCGAGCGCGCGAATCTGGTATCCTCCCTTTTTGGAAATGGCCCAAGGCTCAACATTGGGGCCGCGTGTGCTATGCTACAATCAGGCGCCCATCCGCATCGGCGCATTTAGCATCGTCTCGCAAGACGCCTCGCTTTGTGCCGGATCGCATTTGTATGACGATCCTGATTTCCAATTGGTGACGCGGCCCATTTCTATCGGCGATCACGTATGGATCGCTGCAGAGGCTTTTGTCGGGCCCGGTGTAAAGATCGACGATTACGCGGTGTTGGGCGCGCGCGGTGTCGCCATGCGCGACCTGTCGCATGGTGGGATCTATTCGGGCAATCCGGCCGTCAAACTCAAGCAGCGCCAAACGGCCGGTTAGGCAGATAGAGAGAAGCTGAATGCTGATTATAGCCCTTCTGATCCAGCTGTTGGTTCTAGCCGAGATGCGTTATCGGATGCGTGGCTTCACGCCTCAAGAGACGTTTGGCTGGTTTCTGTGGCTGTCCCAGATTGTGTATCTGAACGGCGACTGGATCTATGGGCCGCAGTATAATCCCGGCGGCTGGGAAACCTACAGCTATCTGCACCATCCTGAAACGCAGATCATCTATTATGGATCGATTATCCTGGTGCTTTGGGTCTCGACCATTGGGGTGGGACGCTTGACCGGAACAACAGCAGGCATCAGCGAATCCCTTACCGCCCTGCGTGACCAAGCCAGAAAATATGATACTGTTTTCAAATTTCTGGTTGGATCGATCATTGGCGCTCAGTGGGTATTTCTCAATTGGCCCGTCGCTTGGTATAACACCCAATATCTGGCGATGACCGGTCAGGGCAGCATGTGGATCGAAGGTCCCGCCGTCGTTGCCATTCAGAGCATGGCCGGTATGACCGGGTTTATCTCGGCCTTTTATCTTGCCAACAACCTTTCGCAACGTGGCGGCCCGATCCCGTTTGTGTGGCTCGTCCTATTTGTGTGGAACATCTGTTTTTCCGTTGCGGCCTGCTCTCGCGCGTCCTTTGCCATCCTGATGGTTTTCACGCTGCTCATGCATTTGGTCAGCGACCGTAAAAGCAATGCGCGTACTCTCATTCTGACCGCCGCCGCAATCTACCTGCTCTTTTGCGCGCTTGCAGGCCGAGGAGCGGGCGAATTTGGCCTGGAATCGATCCCGACCATCTTGATTGCCCCCTTCGAGGGCGAAAGCAATGGTGCGGTCGAAGTGGTCGGCAGTATTTTTCAAGGCGTTTTCATTACCGGGGACGGCAACGAATTTCGTGCGGATTTCCCGCTCATTTACAAAATTCTCTCGTTTTCCCCCCTCCCCAGCACGATCGACGGTTTCCCGGTCTACCGCGAACAATATGAAATTCTCCTGTCTGCTTTCGTGCCGATGAGCGGATACACGGAGATCATTGGATTTGGGGTGGGCTATCTGATTTTTTTATGGGGATTTGTCGCCATCCTCATGAGAAAACTTGTATTAAGCCAGAAAAAGATTGGCCTTCTCTATTTTATCTTAAGCTGCACCGTCTTGTTTTTCCTCATTCAGGGCGGAACATACCCTATAAGAAACTTCTTTAGGCCACTTTTATTCGCATATCTTATTACAGTATACCTATCAAGACGCAAAGGCGCCAAAGTATTGATGAAGATTTAGTCTATTTCATGCACGGAGGCACCATGAAAGACCGCACAATGTCGATGCAAACAAATCGCTACCTGAATGCGATGCGTCTTATCGCGGCATTGATCGTCGTGTGCGGCCACATCAGGACTTCAATCTACATCGATTTCAGTCAGGTCTCCCACACGTTCGTAGCGACCGCCATTTATGCTTTGTCCGCATTGGGCAATCCAGCCGTCATGGTCTTCTTCGCTTTGAGCGGCTATTGGGTCGGAGGCCCTGCGGCAAGGCAAGTGATTGCCGGAACATTCAATTTTCGGGATTACTTCTCACGCAGAATTGTGCGCTTATGGTTGGTGCTGTTTCCTGCATTGCTGTTGACGGCTATACTTGATTTTGCCGGATCGGCATTTTTTTCAACAGCGGATATTTACAGCAGGCCAGATATTTACGCCGGCATTCCTGATGCACCAGACCACAGCATCCTTACATTTTTCGGCAACATACTTTTTTTACAGGAAGTGAAGATACCCGAATTTGGCTACAATAAACCACTTTGGTCATTGGCGCTGGAATTCTGGTACTACATGGCCTTCCCGCTCTGCATGCTCGCTTTCTCGAAAAAATTCAGCGCTGGCGCGCGCGTCGCGTCTGCCGCCGGTGTCGTAATCGCGATTGCGATTGGCGGTGAAATTTTCCTGAAAGACGCATCTGCATGGGTTATCGGAACATTGTTGGGCATTTATCCCGATAAAGCCACAGCCTTAAGACAACGATTGGGGGAAAATGGGCGCAGCGTTCTTCGCCTTTTCGCCCCGATTGTTCTCTTTGTGGTAATGGCCGCCGCCCGCACAAAGGCTGAAGGAACTTGGTACACCGTTCTGGCGCTTGGCCTTGCGGCAGCGTTCGCCATTTTTGCCTTCGGCGAGGATGAAAACAAGCCAGCGCCCACGCTGAGCCTTTTGTCGCATGCTTCAGAATGCACCTATTCGCTTTATGCAATTCACATGCCCATCGTCGTAATTTTGGCAGCATGGCTCACCCCCGTCCATCAGAACAGAATGGAACTGATGTCTTGGAAGGCCATGATATTGGTTGTTATTGTTGCCACACTTTACGTCATTGCATGGATATTTGCACGGTTCACGGAGCAAAACACAAATCAGGTCCGGCGCTGGCTATCAAACAGATTTTTTCCAAAAACATCGGGCAATCCGACGCTGGATAAAGGCGATATAGGTGTTGTCCCTAGGCTCTGAATCGAATATTTCTCGCAACTGCGGAATGCATGAACTCCGCCAGCCTGCTATCAAATTTAAGGATCGTGATCGGCTTATGCGTACCGCTTTGGTTGGCTATACAGGCTTTGTTGGCAGCACCTTGACCCGTGCCCGTGGATTTGACGATATGTTCAATTCGCGCAATATCGGCGATATTGCCGGTCAATCCTATGACATGGTGGTCTGCGCTGCTGCACCGGCAACGATGTGGGCCGCAAACCAGAACCCAGCCGCCGACAAGGCCAATCTCGACGGACTGTTTGCTGCGCTGCGTCTGGCCAAGACCGAACATTTTGTCCTCATCTCGACCATCGCCGTGCTCGATAATGCTGCGGCCGGCTACACCGAGGCCAATGCCGCCTTTGAAAGCGAAAAGGCCTATGGCCTTCACCGACGCGAGTTGGAAGAGCGGGTGGAAAGCCATTTCGCGAACAGCCACATTCTGCGCCTTCCCGCGCTGTTTGGCCCGGGTATCAAGAAGAACTTCGTGTTCGACCTGATGAACCCGGCCCCATCCTTTATTAAACCGGATGTCTGGGAAAAGACGCTCGCCAACCTTTCCGCCGAAGATGCAGCGCTGCTTGGGCGTTATTATGCGCTGGATGAAGGCTTGGGAATGTGGGGCTTGAACCGTGTCGCGCTCAACGGTTCGCAGGATCGCGAAAATGTGAACGCAATTTTTCACCAGATCAATTTTGTCGCGCGCAATTTCACCAACAGTGAAACCCGCTTCCAATATTACAATATGGAGCGCCTGGCCGATAATATTGATCAGGCTGTCGCGGCGGGTATCGATACGCTTAATGTGTGTTCACAGCCGTTGTCTGCAGCGGAAGTTTGTCGGGAATTGACGGGCGACACATTTGTCAACACGGCCCCTCCGCTCTGGGTCGAGGACATGCGCAGCATTCACGCCGAAACATTTGGCGGCAGCGGGCCGTATCTGTTTGACCGCGAAAGTGTGCTTGGCGACCTCAAGGCGTTTTTCGCCGCTGAGGCCGGCCGATGAAACTTGCCATCTCGAACATCGCCTGGGCGCCGCAGGATGCCCGCAGCGTGTATGCAATGATGCAGGCGCGCGGTTTTAACGGGCTTGAGATCGCGCCCGGGCTCGCCTTTGCCGGGCAGGAGGATGCTTTTGTCCCCTCGCCCGAGGCGGAGGCGGCATTTCGCGCAGATCTGGCCGAATTTGGCCTGTCGGCTGTCTCGATGCAATCTTTGCTGTTCGGTGTCGTGGGCGCAAAGCTGTTTGGCAGCGCCGACGAACTCGCGGCACTTGAACGCGGTCTGGAACGCGCCATTGCGCTTGCCGGACGCCTTGGCATCGGCAATCTGGTGTTCGGTTCGCCAGGCAATCGCGTCATTCCCGAAGGCATGCCCATGGCCGACGCGCGAGCCCATGCCGCTGACCTCTTCCGTCGCCTGGGCGACAAGGCGCAGGCAGCAGGCACCGTTCTGGCACTTGAACCCAATCCTGCGGCCTATGGCACGAATTTCATGACCCATGTGGCCTCCGCCGCCGATTTCACTCTGATGGTCGATCACCCGGCCATCACACTCAATTACGATATGGGCGCGCTCTATATGAATGATGAGCAGGATCAGGCGGGCGCGCTTTATCGCCGCGCCGCCGGCAAGGTCAGCCATGTGCATATCAGCGAACCGCAATTGGCCCCGGCGCCAGCCGATGCCGCATCTTTGCAGACCATTGCCGCCGACCTGATCGGGCAGGGCTATGACAAATGGTTCTCGATTGAAATGCGCGCACCGGCCGCTGACGGACTGGCCATTATCGATCAATGTCTGGCCGCCACGGCCGACGCGCTTTTTTCAGCAGGGAGTGCAGCCCATGCGCAGTGACATGCTGGTTTCGGTCGCAGTGGTCGACGAAGAAGGACCGCACATCACCATCCCGCGCCTTGCCGTGGTGGCGCGCGCGCTGGAGCAAAACTTCCGCTATTTCGAACTGATCTATCTTTTGCGCGAAAGCCAGCGGCCGCAACTCGACAGGTTTGCGGCGGAAATTGCAGGCTTGGCCAATCTGCGCATCATTTTGACCGGTGAAGGCACGCGGTTCTATCGCCAGCGCCTGATTGCGACGATGGAGGCGATCGGGGATGTTGTGGCCTTGTATGACCCCGACGACATGCCGATCGAGGATCTCGTTACCCAGATTGGTCATGCCAAGGATCGCGATGAAATTCTGATCGGTTGGCGCCCGTCGCGCCCGCCCAGCGGATGGAGCTATCGCCTGCTCTCGCTGGCCTCGAACAATGTCATTTCGGCGCGTGCCGCGCGCACGATCATCTTGCCGCGCGAGCCGCTCAACGCAATTGCCGCACGCAAAAGCGCGTCGATCGACCTGCGTTTCGAGGCGCGCAACGCCCCCACCCATTACAACCGCTTTGACATCACCACGCCCGTGCGCGCCAAGGCCGGATTCAGTCAGCGCTATGAATTGCTGATGGAAATCCTGCTGGCCGGGGCGCCGCGCTTCCTCAAGCTCTATGCGGCTCTGGGCTTTCTGGTGGTGGCCGGTTCAACGCTTTACAGCTTCTATGCCATCGCCGTCATCCTGCTGCGCGATCATGTGCAGGAAGGCTGGTTTTCCACCGCGATTATCCAGTCCGGCTCCACCGCATTTATCGCGGGGGGCATGTCGATTCTGGCCATCTCGCTTGTCGCCGTGCTCGAAGTTTTGAGCGGGGGTAGCGCGCGCATGATCGTGGACGAAATCTCGAACACCAATTTCTTCGACAAGGTAGAAGACCTCAACGTCGAAATGTCGGGCGATACGCCTGCCATCGGAGAACAACATGTCGCCTGAAGCCTATGCCCAAGCCGTTGCCGAGCGTGGCTGGCAAGTTCCCGCCTTCCGCGCCGAGCCCTTGTTTGAAAAGCGTTCGCGCCATGTCATCATTATCCCGGTTATCAACGAAGGCGAGCGCATCCAGCGCCAGCTTCGCGACATGGCCAATCTGGGCATCACCGCCAGGATTGACACGGTGGTGGTTGATGGCGGCTCGACTGATGGCTCGCTGGAACCGGAATTCCTTAACAGTGTCGGCGTGCGCGCGCTGGTGACCAAGACCGGCAAGGGCAAGTTGTCGGCGCAATTGCGCTGCGGCTATGCTTGGGCGCTGCTCGAAGGCTATGACGGCATCATCACCATCGACGGCAATGGCAAGGACGGCGTGGATACGCTGCCCCTGTTCAGTCAGGCGCTGGACGAGGGCTTTGGCTATGTTCAGGCATCGCGCTTCATCAAGGGCGGCTATGCGGAAAACACGCCGCTTTCCCGCTGGCTGGCAATCCGGCTGATTCACTCGCCGGTGTTGAGCATGGCGGCGGGATATTGGTTCACCGACACCACGCAGGGCTATCGCGCCTATTCCAGCGCCTATCTGCTGGACGAACGCACCCAGCCCTTCCGCGAGATTTTCGTGCGCTATGAACTGCTGGCCTATCTCACTGTGCGCGCCAGCCAGATCGGTTACCGGGTCAAGGAAATCGCCACCAGCCGCATCTATCCGGCCAATGAGGCGATCCCCACCAAGATCTCGGGCATGTCGGCGCTGTGGGACCTGCTGATGGTGCTCAAGGCCACCTTGCTGCACGAATATCATCCCAAGGCGAAGGGTTAAGCCATGAACGCCAAACCCCAGCCCGATTATGATGTCGTCATTATTGGCGGCGGCTTTTTCGGCTGTGCGCTGGCGCTGTTCTTGCGCACCATCTTTGATCGCATTCTGGTGCTGGAAGAACGCGATGCGCTGCTCACCCGCGCCTCGCGCGTCAATCAGGCGCGGGTGCATACCGGCTTCCATTATCCGCGCAGCTTTGTCACCGCCCTGCGCTCTCGGGAATTGAGCCACCGCTTCTCTCGCGATTTCAGCAAAGCTGTGGTCGATGATTTCCAGATGCTGTATGCGATTGCCAGCCGTCGGAGCAAAGTGTCGAAGGCACGCTTCCTGCGCATGTTTGAAGACATGGGCGCGCCCATCGCCCCGGCCAGCGTGTCAGATGCCGCACTGTTCGATCCCGAACTGATCGAGGGCGTGTTTGCCTGCACCGAATTTGCCTTTGACTGGTCGGTGCTGCGCGATCACATGGCTGATCGCATGGCCAGGCACGGCATCACCCTGCGCCATGGCCAGGCCGCCGAAAAGGTCGAATTCCGCGAGGATGCCTGCCTTGTCCATCTCGCCTCGGGCGAGGTGGTAAGCGCGCCCCATGTGTTTAACGTGACCTATGGCGGGCTCAACCGTGTGCTGATGAACAGCGGAATCGAACCGTTGCCGCTGAAGTATGAGTGGGCCGAACTGGCACTGGTGGCCCCGCCGCCCGAGATGAAGGGCAAGGCCGTGACCGTGATGGACGGGCCGTTCTTTTCGATGATGCCCTATCCGTCTGAAAATCTCTATTCGCTCACCCATGTGCGCTATACGCCGCATATGAGCTGGGTGGACCGTCAGGGCGGGCGCCCGGCCTATGCGGTGGGCGACAGCTTGTCCACCAACACGCGCTGGCGCCATATGATGATGGACACGCGCCGCTATATGCCCTGCGCGGGCGATCTTGAGTATGTCAAATCCGTGTTCGATGTGAAGACCGTGCTGACGCGCAATGAACGCGACGATGGGCGCCCGATCCTTTTGCACCGCCACCACCGAGGGCCTAATTTCTATTCGGTTATGGGCGGCAAGATCGACAATATCTATGACCTTTTCGACGTGATGCCCGCGCTGGACCCCGCTTTTGCCAAGGCGGACATGCGCTATCTGCTGGGCGAGGCATGAGCGTTTCCGCCCCTGCTGACCAGAGGCGCGAAGCCTTGATGGAGCTTGTACGCTATACGGTGGTGGCCGTGTTGGGGCTGGGTGTCGATGTGGGCATTGGCTATGGCGCACGCCGCCTGCTGGGAATGCCCTTGGTTGCGGGCGCAGCGCTGGGCTTTCTGGTGGGTGTCGCGTTCAACTATGTGCTGTTTGAATTCTGGGTATTTCGTTATGGCCGCCTGACATGGCTGCGGCTGGGCAAGGCTTATGCCGCCTCTCAAGGCGCCATCGTGGTCCGCCTGGGCTGTGTATGGGCGCTTGGACGGCTGCTGGCCGGTCTGCCTCAGGCCGATCTGATCGTGCTGGTGGGGGCGGCGGGGATATCCTTTGTCGTCAACTTCATACTGACACGTCTGTTTTTGCGCAAAAAATCAACCTAAAAGGGGGCCATGGTGTGATAAAGGATCATCCTGTTTCAGACCGCATGGCGCCTGTGCTTATGGCCATGCTGGGGCTGGCCATCCTGCTGCTGCTTTATGCGCGTTTTACGGCAGTGGACGCTGTGGTCGCGCCATTTTTGCAAAGGGTGGCCGATCCCTCGCTCTATCGAATGGATGACTACATTGGTCATTCCATGGTGCCGAGCTCAACCCCACTGATGGCTTTGCTGGGTTGGCTGCATCTTGACATCACCCAACCGGTGCTGCTGATCACGATTTATCTGGGCACAGGCGCCTTGGCGGGGGCGGCGATCTGGCGCGTGCTGGGCAACAGCTTTGGCGTCACAGATCCGCTGATGCGGCTTACCTTGCTGGTTGCTTTGGCATTCCTTGACTTCAAGCTGATCCAGTTCAACAAGGCCTCATGGCTTCAGGAGCATAATTTCTCCTTCACCTTCATAGCGCTGGCACTGCGGGCATGGTTTGTCTGCTTTTTGATCGAGCGGCGGGTGGTGGCGATGGCCGCCCTGCTTATCCCGATCAATCTGCTCTCGCTCAAGGTGGGCTGGCCGCTGGTGGGCTTTGCCGGACTGGCGCTGCTGGCCATGCGCTCGACATCCTGGGCGGCCTGGGCTCTGTTGCTGCTGTCCGTGGCGGCGCCCGGGTGGAGCGCGCTGCACAATATCCAGCCGATGTCGCCGGATGAAAAGATGATGATGACGCGGGTGCTGATTGGGGCCTATCCGCTCGAAGACAATCCCTTTGCCGGCCCCCTTTTGCAGACCTTGCTGTTTCTGGGCGCGATGGCGTTTTCGTTTCTGGAGTGGCGCAGACTGCCATCGACGTTGAAAGCGCCGATTGGCGCAATCCTTGTGGGCAGTGTGCTGATCTGGCTGGTGGGCGGCATATATCTGACTTGGGGCTGGAAAATCGCGCCTATCCCCGTCGCCGTCCTGCTCAGCCCCGCGCGCGGTCTGGAAACGGCCAGTCTGATTTTCTTTTTGCTGGCGCTGATGCGCTTGAAAGACACCCAAACCCTCAATGGGCTGGAACGCGCGATACTGCTTGCCGCGCTGGTCGTCCTGAAAGTTACCAGTGAAGGAAAATGGATCAAGCTGGCCGTGGTTATGGTAGGGGCCCTGCTGGTGCTGCGCGGCCTGCGTTATCTGGCCCAAAGACGTGGAATCACGATTTTTGCTCTTGGCGATATGATCAGCCTGCCACTCGCCATGTCGATTCTGGGTGTGGGGCTGGGCCTGTTTTTCGCGGCCAATCTGTCGGGTGATCGCACGGTCTATCGGCTCGACCGCAAACTGGGCTTTGTCGACCGAACCATCCCTGCCGATGCGCTTGGTCTGCTTTCCACAATGCGAGACGACCCCGTCGATCGCAAAGTGCTGTTTCTCTCGCCCAGAAAAGATTGGACCTTGCCCTCATGGAACACCATTGCCCGCAAGAGCGGCCTTGATGGCAATGTCTATTATCTGTCCTCGCCGGATGCCGTACTTCGCCAGCAAGAGCGCAATGCGGTGATCGCCAAAGTTCTGGACGGCCTGCGCAAGGGCATGGTCGAGGCGGACACAAGGTCAAAGCTGAGTGCCTGGCATGTCAACCTGATGCTGCCGCGTGATGCCATCGCAGCCTTGCCGGGATGGCAAGTGAAGCAGGCGAACGGGACCTGGGTCGAATTGAGCGCACCGGTCGACAAGGTACCCGGCAATGGCTGATAAGGCGCGTGTTAAAAACATGATCGATGCACGGTGGGCGCTTGGCCTCTTCCTGTGCCTCACCCTGCCTGTCATTTTGACGGGCAGCGCCGGTCATGACGGACTGGCCTATGATGCGGTCACGTTCCATCTGCCCCAGATCAACTATTTTCTGGCCCATCCCGGCAATTTGCTGAACTATCCGGCCACGGCGACGACATTGCCCTTGTATCATGCGCTGATGGGCGTGATGGGGCGCTTGGCTGGCCTGACCATGGTGGACAATTCCACTCTGGTGGTCAGGCTTGTGCATTTCATGATCAGCGCGGCCGGTCTGATTTTGCTGACCTCTCGCCTGCGCTGTCGTCTGGATGCCCCGATGGCGCTGCTGCTGGCACTGCCGCTAGCCACCTGCTGGTATGTCATTTCCGGCGCCGTCTATTTTGGCACGGATGGCCCTGCGCTGACGCTGGTGCTGATCGCCCTGCTGGATTGGGAAAAATCCCGGCTTCCAGCTCAAGCCCTCCTGCTGCTGCTGGTTGCGGGCACGCGCCATCTGCTGCTGCCCTTTGTCGGGTTGTTATACGGCATTCGTGCCTTGGCCGCACGATCTCCTGCCACGCTCATCGCCGTGGGCATGGCCGCTATGCCCGCTGTATTGATGCTGGCGATCTATATTCGGCAATGGGGCGGCCTGACGCCCCCGGGCATGGTGGCCGCGCTAAATCCCAAGGGGCTGTTCCCTTACGCCCTGCTTGGTCATCTGGGGGTGGCGGGCATGTGGGGCGTCGGGTTTGGCGCGCTGCGCTTTCCGCAATGGACCGCCTTTCTGGTTGAGCGAAAGATCCAGATCGCACTAGTCGCGCTCAATATTCTGGTGTTGACCCTGTGGGCCATTGTGCCGACCGACCCGATACCAGAGGCTGGACGGTTTGGCTCAATCACATGGAGCCTGGCCCGGGTGGGTCTTTTCGGGCATCATTCCGTGGCGGTACTGATCATGGCGATGGCCGGCGCGACGACGCTGCTGCTGATGGCGCTGGACCTGAAGGCTGCCGGGCAATTGCCCTCGGAAATCATGGCTCTGGCCGGTTTCCTTTGCGCCCTCATGCTGACCTACGCCGCCTATCAACGCTATAGCGAGCCCATGATACTGGCGGTATTCACGGTTGCCTCGATCAAGACATGCGGCCGTGGCAAAGTCTCATTTGGACAAGCGCTACCCTTGCTGGGCCTATGCCTGCTGTCAATTGGGGTAAGTTTGCACCACCTCTTACCCATCAAAGGTTAGAAAAATTCGATGTCCAATCGTTCGGAGATCTCTGGCATCCAATATCTGCGCGGCTTCGCAGCCATAGCGGTGGTACTCGACCATGTTTCGGCAATGGCTGCGTTTCCAAAATATTTTGGACAATCACTGTGGAATGGCGCTCTTTCAAAGGGAGCGCTGGGCGTCGATATCTTTTTTGTTATCAGCGGCTTCATCATCGTTGCCGTTTCTCTCAAAGGACCCGCGCTGCTCCCAGCCATTTCTGTCCGCCAATTTTTCCTGCGCAGAGCCGTGCGCATCATTCCGCTGATGTGGGTCGGAATATTAAGCTATGCGGCTCTTCGCGGCATGTTCACCTCAACGCCGATCATTTTTTCTGAGTACTTAAGAGCTCTGGTACTGTTTCCCCAAGGATCTGTTGAGCCCAGAATGATCTGGACTCTGCGCCACGAATTCATTTTTTATATTATTTTTGCCATCTCGTTCATGACAGGCACCAAACGATGGCGCCCTCTCCTATACCTGTGGTTTGTGTCACCGACCCTGATCGGCCTTTTTCGAAATCAATTCGCCACCACTGTTGTGCCGGACGCCTTCATCGACATATTGGCATCGCCTGTGAACCTTGAATTCTGCGCTGGTTTCATCCTCGCGATTGGCTGGTTAAAGATGGACCCGCAAAGCAACTGGCAGATTCCTGTCCTTAGTCCTGTCGTATTGCTTTATGCATTGGCCATAACTGTCATTTTCGTATGGGGCCTGAGCCAACTGCAGATTACTTCACTCGTATCCTGCTTGGTTCTTGCCGTTATGAATGGCTTGGTCGTGCTGCTCGGCTGCAAACTGGCGCCAGCCAACGGGAAGCTTGGCCACATCGCCAACTTTTTTGGCGATGCGTCCTATTCCATTTATTTGTTTCACCCGGGGATTGCGTCGGGCCTGCTCGCGATTACGGCCAAACTCCATCTTGGCTTGCCGCTCTGGATCATCGTGTTTTCGATCTCTGTCATTGTGATTGCGATGACCTGCGCCATCCATATTTGGGTTGAGAAACCGTTGGTTGCGGCCATCAAGCAACGCGTTCCGCGCTAAACAATCAGTATAGGCTTTCTGCAGCTCCATCGAGCCGCAGAAAGCCTATACCTATCGTCAGTTCACGCGACGCAGGCTTGGCGTATAAATGCGGACCGTGAAATTGGTCGCAACCCCACTGGCGAAGGTGAACATCAGGCTGGGCAAGATATAGGCTGTGGCCCCATTCGTCAGAGTTATGGCTCCATTCCCATAACTTGCCATCGTGGCGGTAGGCGTAAATGCGGTCAGTATGTCGGCCAGGAGCGTACCTGCCGAATTATAATTGAGCAGATTGAGCAACATCGCTCCGCTGGTGCCGTCAAAACCCGCCCCCGGGATCAAGCCGGTCAGATTTCCGGCCGTCAAGGCCATGGGCATGTAATATGTCCATGTCTGGCCGCTGGTGGCGGGAACCGACTTTACGGCCTCGCAATAAACCGTGAATTTGCCAGCGTTGGTGGTGGTGCCGGCAAATTGCAAATCGATGAAATGCCCCAGTTGATCAGCGCCCACGGCATTGACCGTGATGGTCAAACCGGACAACCCACCTGACGGCGTGCCCGACCATCCCATGGGCCACGCATTGACGCCACCGCCGATCATTGTCCGGTTGCGGGGCAAAAGCGGATATTGGGCCAGAGCCAGGTCTCGCCCAATTCGCGCTGAGCCCGCATTGACAATCCAGTCCCCCGTGATGAACTGATCCGCGTTTCCGACGTCGATCGTCGGCGCCTTAACACGGACCTGCCATGTCGATGGCGAAGCATGGACAGGCAAGTTAACCGGTTGAATGAAACGCCCGCCCGATGCAGGCAATGAGACCGTACGCTGAAGCGCCACCACGCTGTTGGCATAATTGAAGACCTCGACCGTGACCTGAGAGACACTGCGCACCGGGGCCTTTTTCAGGGCCAGTTCCAAAAAGACAGTGCCCTCGCCATTGGGCAACCCTGCCGCGCTGAACCCGGCAACCATGCCGCCCCCTAAGCTGCTCACCGTAACCAGATCCCAATCCTGACAACCGCTTGTGTCGGCAGTACGAACTCTGGTTACCCCGCTCATGGTGGTGCGCATGACAGGGCTTACCCCATTCAGCAGGCAGGTGATCTTGGCGCTGTCGCCCACCGGATAGAGTTCGATGCGGTTGGCATCGCCGGGCCAATAGCAAGCCCAGTCCCGCAGGCGCCCGCACAAATGGCTGGAAAAGGCGATGGGAACCGAGCCGCTGGCCTCGTCGAATTCAAACGTGCTGTTGGTGTTTCCGAAATTGGACGATCGCCCGTTCGGCCACTCGATAACATGCGTATATTGGCCGCCGACATAAATGTCTCCGGCCATCCGCACCCCGCGCAGATTGGAAATATAGGAACGCATAAAGGGCACATTGGGCGAAGTTATCGAGGCCACCCGGTTATTCTGAATCCGCAAGCCCGACAGATAGCCGATATCGGTTTGCCCCGGACGATAGGTCGCACGATCGATGCCCGTGGCCGTATCCTCGGTCGCGATCAGGATGCGCGGGCCGCATTGCCCCGGAATCTGGCCTTCGGCGCCAAACTTGTTGGCCTCGATCAAGGAGCCATGGCCGCCATTGGTGTCACCGTTGTTCGTGACGTTCGGCTTAAGCCAGATATCCGCCTTGGTCGCCACGCTGGTCTGACCGATAAAATCATTGCGACGGATGTGAAAACTGCCCGAAAGATAGGGGCCAACCGCGATGTGATATTCGTTCGGGCCAAAGCTGTTGTCCTCAATCACCATTTGATCGACATAGCCACCCCATGCGATGCCGATCGTCGAGGATGTCGATTTTCCGGCGAAGAAGCAGTCCTTAACCTTGAGATAAGGACTGTCCGAGGAATTGTTGCTGATCGCACATTCGCTGTAATTGTAGAACAGGCAGCGCGTAAATTGGCATAGATTAATTACGTTGGCAGCGTTGCGCGTTGATTTGTACGCGCCTTTACCACCGACAAAGATGATCCCGTCGCAGACAATCGAAAAGGGCTGGCCGGTCTGGGTACAGAAATATTTATTGTCGGGAATGCGGATCACCACCGTCCACGGAATCCTCGCGACAAGGCGCAGCGAACCATCGGTCAGGGTCAGATCGCCCGCATCATAGATGCCCGGTTCGATCATGATGCCGTTTTGATATTCCAGCGGGCCGAGCACGCCGGTGGGCGCGGCCGAGCGTGAGGAGATCATATTAAGCAAGGCGGCATCAAAGCCTCCCTGGTCGGCGGAACCGGACAGCCCATCGCCGACTGCGCCGATCTGGGTCGGCACAATCGCACGGGTTTGTGCTGCGCGCAAAGCGGCCGCGGCATTACTGGCGCTTTGTATTGCCAGCCTGCGTGAAATCAGGTCGATCATTGCGCCACCCGGTATTTAATGGTTCCCGAAATGATGGTCATGCGCAAATACAACTGCGCGCCGACCTCGCTCTCATCCCAAATTGCCTCGCAGCAATTGCTGGAGAAAATGCCGGAGGGTGCTCCGCCGATGGTAATCGGCAAGGATGTAATTCCACCATCGGTCGACCGTTCGATCGAGACATTCCCTTGCCACGTGCCCGAAAGGGCGAGGATCACGCTGCGGCCGATTGCAGGGACATAGGGACCCACACTGATGCTCGAACTGGCCTCGCCAGCGAGCGGCGTGGTCGGTCCGCCCACAGTCGTCACAGGGAGAGGACTATTGCTCGATACAAAATTGGCCGAGTTGTCAGGCGCTGAAAACGTCATGGCCGAAGGAGTAATGTAGCCCGAGGGAATTTTGATTGGTGTCATCGCAGCTCGTCCTTTCGAATCAAACCAAAAAGACGATTAACCAATACGGTTCATGTAGGAAAACTGTAATTCCAATCAGGCCACTTTGCCAATATGGCGGACCATGCACAAATTAGCCCTGAAACTAGGCTTGCTCCTGTTCATTTCGTACTCAGCCTAGGTGCGTTAAGGGTCATTGCATAGACCCGCGCGGGCTGCGGGAAAGAGGGACGCACCTATGAAAAAAGCATGGCTTACACCAGGTTTGGCATTATGCGCCTCGCTACCGCATCTCAGCCAGGCGCAAGCGACAATGCCCAAAATGGTGTGGGCCCATTATTTTCCGGTCATGCCCAATGACACACGAACACAATATGGTGCGACCTATCCGCTGACCCTGCATATGCCTGACGACAGGTCCGATGCCGATTTTCAGACCAGATTCGTCACGATGCTAAAGAATACCGGGATAAATGGGCTAAGCTTCGAGATAAACCCCCAAGCCAAAGGCAAAGCACCAGGTCTGCCCGCATACGAAAAAATGGTCGCGTTCCTTCAGAACTCGAACATTACTGTCGCGCCTTGCATTGATGCAGGATATTACCCAGGGATCGACAATGACATGTTCAACATGATCGTCGGTTCCTATAATATCTCGCAGAAATATTCCAATCCAGCCATTCAGCGCGATGGTCGTCTTATTGTATTTTTCTATGGATCTCGCAATTTGCCTGCAGGGTTTTGGATGAATCTGCGCCAGCGTTTGAGCGCTGCGGGCTACAAGATATTCCTGGCGGGCGATATCGGGGTTGCCAATGAAGCCCCGGCGCAAAAAATGGCCATCGCCTCGCACCTCGCGCCCAATTGGGACGCTGCATATAATTTTTCCAGCGCTGGTATGGGCAATTCGGCAGATTCTAACCGGAATTTCTCGCTTAACATTGGAAACAACAGCAGGTTTTGGATCAATAGCGTCATGCCCGGCTACTTTCGTGGCAGATTGCAAAATGGACTGTTTACCGGCTTCGGCACAGACCCTCTGGGCACCCAACGCCTGACCAACTATTGGAATGACTTCCTTAATTCGGGATCGCCATGGGTCTACTTCTCAACCGCCAATGACTTTATCGAGCACACCAATCTGCTGCCGGACAGTACGTGGGGTTACACCCGTTCCGACATCAATCTTTGGTATGCACGCAAGTTCTTAGGGCAGGCCTACCCATTTCAACGAGCATTTTATCTGACAACGCCACAAATACTTTATCCTGGTGATAAAAGTTCGATAGAGCTATCGGCAATAAACCCGACAAACCAATTCTATAGCCTGACCTATTCCGTGACAGATAGTCAGGGAAAGACAATAAATTCCGGGATTTTTTCGGCAAAACCTGCCGATTTGAGCACATTGAGGATCTCCATTCCACAGCCTGGGCTAAATCCATCCCAATTTTACCGGGTAAAAGTGCGAGGCGATGGCGTGGAAATCCTGTCCGCTCCAGTCCTGTTTCACACCATGCCTCGAGGTGGAGATCGTGCTCCTTTCAGCTATTATAGCGTCAGCAACCGCTTGTTCTCTCCTCGGTTTGCTACAGCTTCTGTGCAATGGAACGGTGGCAATGTTGCCGTTAATAATCTGAACATAAGCGATATTCTATCGGTCGACCTGCTGATGAATGGAAATCTGGCCGATCAGGCCAAACTACCGACGACCAATCCAATACTTTCCATTAATCGAAACCTTGTCTTTGATCGCAACACAAATGACAACACCATGCTTCAAAACGATTCTCGAAAATATGTTGTAAGAATTGTCTATAGAAATGGCTTCATTTGGTATTCCGACCCGTATATTCGGTGAACTGATCACCCCATTCTGCATGGATGGCACACACGCGCAAGAGGTTGCCATCGCCCCTTTCGCTCAGCCGGGGAATGTCCGGGGCCTTGATCGTGCGCCCGATGATTTGCACCCGATCGGGCGCCTCGGCATCGCCAAGCGGAACTTCCACCCCATGGGCTGGGTCTGCGGCTTGCGGCCATTAGGCAACCATGTGGCTCAAGCACGCTGTTCACTGCGCCTGCCCTCAGGGACAGGCGAAAGATTACGCCACTTACAAGGGCGATTGCGGCGCAGCAGTTGCAAATTTGTCTCCCCCTTCAAACAAACGGTTCTTCGAAATCCATTCCAGTTCAATGGATCATCGCCTCGTCGCGGCATCCGCTAAACGCCTAAACTATTTGGCTATTTGTAGATCATGCCCTCACTTCTAGGTCCAATCCAATAGCACAATAGGCAGTGAGGTTGTATAAATTTTGCATAATCCCATGCTGCACTGCGAAATCAATCCTCGACTCTTACCTTTACGCCGTGCTACATATATGTACGTAGATAGGAGATAGTCAGATGGCTGCTAGCATGCTTGTGGTACTCGCCGCTGCCGGTTTGGTGGCCGGCGCGCCCGCTCAAAACACTTCGGTTCGTTCGTCGGCCGCCATTCCGGCTGCGGCAAAGAGCCAACTGGTCAACACCGCTCCCAAGCGTAACCTGGGCGCATCCTGCCTTGCTTCGGCAAAGCGGGTTGCAGGCAAGAATGCTCCTGCTCGCTGCGTTGAAGCGCAGGCCACGCAGACCGTCAGCCTGGCAACGTGGAACGCTATGTCCAATTTTGCCGTTCCGATGGTCGGCGCTGCGGTCGGCTCGTTTGTGGTGACCGAAGTCGTCAACGACAACAAGGGCAACCAGACGATCGTTATTTCGTCGCGTTGATCTGTTGATATCGGATTGCTTTCGGAAAGCCCCTCCTGCCTCAGGAGGGGCTTTTTCTTATCCAGTGCAGGCACCGATCTTATCGGATTTAACCTGCACTGTTGGCCTGGCCCTCTCAGCCCCGCTTTCCGCGTAATTCCGTATTACAGATGCGTCATGATCCTCTGACTGCCATCATTCAGAGGATCATGACGCATCAAGACCCGCTCTCTCCAGCGATTTAAAGGCTTTACGGCCTTTCGCGTGGTTCAGTGCGCAGCGCCCATTTCCTGCATGAAGCGGGTAACCCGCTCTCTCGCTTCCGTGGCATCGGGAAAGAGCATCACCTCAACAGCGTCGGCAAATCGCTCCGCATCGCCCATCCAACGGCGCTTCAGGGATTCTTCCTTCATGCGATTCCAGGATTCCTCTTCGCTGGAAAGCAGGGCCATGGCGCGGCCGACACCCTCGGGCGAATCCGGCTCCACGATATAGCCATTGACCAGATTCCTCGTCAGCGCATCATTGGACCCCACCGGCGAGGAGGTGAGCATCGGTGTGCCGAATGCCAGGGCCTCATTCACCACCAAGCCCCACTGCTCCTCTGTGCTGACCAATACCAGCGCGAGGCTGCGGGCCAGTACTCCTGCCACTTCAGGGGCCGTGAGAAAGCCGGAGAACTCTACCAATTCTTCGATACCCGCCTCGACAATCTGCTGCCGCAAGGCACCTTCGAGAGGGCCAGAGCCTACCATCAAGAGTTTATGGGCATTTTGCGGCCCTACGCTGCGCACATAGCGGACAAATCCCTCGATCAGGACTTCGAGGTTCTTTTTAGGGACGAAGCGCCCGACATAGACGAATGGGCGATCACGAAACGACACACCCTCCGCAGGTAGATACTGCTCACCCTGCTTGCGGACACGATCAAGGCCGACCGCATTATAGCCCGTAAGAATAGGCCTTTTGCGGAACCCGAGAAACTGCAGGTATTCCATTTGCCGCCGACCGCCGACAATGGCTCCCTGATAGACCGACAGCAATGCCCCCTTGATCAGTTCAACCCACGCCGACCGAGGATAGTCATCATACTTGGTCGCGCTCATCATAATGACACGCACCCCGGATAAACGCAGCAAAACGACCATCGGCAAAATTTCAGGTTCACTGTAGGCCACACCGATGAATACGGTCTTGCATTTACGCAAGGCATTGTATTGTTTGCGAAAGCGCGACCAAGCCGAGGTCGACTCATAGAGTGTGTCGGGAAACAGCGTGACCGTTGTCGCGCCCTTTACATCCTTGAACGGTTCCCAGACATAGAGGTTGGATTTGGTACAGACCTGCACAGCATAGACCTGTGCTCGACCGGCCAGGCGGCTGGCAGCCGCGACGCAGCGGTCAACGTGATAGGCTGAAAACTGGGCCCAAAGAAATCCGATTGCCTGCACAGAATTGCCTCAAAAAATTTGCCAATTGGCCTGCTGCTTATTCTATTTTCGCAAGCTCAATTACAGAGTTTGCAAAGAAGCTAACATCAGCAAACTGTTCAAACCGTGACGATGCCTTGGACATGGCTTGCCATTCTTCCTCGGAACCCGCCATTCGCACCATGGCAGCGCAAATTGCCTCGACCGAGCGAGGCTCGACCACCAAGCCATTGACGAGATTGCGAACCAACAGATCTGTTGAACCGCAATTTGCCGACGCGATCACAGGAAGCCCCAAAGCGACTGCTTCATTGATAACCAATCCCCATTGCTCTTCATAACTTACCAAGAGCAAAGCTAGGGAGATACCCATAGCTTTGGCTACCTCATCGCTGGGCAAAAAGCCAGTCATAATGACTTGGCCATGTAGCCCAAGATCGACAATCTTCCTCATGATCTCCGGCCTTTGGGGGCCGTCCCCCACCAATATCAGACGTCTCGCATCCTCTTTTGCATATTCGCAATACATATTAAACGCGTCGATCAGCTTTAAGATATTCTTCTTCGCAACAAATCTTCCAACAAAAAGAAAATCACGATCCTGCCAATCAACCTTATTGCTGTCTTCAACATTAAATTTTTGAAACCGCGCCATTGCAACACAGTCATAGCCAAGCAATACAGGCCTGTTTCGAAAGCTCAGAAACTCAACATACTGGCGATGACGATGTCCGGCCACCAGCGCTCCGGAATAAGCCGACAAGCCGATGGACTTTAAAAACTCAAACCAGTTCTGCCGCGGTGAATCATCATATTTGGAGTCCATCATCAAATATGCCTTCACGCCAAAGAGGCGCAGCAACCAGATCAAAGGAATAATTTCGGGCTCATGATAACCGATCCCCCAAAACACCTGATCGCATTTCACCAATTGGACGAACAGCTTCAGAAATCGGTGTAACGGAGCAATTTCCTCGAACTTTTTCCCGTGGAAAAGGGTGATCTTTTTCGTTCCTCTGATCGCTCCGGACGGTTCCCAGGCGTAGAGATGTGACGAGGTTGCGACCTCGACCGCATAAATATCGACCTTGCCAGCTGTCAGTGCAGCAAGCGCCTCACAGCGATCAACATGATAGGCGGCAAACTGGCTCCAGACCAGCGCAAGCCGCTTTGGCCGTGCTTTACCCATGATATACGCCATCCCTAAGCGTGGTAATCGTCTAGCCCAGTTTTATTTTCGATTAAAGGTTAATCTCAATCGAACTAAGTTATTGCTGATTTAGTCCATTTAGTGAAAAAACTATTATCCATTATGACGCAAAAAGGAAAAATTTTCTGCGCCATTAGTTCTCAAAGATAAGACAAATGATGTGATTATTGTGCCGAAGGCTTCGTCAACGACACCGAACCGAATATTACCGGCTTAGGCGTTGGCTGAAGAGTGAACTGCAAGATCCAAGCCTTACACTCGTCTGCCACTCTCAGATCCGCCTGCCAGCGTCCTCCCGGCAAGGCTGTTACATTGGAGGGCACAATTTCGTTGGCGTCTGAACACCACAATTGGGGCGCTATCGCATGGCTTGGCTTGCCGTCTTCGTCTTTGGCCAGCCATGAGATCCGATAATCTCCCGACCGCACCATCGCAATCTGGCTGGCGGCCACCATTGGGATAGGCGAGACATTGCGCATCGCCAGCAATTTGCCACCCGCCTTCTCGCGCTGATCCTCGACGTTCAAATCACCAGAAGCGGGCACTCTCCAACGGAAGGGGACAGTCTCCTCGTAATCAGGATTGTAGGCCTCAAAATTCCCGTCCATGAGCAGGCCCGCAGGTTTGTCGTCACAGTGGTCTCGCCACAGTCCATAGGCCTCGTTAACCAGCCCGTTACGGGCCATGGGTTCGACAACCTGAGCGATCTGCGCGCATCCGACTTTCGTACCGCTTGCGGCAAGCCGATGGAGCAAATCAAGACGATCGGCCAGTCGCGTGCCCTCCAGCAATCTCGTGCTGGCCACATAGTCGCGGGCCCATTCCGGCTGCAGCTTAATTCGCGCGATAAGCGCGTCGCCAAATTGCTGGTTCACTTCAAATGGAGCAGTAAGATCTGCTTGCGTCGTAAAACTGGGCCAGGTGCGCAGCATGCCATCGAGGCGCAAGGCAGCAACCGCGCCATCGTTAAGCCCCATCGCCGTCTGCATCCAGAAATACTGGGTAATGGGATCGCGCCAGCCCATCTTTCCGGCCGTCAGGAACACCTCATAAGCTTTCTCACCCTCTCCCTTGCGGGTCAAGGCGGTGGCATAAAGGCCAAGGCGTCTGGGATCGAGCGGAACAAGGGCGACCGATTCGCGACCATATGCAACGGCCGCTCCGCTGTCGCCGCGCCCCACAGCAGTCCGCAAATCCCCAAGCTGTGCATTCACCCGAAGCGCGGAGGGAATAGCAAAAGGCATGCCGGCGCCAGCGGTGTCGCCCCTGTCGGCTCCAACCGCCAGCGCCAAAAGGGCATAGGCACCCACAACCGTGGCAGCAGCCCATCGCAGAGGCCGTATCAACACCGAACCATTCCCATAGCGCTCTGCGGCCCTCCAATCTAACGGATCAGCGTTTGCCGTAGCTGTACTGATACTGATAATATTCGTAGCCGTAGTACGACGAGTACCGGCTGCCGCTCTTGAGCGGATCGAACTTGGTCAGCACGCCGCCCAGAATATTCGGATGCACCGCACGCAAACGGCGCAACGACGTTTTGAGCGCGCCGTGGCGGCTGCGGTCCGATTCCACCATGAAGACAACCCCTTCAACAATCGCGGCGATCATCGGCGCGTCTGCCAAGCCCAGTACAGGCGGAGAGTCGATGATGATGACATCATAGACTGATTTGGCCTCTTCCAGAGCCTCGCGAAAACGCAGGCTCGACAGCAATTCGGTCGGGCTGGGCGGAATGGGGCCGGAAGTCAGCAGCGACAGCGTCGATTGCTGCGCCTGCTGGGCCAGTTCTGCCATGCTCGTGCGCGTGGTCAGCACATCGGACAAGCCTTTCTGGTTGTCATAGTCGATGTAGCGGTGCTGCGAGGGACGACGCAGGTCGGCGTCAACCAACAGAACCTTTTTGTCCATTCGCGCCAAAGTGCGTGCAAGGGCATAGCTGCTCGTCGACTTGCCTTCGGCCGGCTGCGCGCTGGTCACCATGATCAGCTGCGGCAACCCCTTTGGCGTGGCAAAGAGCAGCGAACCACGCAAAGAGTTGTAAGCCTCGGATATCTGCGACTTCGGATCGTCAAGATCCATGGTGGGGCTGTCGCCGTTCGACACGGGAATAACGCCCAGCAACGGAATGGCCAGCTTGCTCTCGATATCCTCGGGAATACGAACGGAGTCGTCGAACTGCTCCTTGATAAGCAGAATGGTGGTCGTCAGCACAATGCTGGCTGCAAAACCGTAAAGCAGGTTGCGCAGAACATCGGGCGAGCTCGGCCGCGTGGGGATCTGGGCAATATCGATCACCGAAATGTTCGACGTGCTGATCCCGGCCGAAGCGTTCAGCTCCTTGTAACGCTGCAACAGGCCGTCATACACTTGGCGGTTGGTTTCCACTTCGTGCTGCAGCAAATTGTATTGAACAGAACGATCCTGTTCATTCAACGTGTCCGCCTTGAGGCGATCAACCTGCGAATTCAGCTCGATTTCCGATTTCAACGCCGCTTCATATTCCAAGCGGATCGCATTGCGCACATTGTTCGCCAGCGTCTGGATCTGGCTGTTGAGGGCCTGCACCTGCGCCTGTTTCGCCGCCACCGTGGGATAGCCGTCGAGGTGACGCGCGCGCTCTTCTTCCAGCGCGGCCAAAGCGGTTGCCCGCTGGGTCAGCAAGGACGAGACGGCGGCGTTGGTCACCACTTCAGAGGCGTTGAGCAGCGGCCCGGCGTTGATCGCGCGCCAGCGCGATTCAGCTGCAATGCGGCGGGCCTTTGCATCATTGGCCGACTGGTTGAACTGACTCAGGCTGGCCCCGATAACCGAGGTGCCCTGCATGGCGGGCTGTCCGCCCGTGCCCGCAGAAGTGCTGCCAGAATGAATAAGCCCGGCCGAACGCGCATAATCGTTCAGCGTGCGCTCCGACTGTTCGAATTTGTCCTTTACCTGAACCAACTGGCGCGCAAGAAATTCGCGCGCATAGCCCGAACTTTCAAATTTGCGCTGGAGGTTCGATTGAATGAATTCCGAGGCATAGGCATTGGCAATTTTGGCTGACAAGGTCGGATCGGCTGATTCAACGGCGATTGTCGCAATACGGCTGTCACGCGGAATCGTGACATCCAGCGATTTCATCAGCAAGCTGGCAGCGAGCAGCGATGCCTGATTGCGCGTCGAGCCGGCACGAGGCGGCTTGCCGCGCATGGATGTGAAGAAAGTGGGATTGTCGACCAGTTTGAGTGCATCGACCACCCGCAACGCAAGAGAGCGGCTTTTGAGAATGTCGACCTGCGTTTTCAAATAGCGATCGGCATCCTGCATCGCGCTGGCATCTTCGCCCTGACTTTCGTCATTATCCTTGGACAGCACGCGGTTGGCGCCGCTGTTGATCTGGATAGTGCCGCGCGCAGTGTAGATCGGCGTCTGCAACAGGGTGGCGGCCAGCGATACGAGTATCGACCCGAAGAATAGCGAACTGACCAATGTGAGGTTGGCGCGCAGCATCGCGAAGATATAGCGAAAATTCAGCCCTCCCCCCGTCTGGCCAAAGGGGTTCTCCGGTTCGGAAGCTTCGGGTGTAGCAGCTGTAGACAAGGTCATATTTCCTGATGCTTGTGCCTGATCCGATAGGGGTCAGCGCGCTACGTTGTAGTAGATGTTGGCAAAGGGCGCGGCGGCGAGAACCTCATGCCAGGTCCCCTTGAGTGCCGATCGACCCACCACGACCACATCTCCGGGCAGGATTTGCGGATCGGGATTGCGACCGTTGCGGATGTCGGACAAATTGAAGCGAGCGCCGATGCGCTTCTCACCTCTTTCACGAAACAGATAGATTTCGTTCAGCTTCGAGTCCTTTGTGGTGCTTCCCGCCAAGGCGATAGCCCCCAGCAGCGTCATGCCGGGCGAAGCTTCAAACCGCCCCGCTTTCTGCACTTCCCCTTCAACGGTAAGGCCATATTTCGCATGCTCGACGATGCTGATGGATACCAGCGGGTTGCGGATATAGGATACCGCAAGCCGCTTTTCGATTTCCTCACGCACAGACTGGGTATTACGCCCGACGACCTCAAATTCACCGACCAGCGGCATCTGAACACGTCCGGCGCCATCGACCCAATACTGTTCATTGCTCAGATCAGGCTCACCCACCACACGGATCGCCAGCCTGTCACCGGGCTGGATCGCGCCGGGATCATAGCCATTCTCCGTTGCCGGGATCAATTGATAGGCCGCGTTCCCCGAAGGAATCGACGTGTTCGGCCGCACAGAGCCGCATCCCGCAAGAGCAAGTGCCAAAGCAATCCCGATCGCGCACCGTTCCACCATCTTCATACCTATCATTCCAATTCGGGACGAGTTTTCTTTGGTCGCGCACCGCAAAGGATAATCGCAACCATCACGGCAAATATAGCTTCAACGGACATGGAGCGTAATGGATAATCTAGTGCCGAATGTGCTCCAATCAGGCACAAACTCCATAAAGCGCACCATATCTGCCATTGGCCCGGACCGGATGTCTGGCGCAGACCTTTAACCGCTGCCCAAGCCACTATCATGACAACAAGAGCCAAAATCACCACGGCAGGAATGCCGCCTTCGAGATACAGCTCAAGGAAATCGCAATGCGCCCGGTTGATGATGCGATAGCCAAGCCAGTCAAGCCGTTCATCAAGCTGAAAAACTGGCTCGAATGTGCCCATGCCAGAGCCCCATGGCGCGTATTTATGGGTAAGATAAAGGGTGTCTTTCCAAATCTCAGGCCGCAGTTCCACCGTGGTGGTGAAACGGCTCAAGGCCAGACCGATCTTTGGAATATTCCCGATCAAAGCCAAGCCGCCAAACGCGCACAGCGCCAAAACGCCGCCCCCTACGACCAAGGCACGACGCGACAGATTTAACGCACTGCGCAAAAAGGCCATTTGGAGCAGGAGCGCTAAGGGCACCATGATCATCCCAAAGCGCGATCGCGTCAGCACCACAGCCAAGGCAAAGAGCAGACCGGCAGATGCGTTGAGCAGCAAAAATCGCCAGCGACGGCTCGCGATTGCCTCCTTGGGATACAGTTCGCGGGTAACGGCCCCGACGCAAACGATCGCGATCAGGAAAATATCGGCCTGTCCGCTGCGGTTGGACTGAAAACCTGAAAGGATGGCCGAATTCGCGTTATAGAAACGCATTACGTTGCCATCCGCACCCGACACCTGCACCGCCCCGACGGCCAGCGCCAGAAGGGCTACGAAAACGATCAGGATCAGCAGCAGGAGCCGCCCGGACGAGCGCAGCGATGAAGCCAGAAATAGCATGATAACCGCCGGCACCAAGGTCATCAAAACAGCCAGGGTTTCAAATGGAAACAGGCTCAAAGGACGCCAGTCGTCTGCGGCTCCCACCAGGGCCAGCGATTCGCGCATCAGTTCTCGCCCGGGCATGCCATGCCAGACAGCGGGTGGCAGCGGCATCATTTGGAGGAGCGGCAATGCCAGTACCAGAGCCGCCACGGCATAAGTCGCGAGCGGTGGAGACACTTCATCGGCCCGCAGCGTCATCAGCCAGATGGCAAACATCACTGCGACAACGGCCTGAACTACTCCCGCCAAAGACGGCGCGGCATCCCCGCCGCCGCCCGCCACAAAAAGGATGAACAGACAGGCTAACGTTACGAAAGTTGTACGATCCTGATTAACAAGGAGGTTTCGCACAGCCTAGACTCCGAGAGCCGCAGAAGTCGGCTTGCGGCAAAAACAGGGGCTCTGAACCAACCAATGCGGAAATACGCCGACCGGAAGAGAACACTGCTTCTTGAAAACATCAGCCGTGAAAGGCGTCATAAAACCAGCCACCTTCCATCACCGAAGGAACCTACGTGAGTAAACCTAATGATTACACGTAGAGCAGAAACAAGTCTAGCACTACAGTTTTGCCTGTGGCGTCATATTCGCTGTGAGAAACCTTTTTTGTCATTCTGGCGCACAGATTGATCCAAATCGGCACGCCATGAAAGCCCTGACTTAATGCCGGTCGCCAATGGTTGGCTTAGAATGCCCGAGAATGAACAACGACGCGAACGGTCAGCAGCATGATCCAGATATCACGCCAAAGCGACCAGCCATGGAGATATTCAAGGTCGGCATACAAGCGCTGCGTCAGATCGGTTTCGCAATCCGTAGCCCCGCGATAGCCGCGCACCTGGGCCAACCCCGTCAGACCGGGCTTGAGTGCATGGCGCTCCCAGTAACGCTGATCGACTTCCCAGAACAGTTTGGTGCCCGCCAGCGAACCCGTCGCGTGGGGGCGCGGCCCGACCAGGCTCATGTCCCCGCGCAAAACATTCAGCAACTGGGGCAGCTCATCGATACTGGTCGAACGGATTAACTTGCCGACACGGGTGATCCGCTTATCGTCTTTGGACGCGGATTGAGTGCCGTTGCGCCCCACACGGTTCACGCTCATGCTGCGGAACTTGAAGATGGGAAAGAACCGATTCCCTCGCCCAACGCGGCGCTGAACGAAGAATACAGGCCCGCCGTCCTCCAATTTGATGGCCAAGGCCACCAACAGCATGATCGGCGATAGCGCGAGCAAGGCTGAACCAGCCACGAATGCATCGAGCAGACGCTTCTGAATGCGATCACGAAGCCCCATTGGCCCGACAGAGACCAGCAGCAACCCGTGGCCTCCGGCGATCCGCGCCCCCTGCGCCGACAGCTCAAGCACCGTGTCATCCACGACTTCGCCAGCAACATTGGCGCCCTTCAGGATGATCGACCAGCAAGCGCGACGCTCGGCAACAGAACTGATCACCACGCGATCGGCATTCCGGATAATCATCCCAATGCGATCAAGCGCGTTCGGATCATCAAGCGCGGGCGTAAGGGCAAAGCTTTGCGCGGAAACGTGGAACGCTCCAGGGAGGCTAATGCTGGGACCGCCATCATCGATCACCAATTGGTTGATCACCGAAACGCCGCAGCGCCAGCGGACCACACGGCGCATCAAAACGCGGTTCACGAGCACAAAGAGTGCCGACAATACAACGCCGATGGTAAACTGCCCGCGCGAATAATCCGCAGCAGATCGGGCATAGAAGGTGATGAACGTGATCACCGCAATCGACAATCCCAACGCGAGAAGCGCGCGGGATACACTGTGAGTCGTGCTGCTCAGGGAATTGAGAGAATAGGCATCATTGTACAGCGCGATCGTCAGATAAACTGGCAAGACAAGCTGCGGCAAAATCATCGTCGATTCGGTTACAACGCCTTGGCGAATGAACCCGGCAACGAAGAAGCCGGCAAAAATTGCCAGAATGTCGCCTAACATAAAGACAAGGTGACACTGCAGGCGGCGCTGCTGCAACGAAGGCATTAACGGCATGCGCAACGCTTTTGACCTGGCCTTGGCCCGCTTCCGTAACGAACCGGAAGCACGTGCTACTGAGGCGTCCATGCTTGCTCCACCCTGCTAATTTTGCCGCATCAACGTCGGTTCATGCCTTAGCGCCAGCCCCAGACAATCCCCGCCTGACCGCGCTAGGTAAATTCCCTAACACGACGCTGCATTGCAGCAAAATAAAAATTTACTTATACCTTGTTCAGATATAGAACATTTCACAGATTTGGTTCGGCAAATTTTTGTTTAGCAACGAGTTTTTGCATATCGGGCGATTTCCGCCAATTCCTGCGCAAGCAACAGCTCGGCGCTTTGGTTATTCATCATCAGATTGCGATGAAGAGTCATCAACCGTTCACAAAGACGGCTCAACGCGCGGCCTCGCCATATGCGGAGTTGACGCGTAAGGTCCGGAACATCCTTAAAAAATACCCTGCGCGAGGCTTTTTCCGCCTCCATAAAGGCCGAAATATCCGGGTTGGTTCCCATCCGACTCGCCAACTGTGCCAATTGGGCAACACGGCGCTCAAAAGCCAGCAGCAGGCCAACCGGGTTCAGTTCAAGTTCAGCCATCCGGCGCAACTCGATATTCAACCTTGCCGCCTCTCCTCCCAGAACGGCATTTACCAAACTGGTAAAACCATCGTCTTCCGTTCTGGCTCCCACCGCCTCATAGGCCTGTTGAGTGGCGGCGCGAGGCCTCTCCTGGGTCGCGTCCAGATAGAGTGCCAGTTTCGTCACTTCCGAGGCTGCCAACCTTGTGTCCAATCCTACCGCAACTGCGATACGCTGGGCCAATTCGCGATCCATGGGCGCCCCGGCGGCATCCGCCAATTGACGCACCGTATTGGTCACCGAAGCAAGATCGGGCGGATAAAACATCGCGACCAGCGCGTCATCGCGCTTTTCCAGAAGCTTGGCCGTGCGCGATTTATCACTGGCATTGGCCGCCTGAATGATGACGGGACAGGGCGCGACATCGCCCCCAATCAGATTTTCGACCGCATCATGCGCCTCGTCGCCCGAACAGCGCACCCAGATATGCCGCGTATCGCCAAACAGCGAGGTCGAACGCGCCTCATCGCCCAAACGGACCGGATCGCGCTTCAACTCGGCCCCGGTGAACTCCACCCTTTCGCCCGCATCGGACAACAGCGAGGCGATGCGGAAGGCCGCATCCTGCACACTGGCATCATCGGTGCCGCACAGAAAGAAGATGCGCATTGTCTGGGCCGCACGAGGGGCCAGAGACGCGAAATCGCGCTGGGTTGCCTTCATCGCCTCGCGCGCAGTTTGACGGCCAGATTGGTCACGATCCGGCTGGCCACGGCCCGCGTCAGGTTTTCCAGCGCGGTCTGTTCGGCGGCCACCGTCGCATATTCCGAAGACACCACATCAAGGCCCGCATCCGAGCCCGCCGTGGCGTCAAGCAACACCTCGCCGCTGGCCGCATCCACCAACTGATAACGCGCGCGCAGGATGCGCCGCTCGCGGCCCACGGTGTTGTTCGACAGCAAGCCCAGACCCAGCAACTGATCGTTGAGCCTTACCTCCAGCCGATAACGCGGCGCTGTTCCTTCGGGGACGGCGCCCAATTGATCGACCAGCGCATTTTGCATCAGCCACCCCGCCTTGCCCTGAATGGGCGAGACCGAGATCGACCCCAGCCCCTGCGCCACGGAGGCCTGCCCCCCGCCCGCATAGAGCGGTTGCAAAGCGCAGCCCTGCAAGGCGGGCAGCATGGCCAGAAGGCAAAGAGGCAGGAGACGACGCATAATCAGACCACCAGATTGACGAGGCGATCGGGCACCACGATCACTTTCTTGATCGCAGCCCCTTCGAGCGCACGCTGCACCTTTTCCGACGCCAAAGCCAGCGCTTCGAGCTCTTCTTTCGCCGTCCCCTTAGCCACGGTTAGCGTATCGCGCAGCTTGCCCTTGACCTGAACCGCGATGGTCACCTCATCATCGACCAGCAGCGCCGGATCAACGGCGGGCCATGCGGCGTCCGCAATCAGATCCTCGCCAATGCTCGCCCAAGCCTCTTCGGCCAGATGCGGCATCATCGGCGCGATCAGCAGCAGGACCGCCTTGATCGCCGCGCTGCGGCTGGCGCTGGGCGCGGCCTTTTCGACAACGCCGGTCAGTTCGTAAATGCGCGCCACGGCCTTGTTGAAGCTGAGCGCCTCAATATCGGCGGCAATGGCATGCACGGTCTGATGGGTCTTGCGATCCACCGCCTTGTCCTCGCCCTGCGCCGCCGCATCATATTGCGCGAACAGGCGCCACAAGCGCTGCACAAAGCGCGCGCAGCCCTCGATTCCGGCCTCGCTCCACGGCAGATCGCGCTCGGGCGGGCTGTCGGACAGCATGAACCAGCGGATCGCGTCGGCGCCATAGGTGGCGACGATCTCGTCGGGGTCGACCACGTTCTTCTTGGACTTCGACATCTTGATGACGCGGCCGATTTCCACCGGGCCGCCATCGGCCTTCAGGCTCGCGCCTTCGCCGGTGCGGGTAATATCGCTGGGCGCATACCAGATCGGCTGACCGTTCGACGGATCGATGCGGCTGTACGTCTCATGCGTCACCATCCCCTGCGTGAACAGGCTGGCGAAGGGTTCGGTCACGTCGATCTTGCCGATGCGGGCCAGAGCGCGGGTCCAGAAACGGGCATAGAGCAGGTGGAGGATCGCATGTTCGATCCCGCCGATATACTGCCCCACCGGCAGCCAGCGCGCGATTTCCGCCGGATCAAACGGCGCATCGTCAGGCTGGCTGGCAAAGCGCAGGAAGTACCAGGAGGAATCGACGAAAGTGTCGAGCGTATCTGTCTCGCGCCGCGCGGCATGGCCGCATTGCGGGCAATCGACATGCTTCCACGTCGGATGGCGGTCCAGCGGGTTGCCGGGCACATCAAACGTCACATCCTCGGGCAGCGTTACCGGCAGGTGCTTCTTGGGCACCGGCACCACGCCGCAGACTTCGCAATGGATGAAGGGGATCGGCGTGCCCCAATAGCGCTGGCGCGAAACGCCCCAGTCGCGCAGGCGCCACACGGTCTTGCCCTCGCCCCAGCCTTCGGCTTCAGCCTTGGCGATAACGGCGGCCTTGGCCGCGTCCACGTCCATGCCGTTGAGGAAGTGCGAGTTCACGATTACGCCGTGGCCGGTATAAGCCTCATTGCCTTCAAACACCGGATCGGTTTTGTCACCATCGGCCACAACCCGCGTAACCTGCAGGCCATATTTGCGGGCGAAATCAATATCGCGCTGGTCATGCGCGGGGCAGCCGAAGACCGCGCCGGTGCCATAATCCATCAGCACGAAATTGGCGATATAGACCGGCAATTGCCACGATGCGTCCAGCGGATGCGCCACGCGCAGGCCGGTGTCAAAGCCCAGCTTTTCCGCCGTTTCCAATTCCGCCGCAGTCGTCCCGCCCTGCTTGCACAGCGCGATGAAATCGGCCGCCGCCGCATTGTCCGCCGCCAGCTTCTGCGCAATCGGATGATCGGCGGCAATCGCGACAAAGCTGGCGCCGAACAAAGTGTCGGGGCGGGTCGAATAGACCTCGACCTCAACATCGCCGTTGAACCGGAATTGCAACCCCTGCGATTTGCCGATCCAGTTCTCCTGCATCAGGCGAACCTTTTCCGGCCAGCTTTCGAGACTGCCCAAACCTTCGAGCAATTCGTCGGCAAAGTCGGTGATCTTCAAAAACCACTGGTTCAGCTTGCGCTTTTCCACCAGCGCGCCCGAACGCCAGCCGCGTCCGTCGATCACCTGCTCATTGGCCAGCACGGTGTTGTCGACCGGATCCCAGTTGACCGTCGATTCCTTGCGATAGACCAGGCCCGCAGCGTACAGGTCGAGGAACAGCGACTGTTCCTGACCGTAATAGTCCGGCTCGCAGGTGGCGATCTCGCGGCTCCAGTCGAGCGCAAAGCCGAGGCGCTTCAACTGCGCCTTCATGTTGGCGATATTGTCGCGGGTCCAGCCGCCGGGGTGAACGCCCTTTTCCATCGCGGCATTTTCGGCGGGCATGCCGAACGCGTCCCAGCCCATCGGATGCAGCACTTCAAATCCCTGCATCTTCTTGTAGCGGGCCAGCACATCGCCCATCGTGTAATTGCGCACATGGCCGATATGGATGCGCCCGCTGGGATAGGGGAACATCTCCAGGACATAGGAACGCGGCTTGGCGCTCTTGTCATCGGCCCGGAAGCTCTGCTTCTCGTCCCACACGCGCTGCCACTTGCCATCGGCAACACTGGAATCGAAACGCTCACTCATTTGCTCATGCCCTTTATACCAGAAAGCCTCCCGGCTTGCCGATATGGAGGCAAGGCAGGAGGCAAACGGTCAGAATTGATGTTTACTTGATCAGCGTGGCCTGACGCAGATCGCGCGCCTTGGTCAGAATCACGTCCTCCAGCCGCTGAACCGTGGCGGCGGCCACCGGCGCATCGGTCCAGAAACCGTCCTTCGACACCTGGCGCGAGGCCGACACGCGCAGCGCGTCGCTGCGCAGATCCTTGTCGAGGATCGCAATGGTCAGCTTCATCCGTTCGCCGGGATTCGACGGGTTCGAATACCAATCGGTCACGATCACGCCGCTGTTCGCATCGCTTTGCAGCAGGGGCATGAAGGACACCGAATCCAGCGCCGCGCGCCACAGATAGGCATTCACGCCGATCGTGGTCAGATTCGAAGGCGGCAGCATGACCGTGCTGCGAGTCACGCGGTGGTGCTTGATATGGATCGGGTTATGCACGCGCATGCCGCCGATCTTGCAACCGCCCAGCGCCAGCAGGGCCAGAGCCACCGCGCCCCCACGCAGCATCGGACTGATAAACTTACGGGCAGGAGCCTTGCTGGCCATCATCGGTTCTGCACTTTCCGTCTCAAAAACCCAAAATGCTTGGGCCCCAAAAAACTGTTTTTCCACGCTCCGCCCACGCCATCGCGCGCGCAAGGGTTGGCAAGTCTCTATAACCGCCAAAAAGCGCGCGACAAGGGGCGATGGGCATGCTTCTTTCATGGCCCGCGACGGCGTGAACCTTGGCTGAACATATCAGGGCCGTGCAGCCAAGGTTCATCATGGCGCGCTTAGGATTTGAGGTGTATGGATATTGATGCCGGAAACACCCGGCTGCGATTCACGAATGATGAAACAGGCAACGCTCTCTTTGGTCCCGCGCAGCTCGATGCCCGCCCTGGTCATGGCCGGGGCCGTCGGCCTGCTTGCGCTGCCCAGCGCGGTGCTGGCCTTTTCCACGCGGTTTGAAACGACCTCGGAAAGCGCCGATTCCCGCGCCGATGATGACGGTTTCACGCCCAGCGAGCTGGACCCGCGCGTCGCGCGCGCCATGGCCGCGCGCCAGCAGGCCCAGTTCATGCAGGGCAAGGAAGCGCTGTTTCATTTCACCCCCGCCGGGCTTGCCGCCAGGCCCGACCGTTCGGTGACGGTGGCCGTGCGGGTGGATGCCGAAACCGCGCGGGCCATCGTTGTTCGCGGGTCTGCGCCGCGGATCGCGCCGCCCGGCCCCAATACGCGCGTGGCGCCCAACGCCTACAATCTGGGCCTTTCGCGCGGCTATCAGAATTTTTCGACGCTCACCTCGACCTATTCGCTGCCCGGCAATGATCACGCCAAGCATGATCTGCCCGATCTCTCCGCCTTCCCCCGTGTGGAGAATGGCAGCGATTCGCGGCTGGCCCCTCACATTCAGCTGGTTGATCGCGAGAGGGCGGGGCGCGCACCGCGCACGCTGGAAAGCTTTGGCGAACAAAGCGTCGATGTGGGCGGATCCTATCGCGTCACCCGCAATTTCGACGTAACCGCGGGCGTGCGCTATTCGCAGGACCGCGACCGGCTGAAACCCACCAATGACACCAAGTCGGACAGCCAGGCGGTCTTTGTCGGTACGCAGTTCCGGTTCTGAGCCCGCGCACCATTTGCCCTACAATTGGCGCACCATACGGCGTAATCGGCGTCAAATTGTATGCGTACCATCCTATGCTGCAAATGCGTCATTTGATGATTTACTTCGCAAATGCAGCATATGTCGTAATTTACCTCCAGTCTTGCGCTAAACTGCGCAATTTTTGCGCGATATAGGCCGCCAAGTTACTTGCCTCTGTCGCATTGCGCCGATAGCACTTGGGGCTGTGCTGTATTCTGGCCAACTTCTTCTGGAGGAAATGCATGACGCGAGTGGCAATCGTTACAGGTGGTACGCGGGGCATTGGCGAGGCCATCAGCCTTGCGCTCAAGGATCTGGGATACACGGTTGCAGCGAATTACGCGGGCAATGAAGAAAAGGCCAAGGCCTTTACCGAGGCCACCGGCATTGCCGCCTATAAATGGGATGTGGGCGACCATGAGGCCACTCTGGCGGGGGTCGCGCAGGTTGAGGCCGATCTGGGCCCGGTCGATGTGGTGGTCAACAACGCGGGCATCACGCGTGACGGCGTGCTCCACCGGATGACCTTCGACAACTGGAATGAAGTGATCCGCGTCAACCTTGGCGGCTGCTTCAACATGGCCAAGGCGACGTTCCCCGGCATGCGCGAGCGCGGATGGGGCCGCATCGTCAACATCGGCTCGATCAACGGGCAGGCGGGCCAGTATGGTCAGGTCAACTATGCCGCGGCCAAGTCGGGCATCCATGGCTTCACCAAGGCGCTGGCCCAGGAAGGCGCCAAGTTTGGCGTGACGGTCAACGCCATTGCGCCGGGCTATATCGACACCGAAATGGTGGCCGCCGTCCCCGCGCCGGTGCTGGAAAAGATCGTCGCCAAGATCCCGGTGGGCCGCCTCGGCCATGCCGAGGAAATCGCGCGCGGCGTGGCGTTCCTGTGCAGCGAAGACGCCGGTTTCGTGACCGGCTCGACGATGAGCATCAATGGCGGCCAGCATATGTATTGATCGGATCGCGGTTTTCGTGATCGAAGGGGCGCGGGCCGAAAGGCTCGCGCCTTTTTTGTTTTATGGCGGGCGATATCACGAGGGGCTAGCCCCATGTGGCTCCCAGATACTGTCTTTGTTTCGCTAGAGTTTAGACGTTGGGTATCGACCGCGATGGCTGAATTGATAAAGCCTGCTGCGCCGATCATCTAGCGCCGCAGGCTTTCAACCTCCTACCGCCACCTTGACAACCAAGCGCCACCCCATAGCGGGATTGCAAAGGCCCCCCGCCCTTTGCCCGCCGGAGGCATACAACGCCCACTCAAGCCGCTATCGCTTCCCGTCACCTGCCACTACACTCTCCTTATGCCGACACCCTACCACCCCCCCGTCAAACGCTCAGTTGAAATCGCCGGACATAAGACCTCGATCAGCCTTGAGCCCTTGTTCTGGAACATGCTGCGTGATGCGGCGATGCGGGAGGGGGTCTCGGTCAATGCGTTGGTGGCGCGAATCGATGCGGAGAGAATTGCCTGTGAAACGCCTCCCGGCCTGGCCGGGGCGGTAAGAATCTGGCTGGTTGCGCAGCCTTTCGTCGCAGTAAATGCACACCCCGACATCGACCGAAGCAGCGGTGATTAACCACAGGCTGCGCTTCGACAACGAAGCGATGCTTGTCAAGAATATGGTCGGTTCGCTTTGGATCTGCCGGGCTTTGAAGACAACCGGCGGGAATGCAGCAAACCATGTTGCAGTGGCTATATGCGGGCGAAAGCGTAAACCATCAGGAACAGTTCGTCGCAAAAACCGTTCATCTTAAGTTGAACTCGGTTGGTGCTTTATGGCCCCAGCCAAGTCTAAACAGGAGATGCCCAATGCCCAATTTTGTTAAGTTGATCGCCATGTCTTCGGCTCTGGCGGTGGTGGCCGTGCCGGCAATGGCTGAAGCCCGCCCCGCCAAGCGCGTGGTCAAGGTCTGCCGCAAGTCGAGCGGCACAGCGGGTCTGATCGCCGGTGGCGCAGGCGGCGCGCTGGTGGGCCATGCTGCGCTGGGCGGTCCGGTGGGTCTGGTGGCAGGCGCGGTGGGCGGCGCCTTTGCGGGCCGTGCGATTGACCGGACGATCACCGCGAAAAAGCGCTGCCGTTATGTCGAGGTGCGCCGTTAATGGCTTTGACCCGGCGGTCTTTGCGGCCGCCGGGTCGTTCCGTCAATCGCTGCCGACGCGCTCGATATCCGCGCCCAGCAAAGCGAATTTCTCTTCCAGCCGCTCATAACCGCGATCAAGATGATAGAGGCGGTGAACCGTAGTTTCACCTTCGGCCGCCAATCCGGCAATCACCAGGCTCATTGATGCGCGAAGATCGGTCGCCATCACCTCGGCCCCGGTCAAACGCGGGACGCCATGCACGATGGCAACGCGCCCCTTGGTCTCGATCCGGGCGCCCATGCGCGTCAATTCCGGCACGTGCATATAGCGGTTTTCAAAGATGGTTTCGGTCAGCACGCTGGTCCCCTCCGCGCGGGTCAGCATGGCCATCAACTGGGCCTGCATATCCGTGGCGAAACCGGGATAGGGCGCTGTCTCGACGGTGACAGGGCGGATCGGGCCGTTGGCGGCCACGAAGATGCTGTCCTTGCGCGGTTCGACATGGACCCCCGCCTCGCGCAAGGCGGCCAGCGTGGCGTCCATTTCGTCGGCGCGCGCGCCCAGCAATTCGACCTCGCCACCGGTGATGGCGGCGGCGCAGGCATAGGAACCGGCTTCGATTCGATCCGGCATGACCTGATAGGTTGCACCGTGAAGGCGCTTAACCCCATGAATGGTTAGCTCCGAAGTGCCGATGCCCTCGATCTGGGCGCCCATCGCCACCAAGAGGTTGCAAAGATCGACAATTTCCGGCTCGCGCGCCGCATTGTGCAGGCGGCAGGTACCGTTGGCCATGCTGGCCGCCATCAACGCATTTTCCGTTGCGCCCACCGACACCACCGGGAAGGCATAGCGCCCACCGGGCAAACCGCCATCGGGGGCCACCGCGCGAACATAGCCCGAGGTCAATTCAATGGTCGCGCCAAAGGCTTCCAACGCCTTCAAATGCAAGTCGATCGGGCGATTGCCGATCGCACAGCCACCCGGCAGCGACACCGTTGCCTCGCCCGCGCGGGCCAGCAGCGGGCCAAGCACCAGAATAGAGGCACGCATTTTGCGCACCAGTTCATAGGGCGCCGTCGTGCTGGTCAAACGAGTAGCCTGAAGGGTCATAACTCGACCAAAATCTTCTGGCCTTGTCCCGGCGATCGACGTAGAAACGCCGAACTGGTTCAGCAAATGCTGAAATCCATCCACGTCTGCCAGACGCGGCAGATTGCGCAGGGTCAGGGGTTCCTCGGTCAGCAGCGCGCAAGGCAGCAGGGTGAGGGCCGAATTCTTGGCTCCCGACACCGGAATGGCTCCGGAAAGTCGCTTGCCACCGCGAATGATGATTTTGTCCATCCCCACCGTTTAGGAGCCATTTGTGCTGTCGGCAATGGGCGGATTGTGAAAGGCTGGGGGCGGTCTGGAAAGGGCCGGGGGCGGATTGCGCATGGACAGGTCGAAAAAATTAACCAAGTCGTAGAACTTGTAATTTAGGTAAAACTACAGCTAATTCGGCTAAGATGTCGGGAACGAAAGCGAGAGATCATGATACATTCGCGTGAAATCAAACCCGTCCGCAAGGCGGTATTTCCAGTTGCTGGCCTTGGGACGCGCTTCTTGCCCGCCACCAAGGCTATTCCCAAGGAAATGCTGCCGATCGTTGACCGCCCGTTGATTCAATACGCCGTGGATGAAGCCCGCGAAGCCGGTATTGAAGAGATCATTTTCGTTACCGGCCGCGGCAAGACCGCCATCGTCGAACATTTCGACACCGCCTTCGAACTCGAAGCGACGATGAAGGAGCGCGGCAAGTCGCTCGACGTGCTCGAACCCACCCGCATCAAGCCGGGCAATCTGGTCACCGTGCGCCAGCAGGTGCCGATGGGCCTGGGCCATGCGATCTGGTGCGCGCGCGCGATCGTGGGCGATGAACCTTTCGCCATCATCCTGCCGGATGAATTGATGGTCGGCAAGACGGGCTGCCTCAAGCAGATGGTCGAGGCCTATAACCAGACCGGCGGCAACCTGATCTCGGTGCTCGAAGTGCCGCGTGAGGAAGTGTCGTCCTATGGCGTGATCGCGCCGGGCAAATCGGAAGGCAATTTGACCGAGGTGACCGGCCTGGTCGAAAAGCCCAAGGTGGAGGCCGCGCCTTCGAACCTGATCATTTCGGGCCGCTATATCCTTCAGCCCGAGGTGATGGACGTGCTGGCCACGCAGGGCAAGGGCGCGGGCGGCGAAATTCAGTTGACCGACGCCATGGCGCAGATGATCGGCCAACAGCCGTTCCATGCCGTGACCTTTGAAGGCAAGCGCTATGACTGCGGCTCGAAGGTCGGCTTTGTCGAGGCGACGCTGGCTCTGGCGCTGGAGCGCGAGGACATGGGCGCCGAAGTGCGCGAAATGGCGCGCAAGCTGCTGGGCGAACCGGCGCTGGCCTGATCGCGGCACATGATTGAACAGGGGCGCGGGAGGGTATCCTTCCCGCGCTTTTTTATGTTTCGCGCCACCGCGCCCGGCGCGCAACGGTAAAACGTGCCCGGCGGGCAGCGGAAAAACGTATCCGGCGCGGCGCGGGCAAAGAGAAAGGCGCGCAGGGCCCCCACCCTGCGCGCCTTTTCCCTGCGTATTTGAGGATTTCAGGCGGCTTCCTTATCCACCCATTCGGGGTAAAAAGCCGGTTCGCGCATCGACCAGCCCGGCGCGGTGGCCGCGGCCTCGCTGATCGACTGGAGCAATTTCTTGCGCCGCTCGGGGCGGATCTGGGGCAGAGCCGCCGCCGCGCAAAAGGCCGAGGGCAGCCAGGGGCGCACATCGGCTCCCAGCAGGCGCTCATAAAGGAAACGATAGGCGGTAAAGCCCGTAAGCTTTTCCTGCGCCAGATCGAAGGCGGTCAGGCGGACCAGCTTGCCCAGGAAGTTTTCCACCGCGTCGAGCGAGGATTCGCTGGGCTTTTCACCGCGGAGCGTCTTCAGCTCCTGATAGATGACATACTGGCTGCGGATGCTGGCGCTCTCGGCCGCATCGCGCGCCCAGAGCTTGAAGGCATCCTGACGCCCCAGCCCCACATCAAGGCTGCGCTTGATGTAACGCTGTTCGCAAGGCGAGAAACTGGCGAATTCGCGCAGTTCGGCAATGGCGAGCGTTGCGGTTCCGGTGTTGGCCATCTTCGTGATCCCTCGGCGCGGACTATTCCGGCCTCGTGATCACAATGCCTTCAACGTCTTGAAAAGCCGTTAACCATCCTCAACAATTCCTAGGTGGGCCATATTAAGCCCACCGCAGAATTTGTTCAGATCATGCCCGCCAGCGGGCTGCTGGGATCGGCATATTTGCGCGTGGCCATGCGGCCGGCCAAATAGGCCTCGCGCCCGCCCTCAACGGCCAATTTCATGGCCTTTGCCATACGGATAGGGTCCTTGGCCTCGGCAATGGCGGTGTTCATCAACACCCCGTCCACGCCCAGTTCCATGGCCACGGCCGCATCCGATGCGGTGCCCACCCCGGCGTCAACCAATACGGGCACCTTGGCGCCCTCGACGATCAGACGAATCGTAACTTTATTCTGAATGCCCAGCCCCGAACCGATCGGCGCGCCCAGCGGCATCACGGCCACCGCGCCCGCTTCTTCCAACTGTTTGGCCGCGATGGGATCATCCACGCAATAGACCATGGGCAGGAAGCCCTCCTTGGCCAGCACCTCGGTGGCGCGCAGCGTTTCGCGCATGTCGGGATAGAGCGTGCGCGCCTCGCCCAGCACTTCGAGCTTGACCAGATCCCAGCCGCCCGCTTCCCGCGCAAGGCGCAGCGTGCGGATCGCGTCCTCAGCCGTAAAGCAACCGGCGGTGTTGGGCAGATAGGTGACCTTCTTGGGGTCGATGAAGTCGGTCAGCATCGGCGCCTTGGGGTCCGACACGTTGACACGGCGCACCGCCACCGTCACGATTTCCGCGCCCGACGCCTCCAGCGCGGCGGCGTTCTGGGCGAAATCCTTGTACTTGCCGGTGCCCACGATCAGGCGCGAGCGGAAAGTGCGCCCCGCAACGGTCCAAGTATCCTCTGCGCTCACGTCACCACCCCCTACAAAATGCACGATCTCCAGAACATCGCCATCGGCCAGCGCCACATCGGCCAGCGTGCTGCGGGGCACGATGATCGCATTGCGCTCCACCGCCACCTTGGTGGGCTCAAGGCCGATGTCGGCCACAAGGTCGGCCACGCTGGCGCCATGGGCAATCCGGCGCGGCTCGCCATTCACTGTCAGGGAGATCGTTTCGCTCATGCCTCGCGCTATTGCGCGTCAGGCCGCGTGGCGCAAGTTCCGGATGTGGGCAAAGGCAAGAAGAATGACGCCCGGAATGGTCATCGCGATTTCCGGCAGCCCGTGCGGCACGGCCAGCCCGCCCGCCATCAGCACCAACCCGATAGAGCCCAGCACCAGCGGTTCGCGCCGCCCATGCCGCGCCAGTCCAAAGCCCAGCCCCAGCGCGCCGATGGCAATGGCCAGCATCAGCCCATATTCATGCACATGCGGGTCGAGCAGCACACCGCCCCCCACGCCCAGCAGGCCCACCAGCACCACGCCCGAAACGCAATGGACCAGACAAAGCGCCGAAAGCGCCACGCCAAGCCGGTCGAGCCGGGCGCGAATCAGGGCAAGGGCGGGGGTCAACATGAAAGCTCCGATATGTGATAATGTATCATGTGGCAAGGGCCTGCATGATTTCAACCCCGCAGGTGCAGATAATAATCGCCCGCCTGCCCGATGATATGTCTTGCGATCGGTTGACATTCATTGAATCAGAAACCCCCGGGCGCACCCCAAATGCCCCTTTGCAGGACTACGGCTTTCATCATGCAGCACACCGTCACAAACCCCGCTTCTGCCGCCCGCCCTTTGCTAGTGGCGCGTTGGCTATGGGCCGTGGCCGCGCTGGTGGCGGGCATTGTGGTGGTGGGCGGGATCACGCGGCTGACCGAATCGGGCGTCTCGATCACCGAATGGAAGCCGGTCAGCGGCGCTTTGCCCCCCTTGACCCAGGCGGCATGGGAGGCCGAATTCGCCAAATATCGCGCCACCCCGCAATATATATTGATCAACGGCCCGGCGGGCATGACGCTGGCCACCTATAAGATGATCTTCTTTTGGGAATGGGTACATCGCCTGCTGGCGCGCGGGATCGGGCTGGTGTTTGCGCTGCCCTTGGTGATTTTCTGGATCCGGCGCCAGATCCCGGCTGGCTATCACCTACGGTTGGTCGCGCTGCTGGCGCTGGGCGCGTTGCAAGGGGCCGTCGGCTGGTGGATGGTCAAATCGGGCATCGCCCATGATGTGAAGGTCAGCCACCTGCGGTTGGCCACCCATCTGGGCGTGGCGCTTTTCACGCTGGCGGGGCTGGTGTGGACGGCGCTTGATCTGCGCGCTCTGGCCCGGGGCGAGGCGCGCAGCCGGCTGACGCCGCTGGCGATGCTGGCCGGAGCCGTGCTGGCGGTGCAATTGATCTGGGGCGCGTTCACAGCGGGTCTGCGCGCAGGCCATGTGACCGACGAATGGCCGCTGATGAACGGCCACATCTGGCCCGGCCCGACTCAAAGCGGCGAGAGCTTTATGCAGGCCATCACCGGCGATCCGGCGATTGTCCATTTCCTGCACCGCTGGTGGGCGTGGGTGGTGGTGGCGGTATTGGTGGTGCTGGCCCGGGCCCTGAAAAAGCGTGGCCAACGCGCGCCCTCCATCGCAATCCACAGCGCCTTTGGCGTCCAGATCCTGCTGGGCATCGCCACGGTGATGAGCGGCGTGTCGATCCCGCTGGCGGTCGCGCATCAACTGGTGGGCGCACTGCTGGTGGTGGCAACGGTGTGGGGCATGCACGCGTTGGGCAGCGAGCGGCGGTGATGAGTGCGCTGCCTGCCCCCGTGCTGCTCTGGTGCCCCTTTCCCGATGCGGTCAGCGCCAAGGCGGCCGCGCGAGTGCTGGTTGAGGCGGGATTGGCGGCCTGCGCCAACATCCTGCCCGCAATGCAATCGGTCTATGCCTGGGCGGGCGAAGTGCATGAAAGCGGCGAGATCGGGGTGATCTTCAAGACCAATGCCGATCTGCGCGAAACGTGTATCGAACGGCTGGCGGAACTGCACCCCTATGAGGAGCCGGCGATTTTGGGCTGGGAATGCCCGCTCTCCGGCCCCGCGACCATGGCATGGCTGGGGGCGCTGAAAGGATGAAATCGGCACGGTATTATTTTACCGCGCGTTAAAAAGCCCGGAATGCTTGACTCTTGGGGCCATTTGCAACATTAGCGCCGCCACACCCCCCGCCGCGACCGCGTAGCGGGGTCGTCATTTATACGGGAACCAAAGCCATGAAGGCTCTCACCAAGGTCACCCGGTCGGTCAAGCCGGCTGAGGTGGAAAAGAAGTGGCATCTGATCGATGCCGAAGGTCTGGTGCTCGGCCGTCTTGCCGTCATCATCGCCAACACGCTGCGCGGCAAGCACAAGCCCACCTTTACGCCCCACGTTGACACCGGCGATCACGTCGTCGTCATCAACGCCGACAAGGTGCGACTGACCGGCAACAAGCTGAAGAACAAGGTGTACTACAAGCACACCGGTTATGCCGGCGGCATCAAGGAAGTGACCGCTGCCAAGGTTCTGGAAGGCCGCTTCCCCGAGCGCGTGATCGAGAAGGCCGTGGAACGCATGATTCCGCGCGGTCCTCTGGGCCGTCAGCAGATGCGTGCCCTGCACCTCTACGCTGGTGCCGAGCACCCGCACGCCGGCACCCAGCCTCAGCCGCTGGACGTCGCTGCCCTGAACCGCAAGAACAAGGTTGGTGCGTAATGTCTGAAGAATTCTCCGCTCTGGCCGAAATCGGCACCGCCGCTCCGGTTGCCGCTGCTCCTGCCGCTCCGCTTCGCGCTCGCGAAGTTGACGCTCAGGGCCGTTCGTATGCCACCGGTCGTCGTAAGGACGCCGTGGCCCGCGTGTGGATCAAGCCCGGCACCGGCAAGATCACCGTCAACGGTCGCGATCAGGAAACCTACTTCGCCCGTCCGACCCTGCGTCTCGTGATCAACCAGCCCTTCGGCGTGGCTGACCGTTCGGGCCAGTATGACGTGGTCTGCACCGTCAAGGGTGGCGGTCTCTCGGGTCAGGCCGGCGCTGTCAAGCACGGTATCGCCCAGGCTCTGGCCAAGTTCGAGCCCGCCCTGCGCGGCGCCGTCAAGGCTGCAGGCTTCCTGACCCGCGACCCGCGCGTCGTTGAACGTAAGAAGTACGGCCGCGCCAAGGCTCGCCGCAGCTTCCAGTTCTCGAAGCGTTAATCGTTTCAGGAATGGCGAAAAGGGGCGGTCCGGCAACGGGCCGCCTTTTTTCATGGGCGCTTATGGCCGCTGCGAGAGCAGACGCGCACGCTCCGCCAGACGCTCGATCAGAGCGGCATGGATCGCGGGCGCCGATACCGCCACGCCGAACACGCGCGGATCGAGCTTATTGTAATTGAGCTTGCCGCCCCGCGCATCGCTGATCGCGGCGCCCGCCTCGCGCGCGATGAGGGCGGCGGCGGCCAGATCCCACTCATAGCCCCAGCGCAAGGTCGCCACGAGGTCGGCCCGGTCGGCGGCAACCATGGCAATGCGCAGGGCAATCGAATTGGGTTGCTCGATCATTTCCAGATCGGCGTCCTCGGCCGCCAGAACGCGGGTGGGCACGCGCGCGCCCGCCAACTGCGCGCGGGAGGAAGCGGTCAGTCGCTCCCCATTGCAAAACGCCCCCTGCCCGGCCTCAGCCTGCCAGAACTCGTCGCGCGCGGGGGCATGCAGCATCGCCAGCAAGGGGCGATGGTTGCTGACCAGCGCGACCGAGATGGCCCAACCTTTACGCCCATGGATGAAATCGCGCGTGCCGTCGATGGGATCGACCAGCCAGACCAGTTCGCCCGCACGCTGATTCGGCGCGTCAATGGTTTCCTCCGACAGCCATCCCGCGCAGGGGAGCAGGCGGGTCAATTCCGCCCGCAGGAAAGCATCGACCGCCAGATCGGCCGCAGAGACCGGCGTACCGTCCATTTTTCCATAGACTTCCAAAGCTTTGTTATCGATCGGCCATTGCGACAGGGCAATCTCTCCGGCGCGGCGGACAATGGCTTCGAGGCGGACGCGATCAAGCATAGACGGTGCGCCGGCAGGAAAATTTGCAATTAAGAATGATTAGCACATCTTTCCCTTCCCATCGCCGATCACCTGTGCTTATCCCGCCGCCAATCAAAGGGCCGTAAGGCTTGCCATAGCGAGAAGCACCGATGAACGTCCATGAGTATCAGGGCAAAGAACTGCTGGCCAAGTTCGGCGTTGCCATTCCGGCGGGCTATCCGGCCCTTTCGGTTGAAGAAGCCGTTGCCGGCGCCAAGCAGCTGCCCGGGCCGCTGTATGTTGTGAAGTCGCAGATCCACGCCGGTGGCCGCGGCAAGGGCAAGTTCAAGGAACTGCCCGCCGATGCCAAGGGCGGCGTCCGTCTGGCCAAGAGCCTGGAAGAAGTCGAATCGCACGCCAAGGAAATGCTCGGCAACACGCTGGTGACCGTGCAGACCGGCGAAGCGGGCAAGCAGGTCAACCGCCTGTATGTCACCGACGGCGTCGACATCGCCAAGGAATACTACATTTCGCTGCTGGTCGATCGCGCCACCGGCCGCGTGGCCTTCATCGTTTCGACCGAAGGCGGCATGGACATCGAAACCGTTGCCCATGACACCCCGGAAAAGATCGCCACGATCGCCATCGACCCGGCGTCGGGCTTCCAGCCGCACCACGGCCGCTCGATCGCTTTCGCGCTCAAGCTGAAGGGCGACACCAACAAGCAGGCGCAGGTGCTGGCCAAGCAGCTGTATGACGCCTTCGTTTCGCTCGATTGCGAAATGCTCGAAATCAACCCGCTGGTTGAAGACGTGAACGGCAACCTGCTGGTTCTCGACACCAAGATGAGCTTCGATTCGAACGCGCTGTTCCGTCACCCCGACGTGTTTGCCATGCGCGACGAAACCGAGGAAGATCCCGCCGAAATCGAAGCCAGCAAGTATGATCTGGCCTACATCAAGCTCGACGGCAACATCGGCTGCATGGTGAACGGCGCGGGCCTGGCCATGGCGACGATGGACATCATCAAGCTCAACGGCGCCTTCCCGGCCAACTTCCTCGACGTGGGCGGCGGCGCCACCACCGAGAAGGTGACGGCGGCGTTCAAGATCATTCTGGCCGATGCGGCGGTCGAGGGCATCCTCGTCAACATCTTCGGCGGCATCATGAAGTGCGACGTCATCGCCAACGGCATCGTTGCCGCGGCCAAGGAAGTGAACCTGTCGGTTCCGCTGGTGGTTCGCCTTGAAGGCACCAACGTGGAACTGGGCAAGGAAATCCTCAACAATTCGGGTCTGCCCATCGTGGCCGCCAACGATCTGGGCGATGCCGCCAAGAAGATCGTCGCCGAAGTCAGCAAGGCCAAGTAAGCCTTTCGACTCGATGACCCAGAAAGGCCCCGCGGCGCATCGGCGCTGCGGGGCCTTTTCTTTATTCCATCTGGCGCCGGTCATAGGCGCGCTGGGCCTCGGCCACCGCGCCCATCCGGGTTTCGGCCCAATCGATCAGCCTTTGCAGCGCCACCAGCAATTCCTGACCCAGCGGGGTGATCGCATAGGTCACGCTGACCGGCACGGTGGGTTCGACATGGCGGGATATCAGCCCGTCGCGCTCGAGCGTGCGCAGCGTCTGCGCCAGCATCTTTTGCGAAATGCCATCGACCCGCCGCTTGAGCGCGCTGAACCGCATATCCCCCTCGCCCAGCATGCCGAGCAGCAGGATGCTCCATTTGTCGCCCACCCGGTCGAGCAATTGGCGCGTGGGGCAATTGCGGGCAAAGACATCGCCGCGTTCGCCGCCTGCGGTCGGGGCCTCATCAAGGGTGGTTACCTCGCGGTAAGCTGGTGAAAGGAAAGTGCTCTCTTGCATGATGTGTTTCCATAGCACACTTAGTTCCCATTGGAAACCAAGTGGAGCATCATCATGAAAGTAGCCGTTCTGGGCGCCAGCGGGCGGGCCGGGTCTGAAATCACCAAAGAACTGGCCGCGCGCGGCCATCAGGTGGTGGCGATTGCCCGCAAGCCGGAAACCATCGCCACCGGCCCCGGCATCACGGCGGTCAAAGGCGATGCTGCCGATCCCTCCGCGCTGGCCGGGCTGATCGCGGGCGTCGATGCGGTGATCAGCGCGCTGCATTTTGACATTTCGGCCGACACCTTGCTCTCCGCCCTGCGTCAGGCGGGCGTCGCGCGCCTGCTGGTGACGGGCGGCGCGGCCAGCCTCAAGCTCCCCTCCGGCGAGCGCCTGATCGACGGGCCGGATTTCCCCGAAGCGTGGAAGGGCGCGGCGATGGGCGGCATCAACTTCCTAGAAGACCTGCGCGGCGTCACCGACATTGACTGGACCTTCTTCTCGCCCGCCGCCTTCATATTCGAAGGCCCGCGCCTTGGCACCTATCGCGGCGGCAAGGACGAGCTGATCAGCGACGAGGCGGGCGAGAGCAAGATCAGCTTTGCCGACTATGCCATCGCCATGGTGGATGAGCTGGAGGCCCATAACCACCCGCGCGCGCGCTTTACCGCAGCCTATTAATCCATGATCCGATAGGGGATGAAGCCGCGCTGGTTCGTGGTGATGTCGATGGCCTTGTCATTGGGCGGATAGGCGCGTTGATGACAATCGTGGCGCGAACAGATGCGGCAGGAAATGCCGATCCGCGCCACCGCCTCCTCGCATTCCAGATTGAGCGTGTCGGCATAGATGAACTCGCTGGCCAGCGTGACTTCACACCCCAGCACCACCGCATAGCGGCGCGGCGGGCGGAAATAGGCGTCCGAGGGTTTGACCAGCCCCTTGGCAAGGAAGACAAAGCGCCGCCCCTCGGGCATCTCGGCCACTTGCAGATGGATGCGGTCAGGGATGGCCACCGCCTCATGTGCGATCCATAGCGGGCAAGCGCCGCCGAAGCGGGCAAATTGCAACCCGTTGGCGGCGTGGCGTTTCGTAATATTACCCGCCATGTCGATGCGGCAAAAGGCGATCGGCACGCCGCGCTGGTGCGGTCTTTGCAGGTTGGACAGGCGGTGGCAGGTCTGTTCAAAACTGGTGCCGAAAATCTGGCGCAACCCGTCAATGTCATGGCGCAGCCGCCGCGCCGCATCGCGGAACGGGCGATAGGGCATCAGCAAAGCCCCCGCCGCATAATTGGTTAGCCCCACGGAAAGCAGATTGCGCGCGGTTTGCGTTCGCATGCCGCCCTTCTCCACCGTCTCGGCAATCTCCTGCGCCAGCGCGATGGCGCAGAGCTGATAGGCCAGTTGAAAGCGCAGGCTCTCATGGGGCTGGCCCGCATCCAGCGTCAGTTCGCGGCGGGCCTCGTCATAATGGCGGATCGGCGCGCCGGGCAGATGGCGCAACGTGATGCTCTGGCGTTCGAACCACGCGGTCAATTGCGCGGTGTCGGGCGTGGGCAAATGGCGCGAGAGGGCGCCGGCCATGGCCTCGGCGCTGGAGTCGATCAGATGGACGTAATTGTCAGCCAGATGGAACCAGTCGCGCACCTCCTCCCACGGCAGGCGCCCGCCCGAAACACTGTCGGCGCCCAAGGCTTCATCCATCGCGGCCAGTCGCTGGGAATCGCGTTTATGGAGACGGTAGAGATGGGCGAATTGTTCGGCGAATTGGGGGAATTGTTCGGCCACGCGCTCGATCTGGTCGGCGGGCAAGGCGTCGCGCAAAAGCGGATCGGCGGCGGCCTCCAGTAATTCGGTGACGATAGGTTCGACCGGGGTTTCGGCCATATCGGCCCAATCCACCGGGAAGATCTCGCGCACCCTTTCGGCCAGCGCCAAAGTCATGGGCCGGGTGTCATTTTCGAGCTGCGAGAGATAGGGCGTGCTGATCCCCAGCCTTTGCGCCAACGCGCCCTGCTTCAGGCCATGATCCTCGCGCAGGGCCTTGAGGAACCGCCCCGCATAGAGCCGCCTTTTCATGCTGTCCTCTCGCTAATTTTTGCAAATTTATCCTTTGCAAATTTGCAACATTACTGTGGACGGGTCAAGCGCAATGGCGCATCGCGGCCCTAAGTGGTTTTGCAAGAGGATAGCCGATGAGCGCGAATGTGGCAGAGATGGAGCGGCGGCGGGCGGCTGCCCGGATGGGCGGCGGCCAGAAGCGGATCGATGCCCAGCATGCCAAGGGCAAGCTGACCGCGCGCGAACGCCTCAAGGTTCTGCTCGACGAGGGCAGCTTTGAAGAAGTCGACATGTATGTCGAACACAATTGCGTCGATTTCGGCATGCCTGACAACACGATCCCCGGCGACGGCGTGGTCACGGGGTCCGGCACGATCAATGGCCGGCTCGTCTTCGTGTTTTCGCAGGACTTCACCGTGTTCGGCGGGGCGGTTTCCGAACGCCATGCGATGAAGATCTGCAAGATCATGGATATGGCGATGAAGGTGGGCGCCCCGGTCATCGGTCTTAACGATTCGGGCGGCGCGCGCATTCAGGAAGGCGTGGCATCGCTTGGCGGTTATGCCGAGATTTTCCAGCGCAATGTGCTGGCCAGCGGCGTGGTGCCGCAATTGTCGCTGATCATGGGCCCTTGCGCGGGCGGCGCGGTCTATTCCCCCGCCATGACCGACTTCATCTTCATGGTGAAGGACAGCTCCTATATGTTCGTCACCGGCCCCGATGTGGTCAAGACCGTGACGAATGAGGTTGTTACGCAGGAGGAGCTGGGCGGCGCGATCACGCATAGCACCAAGACCAGCGTGGCCGATCTGGCGCTGGAGAACGACATCGAGGCGCTGCTGACAGCGCGCGAATTCTTCGACTTCCTGCCGCTGTCGAACAAGGAAGAAGTGCCCGAGCGCCCCAATGCCGACCCGTGGGACCGCCTTGAAGACAGCCTCGATACGGTGATTCCGGCCAGCGCGGCTCAACCTTATGATATGAAAGAAGTGATCCGCAAGACGCTGGACGAAGGCGATTTCTTTGAGATCCAGCCGGGCCATGCGGGCAATATCATCTGCGGCTTTGGCCGGATCGAGGGCAAGACGGTGGGCGTGGTCGCCAATCAGCCTTTGGTGCTGGCGGGCGTTTTGGATATCAATTCGTCCAAGAAGGCAGCGCGTTTCGTGCGCTTCTGCGACGCGTTCAACATCCCCATTCTGACCTTCGTTGACGTTCCCGGCTTCCTGCCCGGAACCAGCCAGGAGCATAACGGCATCATCAAGCATGGCGCCAAGCTGCTGTTTGCCTATGCCGAGGCGACCGTGCCCAAGATCACCATCATCACCCGCAAGGCCTATGGCGGGGCCTATGACGTGATGGCGTCGAAGCATCTGCGCGGCGATCTCAATTACGCATGGCCCACCGCCGAAATCGCGGTGATGGGGGCCAAGGGCGCGGTGGAAATCATCTTCCGCGGATTGTCGGGCGAGGAACAGGCCGAAAAGACCAAGGAATATGAGGATCGCTTCGCCAACCCGTTTGTGGCGGCATCCAAGGGCTTCATCGACGAGGTGATCCACCCCCATTCCACCCGCCGCCGGATCGCTCTGGGCCTGCGCAAATTGCGCAACAAGGCGCTGGAGAACCCTTGGAAAAAGCACGACAATATTCCGCTCTAAGCGGGGAGGGTGCCATGAAACTCGGACGTTTGAACCACGTCGGCGTGGCTGTGCCTTCCATGGCCGATGCCATTGCCTATTACCGCGATGTGATGGGCGCCACGCTCATCACCGAGCCTTTCGACATGCCCGAACAGGGTGTGAAGGTGGCCTTTGTCAACACGCCCCAGCAGCCGGGCGCGCTGGGCACCAATGGCGGCACGCAGATCGAACTGATCGAACCGCTTGGCGAAACCAGCCCCATCGCAGCCTTCATCGCCAAGAACCCTGCCGGGGGCCAGCACCACCTTTGCTATGAGGTGGAGGATATCGAGGCTGCACGGGAATGGTTCACAGCCCAAGGCAAGCGCATCCTCGGCCCCACGCGCATCGGTGCGCATGGCACGCCGATCTTCTTCCTGCACCCCAAGGATATGCTGGGGCAGCTGACCGAAATCATGGAGAGGTCGCATGAGCAGCATTGATAACTGGCAGGCGCTGGCCGCCAAAGAGGTCAAGGGCAAGGACCTGAACTGGCAGACGCCCGAGGGCATCACCGTCAAGCCGCTCTATACCGCCGATGATGTGAGCGTGGCCCCCGGCCTGCCCGGCTTCGCGCCCTTCACGCGCGGCGTGCGCGCCAGCATGTATGCGGGCCGCCCCTGGACGATCCGCCAGTACGCAGGCTTTTCCACCGCCGAGGAATCGAACGCCTTCTATCGCCGCAATCTGGCGGCGGGGCAAAAGGGCCTCTCGGTCGCCTTCGACCTTGCCACCCATCGCGGCTATGATTCCGACCACCCCCGCGTGGTGGGCGATGTCGGCAAGGCGGGCGTGGCCATCGACAGCGTCGAGGACATGAAGATCCTGTTCGACGGCATTCCCCTTGGCGAAATGTCGGTGTCGATGACGATGAACGGCGCGGTGATCCCGATCCTCGCCTTCTTCATCGTCGCGGGCGAGGAACAGGGCGTGCCGGTCGAAAAGCTCGACGGGACCATCCAGAACGACATCCTCAAGGAGTTCATGGTCCGCAACACCTATATCTATCCGCCCGAACCCAGCATGCGGATCATTTCGGACATCTTTGGCTACACATCCGCCAATATGCCCAAATTCAACAGCATTTCGATCTCCGGCTATCACATGCAGGAGGCCGGCGCGACGCAGGTGCAGGAACTGGCCTTCACCATCGCCGACGGCATCGAATATGTGAAATATGGCGTGGCCTCGGGCCTCGACATCGACAAATTCGCGGGGCGCCTGTCGTTCTTTTTCGCCATCGGCATGAATTTCTTCATGGAGGTCGCCAAGCTGCGCGCCGCGCGCGTATTGTGGCACCGGGCGATGACCAAGCTGGGCGCAAAGGATGAACGCAGCAAGATGCTGCGCACCCATTGCCAGACCAGCGGCGTGTCCTTGCAGGAGCAGGACCCCTATAACAACGTGATCCGCACCACGATCGAGGCCATGGCCGCGATGCTGGGCGGTACGCAGTCGCTCCACACCAATGCGCTCGATGAAGCCATCGCGCTGCCCACCGATTTTTCCGCCCGCATCGCGCGCAACACGCAGATCGTGATTCAGGAAGAAACGGGCATGTGCAATGTGGTCGATCCGCTGGGCGGGTCGTATTACATTGAATCGCTGACCCAGCAGTTGGTGGATGCAGCCCAAGCCATCATCGACCGCGTGGAAGGCGAAGGCGGCATGGCCAAGGCCGTGGCCGCCGGTTGGCCCAAGGCGATGATCGAGGAGGCCGCCGCCGCCCGTCAGGCCCGCGTGGACAAGGGCGAAGATGTCATTGTCGGCGTCAACAAATATCGTCTGGCCACCGAAGACCGGATCGAAACGCTCGACATCGACAACCATGTCGTGCGCGAGGCCCAGATCGCCCGGATCAAGGCGGTCAAGGCCGCCCGCGACGAGGCCGCCTGCCAGGCCGCCCTGCGCGCCATTACCGAGGGCGCGCGCGAAGGCGGCAATCTGCTGGCGCTGGCCGTCGAGGCCGCCCGCCACCGCGCCACGCTGGGCGAAATCAGCAGCGCGATGGAAGAGGTCTTTGGCCGCCACGGCACCGTGCCCACCCCGGTCAAGGGCGTCTATGGCTCGGCCTATGCGGGCGATGACCGCTATCAGCAGATCCTCGATGGCGTCGAGGCCGTTTCCCGCCGTCTGGAGCGCAAGCCCCGGATGCTGGTGGCCAAGATGGGGCAGGACGGGCATGATCGCGGGGCCAATGTGATCGCCTCGGCCTTTACCGACATGGGCTTTGATGTGACCTCTGGCCCGCTGTTCCAGACACCGGAAGAAGCCTGCGCGCTGGCCTTGGAAAAGGGCGTTGATGCGGTGGGGGCCTCCTCGCTTGCTGCAGGCCACAAGACGCTGATCCCGCAACTGATCGCCTTGCTGCGCGAGGCGGGCCGGCCCGACATCAAGGTCGTGGCGGGCGGCGTCATCCCGCCGCAGGACTATGAATTCCTGCGCGAGGCCGGGGTGCAGGGCATCTATGGCCCGGGGTCAAACGTGCTCGACTGCGCGGCCGACATGCTGCGCCTGCTGGGCCACAATATGCCGCCGCTGGGCAGCGAACTGGCGGACGCGGGATGAATCGTCGCTTTTTGCTGGAATGGTTGGGGCTGACTTTTGCAACAGCCATTGCCGTTCCAGCCTCTGCATGGGTGGCGATGATGGTTCGCATGGTGTTGGTTGGCGACAAGCCAGCAGGGACCATGGCTGAAATCGAAGCTGCCGAAAACCTTCAGTGGGCAGTTCAGATCGCGACCTATCTGGTCTGCGTCGCGCTGTTTTCCATTGCCGCTTTGCTCATTCTCAAGAGGAAATAGACTTGTTCAAGAAAATCCTCATCGCCAACCGTGGCGAAATCGCTTGCCGCGTCATCAAGACCGCACGCCGGATGGGTATTGCCACGGTGGCGGTCTATTCCGATGCCGATGCGCGCGCGCCCTTTGTGCAGATGGCCGATGAAGCCGTGCATATCGGCCCCTCGCCCGCCGCGCAGTCCTATCTGATCGCGGACAAGATCATCGAGGCCTGCAAGGCGACCGGCGCCGAGGCGGTCCATCCCGGCTATGGCTTCCTGTCGGAACGCACCAGCTTTGCCGAGGCTTTGGCCAAGGAAAACATCGCCTTCATCGGCCCGCCTGTCGGTGCGATTGCCGCGATGGGCGACAAGATCGAATCGAAGAAACTGGCCAAGGCGGCGGGCGTCAATGTCGTCCCCGGCTTTGTCGGAGAGATCGAGGACACCGATCATGCGGTGCGGATTTCGGAAGAAATCGGCTATCCGGTGATGATGAAGGCCAGCGCGGGCGGCGGTGGCAAGGGTATGCGCCTTGCCTATAACGAACAGGACGTGCGCGAGGGCTTCCCGGCGGTCAAGCGCGAGGGGTTGAACTCCTTTGGCGATGATCGCGTATTCATCGAGAAATTCATCCTCAACCCGCGCCATATCGAAATCCAGATCCTGGGCGATAAGCACGGCAACATCCTTTACCTGAACGAGCGCGAATGCTCGATCCAGCGCCGACATCAAAAGGTGGTCGAGGAAGCGCCCTCGCCCTTCGTGTCGCCTGCGATGCGCAAGGCGATGGGCGAGCAATGCGTCGCCCTGTCGCGCGCGGTGGGTTACTACAGCGCCGGTACGGTCGAACTGATCGTTTCGGGCGCGGACAAGAGCGGCGAGAGCTTCTACTTCCTCGAAATGAACACCCGCCTTCAGGTCGAACACCCCGTCACCGAGGCGATCACCGGCATCGATCTGGTCGAACAGATGATCCGCGTGGCCTATGGCGAGAAGCTGGCCATCACGCAGGACGATGTGAAGATCGACGGCTGGGCGATTGAAAACCGCGTCTATGCCGAAGATCCCTATCGCGGCTTCCTGCCCAGCACGGGCCGCCTCTCGCGCTATCGCCCGCCGGTGGAGGGCTGGACCGATGATGGCGCGGAAAACGGCCGCCGGGGCATTGACGGCGTGCGCGTGGATGACGGTGTCTATGAAGGCGGTGAAGTCTCGATGTTCTATGACCCGATGATCGCCAAGCTGGTGACATGGGGCGAGACGCGCGACGAGGCCGCCGACAAGCAGATCGCCGCGCTCGACCAGTTCGAGATCGAGGGGCTGGGCCACAACATCGACTTCGTTTCGGCCATCATGCAGCACCCCCGCTTCCGCAGCGGCGAGCTGACCACCGGCTTCATCGCCGAGGAATATCCCGAAGGCTTCCACGGCGCGGCGACAGATAGCGCGACGCTGAGCCATATCGCGGCGGTGTCGGGCTTTGTCGCCACCGCGCGGGCCGACCGCGCGCGCCAGGTCGATGGGCAATTGGCCGCCAATCTGGCCCCACCTTCGGAATGGTCGGTCAAACTGGCGGGCGAAACCTTCGCCGTCAGCGTCGATGCCGACAGCGTGCGCGTCAATGGCGCACAGGTCGATCTGGCTATGGAATACACGCCGGGCGACCGTCTGATCGTGGCCGAAATCGGCGAGGAAGTGCTGGGGCTGAAGATCGAGGTGACGCGCACCGGATTGAAGGTGACCACCCGCGGCGCGATCCACAAGGTCGATATCCTGCCCGCGCATGTGGCCGCGCTGGCCGATCACATGATCGAAAAGATCCCGCCCGATCTCTCGAAATTCCTGATCTGTCCGATGCCGGGCCTGCTGGTCTCGCTGGCGGTGAAGGAAGGCGACAAGGTCGAAGCGGGTCAGCCGCTGGCCGTGGTCGAGGCGATGAAGATGGAAAACATCCTGCGCGCCGAAAAATCGGCCACCATCGGCAAGATCAACGCCAAGCCGGGCGAGAGCCTGCCAGTCGATTACATCATTCTCGAACTGGAATAGAGTTAGGGCTGGATAGCGTTAAGGCGAGGCGGCGGGGGACCTTGAACCGGTTCTCCGCCGTTTATTTTGCGGCCCGCTCGGCCTCCATCTCGATCAACCGCCGACAGGCCGCCAGCGCGCCGGGCGCATCATCGGCCGCCAGATGGGCGGCATAGGACGCACATTCCTGCTGTCCCTCGCGCGTTTTCTGAAATCCGGCCACCATGGCCAACGGGCGCAGCAATTCCAGCCGCGCCGCCCAATCCTCATCATCGCGGCTGAGCACGTCGAGCGTTTTAGAGTAAAGGCACTGAACAGCTTCACCACGATTGCATGCGCCCATACAATCGCAATTGATGGCCACCGCCGTCGCCTGCACATCTTTTAAGTCAAAATTAATCATAGTTCTGTAATCCCGCTCATCTGCGCATCACAGATAGCCGTCATCAACGCATGACGAGCGGAATCGTTCCTACAATAGCTTCTCAATTGCGTGAAGCAGCAAACCGACGATTCCACCTACCAGCGTGCCGTTGATACGGATAAATTGCAGATCGCGCCCCACCGCGCCTTCAATCCGTTCCGAAACGGTACGCGCATCCCAGCGGCGCACGGTGTCCGACACCAGTTTGACGATCCCCGCCCCATGCCGCACCGCAAGGCCGGCCAGCGAACGGCGCGCGAATCGGTTTACCTGATGGCGCAGGCGCGCATCGGTCTGGAGCCCGGCGCCAAACCCGGCCAGACCCGCGCCCATCCGCCCCTGCAACAGACCGCCCGGATGGCGCAGCGCCTCAAGCGCGGCGCCGCGCGCCCGCTCCCACAATCCATCGATCCACGCCCCCATCGCGCGATTGGCCAGCATCTCGGCCTTCATCCGCGCCACCTTGGCCTGCATCGCCGGATCATGGCGCAGATCATGCGCCAGCCCCGCCAGCAGATCCTCCAGCTTGGTCCGCAGCGGGTGGTGCGGATCGACGATGCATTCGGCCAGCAGCTTATACAGCCCATCAAGGATCGTGTTGGCCAGCGTCTCGTCCAGCCCGGTCCAGCGCAGCAGCGTATGCGCGCGTTCGTGGATCATCCGGCGCAGGATGTCCTCATTGGCCTCCAGCGTGATTCCCGTCCAGCGCAGCATGGCCTCGATCACGCCGCGATGGCGGCCATCGGCCATCGCCCCTTCCAGCAATTGGCCCAGCAAAGGCGCCAGATCGAGCCGCTCCAATTGGCCGCGCAGCGTGGATTTGAGCATATTGCCCAATTGCTCGCCGGGCAGCGATTGCAGCATATCGCCCAGCAGGCCCGCGGCCCCCTGACGCAGGCGCGGCTCGCCAGCCCCCCCTTCACGCGGATCGGTCAGAAAGCCGCCCAGGGCCCCCGCCACATCCAGCCCCGACAACCGCCGCGCCACCACCTGGGGCGTGAGGAAATTGGCGCGCAGGAAACCGGCCATGCTGTCGGCAATCTGGTCCTTTTTGGCCGGGATGATCGCGGTATGCGGAATGGGCAGGCCCATGGGATGGCGAAACAGCGCCGTTACCGCGAACCAGTCGGCCAGCGCGCCGACCATCGCCGCCTCGGCAAAGGATTTCACCCATTCCCAGCCGGGGTTCACCGGCGCGAAATGGCGCGAGAGCAGGTAAAGCCCCGCCATACCCACCAGCAGCCCATGCGCCAGCCAGCGCACGCGAGCGGCCCGCTGATTGCCGCCCGCGCTCTCGCTGCCCACCCAGCGCGATAAACTGCGTTCCTGTCTCACTCGGCCGGGGTTACTCCTGCATGCCCATCACGTCCATACTCCGGATCGGCATGTTCGGGTTCATAGGTCAGCAGGCCACGGCGCAATTTCGGGCCGACCCGTTTCTCAAACCCGTCGGCCAGAGAGAAAGCCGCAGGCACGATCAGCAGCGTCAGCACCGTTGAAAGCGTCAGCCCGCCGATCACCACCACGCCCATCGGCGCGCGAAAGGCCGCATCGCCCGACAAGGACATGGCCGCCGGGATCATCCCCGCCGTCATGGCCACGGTCGTCATCACGATGGGCTGGGCGCGCTTGTGGCCCGCCTCGATGATCGCCTCGAATTTGGACGCGCCGCGCTGCATTTCCTCGATGGCAAAGTCGATCAGCAGGATCGAGTTTTTCGCCACGATGCCAAACAGCATCAGGATGCCGATATAGACCGGCATCGAGATCGGCATATCAAGCAGCGCCAGCAAGAGCAGCCCGCCCAAAGGCGCGAGGAACAGCGAAGCCATGTTGACCAGCGGCGAGACGACCCGGTGATAGAGCAGCACCAGCACCGCAAACACAAGGCCGATCCCCGCCGGCACCGCCAGCGCCAGATTGACCACCATCTCCTGCTGCCATTTGGCCTCGCCATAGGCGGTGTTCGACACGCCTGCGGGCAGGTTCTTCATGATGGGCAGCGCGCGCACCTTCTTTTCCGCCTCGCCCTTGATGACGCCCGGCGCCAGATCCGCGCCGACAAAGATGCGGCGTTCCTGATTATAGCGCTGGATGGTCGAGGGGCCGGAACCAAAGGTGATGTCGGCCACGCGGCTCAAGGGCACCGAGCCGCCCGAGGCGGTGGGCACCGGCAGATTGGCGATGTTCGACAGATCACGCCGCGCCTCTTCGGGCAGGCGCACGCGGATCGGCACCTGGCGGTCGGACAGCGAGAATTTGGCGGCGTTCTGGTCGATCTCGCCAATGGTGGCGATGCGGATCGCCTGGCTGAGCGAGGAGGTCGAGATGCCAAGGCTGGCGGCCAGATCCATATGCGGTACGATCACCACTTCGGGGCGGCGCATGTCGCCCGAAATGCGCGGGGCGACCAAGTCATGAACGCCCTTCATCTGTTCGACCAATTGGGCCGCGGTGCGTTCCAGCAGCACCGGATCCGAACTCGACAGCATGATTTCCAGCCCGCGCCCGGTGGACGAACCGCCATTGTTGCTGGCCTGGAAAGTGATGCGCGCATCGGCTATGCCCTGCACCGTTGGGGTGACTTCGCGCTCGAACTGCTTGGTGTGGATCTTGCGATCCTTTTTCAGCATGATCATCACGCGGGCCGTGCCTTCATTGACCCGTTCGAGCACCTGATCAGCCTCGGGCCGACGGCGGACGATATTGGCCACCTGATCGGCCACCGCCTCGGTCTGGGCCAGCGTGGTGCCGGGGACCATTTCGATGCGCAATTGGGTAAAATCGCTGTTCTCGTCGGGGAACATCGCGGTGGGCATGGCGATGAACAGCACGATGGTCAGCGCAAAACAGCCCAGCGCCACGCCGATCATCCAGATGCGATGGTCGCGCAAACGGGCGCGCAGATGGTCGCGCCACGACAAATGCCCCTTTTCCGCCAGCAGCCGCGCCCGCAGCGCCCGCGCGCCCGACACATCCAGCGACCAGTGCAGCACGCGCAGATAGATATCCATCATCCGCCCGCCGCCATGTTCGGCATGCCCGTGACTTTTCAGGAAATAGGCCGCCACCATCGGCGTAATCATGCGTGCCACGGCCAGCGACATCAGCACCGAAACCACCACCGTCAGGCCGAAATTCTTGAAGAACGCCCCGGACACGCCCGGCATCAACCCGACCGGCAAAAACACCGCCGCAATCGAGCAGGTCGTCGCCACCACCGCCAGACCGATCTCGTCGGCGGCATCAATCGCGGCCTGATAGGCGGTTTTGCCCATGCGCATATGCCGGACGATATTTTCGATCTCCACAATCGCATCGTCCACCAGCACGCCCGCGACAAGGCCCAGCGCCAGCAGGCTCATCGTGTTGAGCGTAAAGCCCAACCAGACCTTCATGAACCAGAAGGTCGGAATGGCCGACAGCGGGATAGCGATGGCCGAAACCACCGTCGCGCGCCAGTCACGCAGGAAGAAGAACACCACGATCACCGCCAGAACGGCGCCCTCGACCATGGATTCCATCGAGGATTCGTACTGCTTCTTGGTATAGGAAACCTGATTGAACAATTCGGTGAAATGGACGCCGGGCCGCTCCTTGGCGATCTTGTCCAATTCGACAATCGCCTTGTCATAGACCGACACGTCCGAGGCCCCGCGCGCGCGCGCGATCGAGAAGGTCACGACCTGCTTGCCGTTGACCTTGCCCAGCGAGGTGATTTCGCCCCACGCATCGCGCACCGTGGCAATATCGGCCAGTTTGACCACGCGGCCCGCCACCGGAATATCGGCCTGGCTTAACGCAAAGGCATCCTGCGCATTGCCCAGCACGCGCACCGATTGGCGCGTGCCGCCGATTTCCGCCTTGCCGCCCGCCGCGTTCAGATTGAGCGCGCGCAGCGCCGCATTGACCTGCGGCGCGGTGACGCCGAAAGCCTGCATCCGCGCCGGGTCGAGCGTCACGAGGATCTCGCGGTTGACGCCGCCGTTGCGCTTAATCTCGGCCACGCCCTCGACGCCCAGCAACCGCCGCGCCACCGTATCGTCGATGAACCACGAAAGCTGCTCCATCGTCATGTCTTCGGCCGACACGGCGAAATAGGCGATGGGGTCGCTCGAAGTGTTCACCTTGAACACCTGCGGCTCAAGGATGCCGTCGGGCAGATTGCCGCGCGCCTGATCGACCGCGTTTTTCACCTCGGCCACGGCCGCGTTGATGTCCTCGCCCAACTGGAATTCCACCATCGTCTGGCTGCTGCCTTCCGATGCGGTCGAACTGATCGAGGAAACGCCCGAAATCGTGCGCACCGCGCCTTCGATGCGCTGGGTGATCTGCGTCTCGATTTCGGTGGGGGCCGCGCCGGGTTGGGCGATCGAGACCACCACGATGGGGAATTCGATGTCGGGCTGGTCCTGAATCTCCATCCGGGCAAAGCTGATGATGCCCATCAGCATCATGGCCACAAAGATGACGATGGGCACCACCGGATGCCGGATCGACCAAGCCGAAAGATTGCGGAAGTTCATCGCTCCGGTCCCTTTACGGCTGTTTGGGCTGGCTGCGAGGATTGACCGTTTCGCCCTCGGTCAAAAACGCGCCCGCGCGCAGCACCACCCGTTCAACGCCCGAAAGGCCCGAGGCGATGGCCACGCCCTTTTCGGTCACCATCGCCACCTTGACCCGGCGGCGCACCGCCTTGTTGTCGCCGGTCACGACATAGACATAGCTGCCCTGGCTGTCTGCCTGCAGCGCCGATTCGGGCAACAGGGGCGCCGAGACCGAGCCGCTGCGGATTTCCGCGCTGGCAAAGCCGCCGGGGCGGATGTCGCGGTCATAGGGCAGCGCGATGCGGGCGATCCCCTGCCGCGTGGCCGGGTCGATCACCGGCGAGATCTGCCAGACATGGCCAACAAAGTCGCGCTCGGAACCCACAGGCCGTACCTTGACCTCCTGCCCCAGCGCCAGATGCGCCAGATCGCTTTCGGACAGGCGGGCGCGCATTTCCATCTCGCCCTTGTCGGCAATGCGGAACAGCACGCCATTGCCGGGGCTGACCACCTGACCCACCTCCAGCGCGCGGTCGAGCACGAGGCCATCGGCGGGCGCGACAATGTTCAACCGGCGGATCTTGGCATTCATCTCACCCAATTGCGCCTGCGCCACGCGCACCCGCGCATTGGCCGCATCGCGCACCGCGGTCAGCTTGTCGATGTCGGCATTGGAAATGAACCCATTGGCCACCAGTTTGAGCCCGCGGTCCAGATTGGCCTGGGCAATGCGCGCATCGGCCTGCGCCACGCCGATGTTGGCGTTGCTGCTGGCCTGTTGCTGGTTCTGCACCTGACGGTCGATCACGGCCAGCAATTGCCCGCGCCGGACCCATGCGCCCGGTTCGACCAGCACCTGAACCACCGTGCCGCCTTCGCCCACCACGCCCACGGGCATGTCATGGCGCGCGGCCAGCACGCCGCTGGCATTGATCGTTCCGGCAACGGTGGTGATGCCGGGGGCAGTCACGCTGACCAGAGGCGCCTGATTGGCGCGCGCGCCATCGCCGCCGGGATTGCGATGGGTATAGGCCCAGATGCCGCCGACGGCCAGAAGCACGGCCCCCGCCGCGATCAACGCCTTGCCGCGCGGGAAGGGCTGGGCCTCCTCGCCCTCAAGGCCGCCTTCATAGGCCGGTGCCATTGGGGCAGACTTCACCTTGGCCTCGACATTCATCTCGCTCACCACCCTGTAAGTATTGCGAACCGGTTCTGCTCCCGGATCATGCGGCAAGCGTATTACTTGAGTATATCACCCCAGGCAAGCAGGCTTTTCGGGCAATCGCGCCAAATTTAAGCAAAAGGGCGCAGGAGCCCCCCGCTCCCGCGCCCTTTCAAGCCCGAAACGGGCCGATGACAGGTGTTTTAACCTATCAGTATTTCAATTGGCGCTCATACAGATCGCGATAATGCTGAATCCGCGTCACGCGCAGGCCCTGCATGCCCGAACGATCCACCGCGCGTTGCCACGAGGCGAATTCTTCAAGCGTGAGGCTGTAACGCTCGCAGACCTCATCAATGGTCAGCAGGCCGCCGTTGACGGCTGCGACCACCTCGGCCTTGCGGCGCACGACCCATCGCGTGGTGTTGGGCGGCGGCAGCGAATCCAGCGTAAGCGGTTCGCCGAGCGGGCCAATGACCATGGCGGGACGGATTTTCTGGTTCTCGATCATTTCATTCCTCGATCGCCGGGATGACGGGGACCGGCAACGCCGAATTCAATGCCAGACATCGTTTTTCGAACCCCTCTAAAAACAGGGTTAACATCATGGAAAGTCTCTTTGCAGGAAGCACGGATGCTGTCCCAAACCGGTGCATAATCATTGAGAAAGCGCGCCACATGCGGATCGAAACTGCCCCCGGCGGGCATGGGCGGCGCCTCGCCGCAGCCGCGCTGAAAGGCGTGCGCGGCCGCCAGCCTTGTGGCCAGCCCATGCCAGTCCATCGCCCGGCGCGCGGCATTCGCGCCCGATGAAAAGGACTGGGCCAGCCAGTCTTCATGATCAAATCGAAGTTCCATTGATCACGTTATAGGCCCAACATGGTCAAGAGCCGGTAAAGGCGCTATTTACAACTTGTTGACCATGTTTAATCCCGATGAACGGCGCCCTCCGGCTCTGTCCCTATGGGATCGGGCGGCGCAAATCTGCCGATTTGGCGCTGGGGCCTGCTGGGTGTATGGGGCCGGTTATGGCTCATGATTCCCCCGCTCTGTTAACACCCCCTGCGCTCCTTGATCTGTTCGATCTTGGACAAAATGCAAAAATGCGTCGAATCGTTGTGGCGATGTCCGGGGGCGTAGACTCCTCCGTTGTCGCCGCTCTTGCCGCGCACAGCGGCGCCGAGGTGATTGGCATCACGCTCCAGCTTTACGATCATGGCGAGGCGGTGAAACGCAAGGGCGCGTGCTGTGCGGGCGATGACATTCGCGACGCGCGCGAGGTGGCCGACCGGCTGGGCATCGCGCATTATGTTTACGACCACGAATCCGCATTTCGCGAAAGCGTGGTTGATCGCTTCGCCGAAGATTACCTTAACGGGCGCACGCCGATCCCCTGCATCCGCTGCAACATGGGGCCAAAGTTCACCGACCTTTTGACCATGGCGCGCGATCTGGGGGCCGATTGCCTGGCAACGGGGCATTATGTGCGCCGGATGATGGGGGCGGCGGGGCCGGAACTGCACCGCGCGCTCGACCCCGCGCGCGATCAGTCCTATTTCCTATACGCCACCACCGAGGCGCAGCTCGACTTCCTGCGCTTCCCGCTGGGCGGTCTGCCCAAGCCGCTGGTGCGCGAACTGGCCGACCATTTCGGCCTCAAGGTCGCGGCCAAGCCCGATTCGCAGGACATCTGTTTCGTGCCCGAGGGCGATTATGCCAGCGTGGTGCGCAAGATCCGCCCCGAAGGCGAACGGCCCGGCGATATCGTCCATGCCCAGACCGGCGCGGTGCTGGGCCAGCATCGCGGCGTCATCCACTATACCGTGGGCCAGCGGCGCGGGCTGGAAATCGGCGGTCTGCCCGAACCGGTTTATGTGGTGGGGATCGATGCACCGGGCGCGCGGGTACTGGTGGGGCCGCGCGCGATGCTGGCGGTCTCGGCGGCGCGGATTGTCGAGACCAACCGGATCGGGCCGTTGCCCGAGGGCGTTGAACTCACCGCCAAGGTGCGCTCGCTGGCCAAGCCGGTGCCGGTGGTGCTGGACGGGCCGCTGGGCGACGGGGCCGACACCACGATCCGCTTTGCCAGCCCCGAATATGGCGTGGCGCCGGGTCAGGCGGCGGTGATCTATGCGGGCGACCGGGTAATCGGCGGCGGCTGGATCGAGGAAACCTTCGCGGCCTAGAGCGAAATCCGTTCCGATTGCATCGGACCGGTCGCTCTAGATCTTTGTTTGACCGCGTTTTCCAAGTCACCAGATGATTCCATCTGGTTCGAAAACGCTCTAGCGCTCCCATTTCTCCAGAACGCAGCCTTCGCCCGGGCGCAAGGTTGCGGTCTGGGCCGCGATCAGGGGCACGCGCGCGGTCACGCTTTTGGCGCTCTCGTCGGCCGAGAGCATGACCATGCCCATGCCCGGCTCGAAGTCGCTCCTGCACTGGTCCAGCGGGCGCCCTTCGACAAAGCGGCACGAACAGGCGATGCGCGCGCCAAAAGCCGCCCCGGTCAACGCATCCTTGGCCAGCCGCGGCCCTTTCCACAGGCCCAGCCCCAGCGCCACGAACGCCCCAAGCCCCAGCAACACAAGCACAATCCGCAGCCGGAAACCGCGACCGGAAGCGGCGCTTTCGCCCCGCCCTTCACGCAACCAACTCAGCTTGAAACTTGCCATCGGGAACGACCTTGCGCATGGAGGCATCGTGATGGTCACGCGCCGCCCCCCCCTTATCGCGCCCAAGCGCCGCTTGCCAACCCTGATGGCCGCGCTTTCGCTCGCGTTGCTGGCGGGCTGCGGCGGCGGGGAAAAGGCCGAATCGCCCCTCTCTCCCGCAGCCATGGCCGCCATCGGCCCGCGCCCCGGCGCCCCGCGTGAAGCCTTGGCCCGCGCGGTGGATGAATTGTTCACCGACCCCATGCTGGGCGAAACCCGCGCGCTGGTAATTATGCATCGCGGGCGAATCGTGGCCGAACGCTATGCCCCAGGCTATGGGCCGAACACGAAACTGATCGGCTGGTCGATGTCCAAGACGATCACCGGGGTGCTGATCGGCCTGCTGATTTCGGACGGACGGCTCACGCTCGACGAATCGGCGCCGGTCCCTTCGTGGCAGCGCCCCGGCGACCCGCGCGGCGAAATCACCTTGCGGCAATTGCTGCAGATGCGCTCGGGCCTGCACCATGTCGAATCGACCACGCCAGCAGGCGATGCCGACACCGTGCGCATGCTGGCGCTCGACGGGCGCGACGATATGGCCGCCTATGCCGAGGCCCAGCCGCTGGTGGCAGAGCCCGGCAGCCGGTGGGAATATTCCACCGCCACCAGCGTGATCCTCGCCGATATCGCCGCGCGCGCGCTGACCGACAGCCGCGATCCCGCCGCCCGGCGCCAAGCGGTCGGCGATTATCTGCGCAGCCGCCTGTTCACCCCCGCCGACATGCCCAGCGCCACCCCCGAATTCGACGCCGCAGGCACCATGATCGGGGGCAGCATGATCCACGCCACCGCGCGCGACTGGGCGCATTTCGGCGAATTCCTGCGCGATAACGGCATGGTCAACGGCGCGCGCATCGTCCCCTCCGACTGGGTGGGCTTTATGCGCAGCCCCGCGCCCCACAACCCCGGCTATGGCGCGCAGATCTGGCTGAACCGTCCCCAGCCCAGCGGCCAGGAAGAACTCTTCCCCGGACGCGGCAAGGCCAACATCTTTGCCGCCATCGGGCACCTTGGCCAATATGTCATCGTCTCGCCCGATCAGGAACTGACCGTGGTCCGGCTGGGCAAGACCGACCACGCCATGCGCCCCGCGCTGGTGCGCAAACTGGCCGATATTGTGCAATTGTATAATCAGGATTGATCAGCGCAGAGGTTAAAGATGCCTCCGGCGGGCGTTATATGCCTCCGGCGGGCAAAGGGCGGGGGCCCTTTGCAATCCCGTTAATGGGTGGCGCCGGGATCGCAGCGGTGTGTTTAGCTGTGAGGGTTATATAGCCTGCGGCGCGACGGGGTAGCGCTGACCGGCGCCGCAGGCTCTCTATTCCCAATCCTCTCCACCTTGCGCTTCGCCGCCGCTGTGGCGCAACGACGACAGTATTGGGATTGCAAAGGGCCCCCGCCCTTTGCCCGCCGGAGGCATTTTTCAAACCTCGAATAACGCCCGCCCTAAACGTCCCCCGTCTGCAAGATATCCTCCGCCGCCACGCCATGCTCATCGACATGTCCCTCCGGATCGGGATGGATGAGGATTTCGACATCGGGAAATTCGGCGTGCAATTTGGCCTCGATCTCGTCCATGACCTTGTGTGCATGGGTCACGGTCATATTACCGTCCACCCAGACGTGGAACTGGACGAAATCGCGGTTGCCGCTGGTGCGGGTGCGCAGGTCGTGGACGCCGCGCAGCTCGGGGTGGCGGCCGAGGACTTCGACGAAGCGGGCTTTTTTGTCCTCGGGCCATTCGCGGTCCATCAATTGCTCGATGGCCTCCTCGCTGGCATGCCATGCGCCCCAGCCCAGCCAGAGCGCGATGCCCAGACCAAACAGCGGGTCGGCCTTGGTCAGGCCCGCATATTGGTCGAGCAGCAGCGCAACAATGACCGCCACGTTGAGCAGCAGGTCGGATTTATAGTGCAGATGGTCGGTGGAAATCGCCACCGAGCGCGTGCGGCGGATCACATATTGCTGCCACGCCAGCAGCGCCAGCGTGCCCGCAATCGCAATGACCGAAACCAGGATGCCATCGCCCGCCGATCCGGTGCGCTCGCCCGACATCAGCTGCTGAACCGAATGGATCGCCAGCGCGATCGCCGAGGCCCCGATCAGCAGCACCTGAAACATGGCGGAGAGCGCCTCGGCCTTGCCATGGCCAAAGCGGTGGTTGTTGTCGGCGGGCATCCCCGCCACCCAGACCCCCGCCAGCGTGGCCAGCGACGCCACCAGATCGAGCAGCGTATCGGCAAGGCTGCCCAGCATCGCAGTCGAGCCGGTCGTCCACGCCGCCCAACCCTTCAGACCCACCAGCAGCAGGGCCATCGAGATGCTGGCATAGGCTGCGCTGCGGTTCAGCGCCGAATGATCGTGTTGGGCCATGGTTGCGCCTTTTACGGGTAAAGCAGGCTGCTGGTCCAGCCCTCACCTGTGCGGACAAAGCGGCGGCGTTCGTGCAGGCGAAAGGCGCGGTCCATCCAGAATTCCATCGCCTCGGGCACAAGGCAGAAGCCCGTCCAGTGCGGCGGGCGCGGCACCGGCCCGATCAGATGGCGCGCCGTCACGCGGGCAATATCGGCGACAAACGCCGCGCGCGAGGCCAGTGGCGCGGACTGGTTGCTGGCATGGGCGCCCAATTGCGAATCGCGGCTGCGGCTGGCGAAATAGGCGTCGGCCATCTCGTCGGGCACCTGATGGATCGCGCCTTCAATACGGATCTGGCGGCGCAGGCTTTTCCAGTGAAACAGCATGGCGGCCTTGGGATTGGCCAGCAATTCGCCGCCCTTGCGGCTGTGGCTGTTGGTGTAAAACACAAAGCCTCCGCGCGGACCCAGCAATTGGGGCCCGTGATCCTTCATCAGCACCATGCGCACCGAGGGGAAGGCATCGGGCGTGGCCGTGGCCACCGCCACCGCTTCGGGGTCGTTGGGCTCGGATTTCTTCGCCTCGGCAAACCATGCGTCGAACAGGGCGAAGGGATCGCCGCCGACAATCGCGTCTGATTCCGAACTCATATCCGTTGTTTCCGTCTAGAATTGCGCCTGTCTGCGCCGTTAGGCCAGTTTGCCCGATCACGAAAGCGGCGAAAAGGGCATCATCCATTTGATCTGATACCTTGCAGGGCGGGCCTTGCCATCCTAGCTAGGCGGGCATGGCACAAGATCCTTATGCAATTCTGGGTGTATCGCGCGGCGCAAGCGAGAAGGACATCAAGTCCGCCTATCGCAAGCTGGCCAAGGAATTGCACCCCGACCACAACAAGGACAACCCCAAGGCCGCCGAGCGTTTCAGCGAGGTGACGCGCGCCTATGACCTGTTGACCGACAAGGACAAGCGCGCCCAGTTCGACCGGGGCGAGATTGACGGCGAGGGCAATCCGGCCGGATTCGGCGGCGCAGGCTTTGGTGGCGGCGGCTTTGGCGCCGGTGGTTTCGGCAATGGCCAGCGCGGCTTTGGCGGCGGCGGGGCCGGGCCGGAAGGCATGGATTTCGGCGATATTTTCGAAGGCATCTTTGGCGGGCGCAGCGGCGGATTTGGCGGCGGCGGCGGTTTTGGCCGTCAGGCGCCTCCGCCGCGCGGCGCCAACCGCGCCTATCGCCTTGCCGTGTCGCTGCCCGATGCCGCGCTCTGCGCCAATCAGCGCATCACGCTCGCCGACGGCAAGACGGTCGATGTCAAATTGCCCAAGGGCGTCGAGGACGGGATGCAGATCCGTCTGGCGGGCAAGGGCGAGCCGGGCCCCGGCGGCGCGGGCGATGCGATGATCACCATCGCCATCCAGCCCCACCCCTATTTCCGCCGCGATGGCGATGATATCCGCGTCGATATCCCCGTGGCTCTGGACGAGGCGGTGTTTGGCGGCAAGGTCAAGGTGCCCACCGTCGATGGCGCCGTCATGCTGACCGTGGCGCCGGGCAGTTCGAGCGGCAAGACTTTGCGTATCAAGGGCCGCGGCTTTACCCGCAAGGACGGCACGCGCGGCGACCAGTTCGTGACGCTGGAGATCGCGCTCCCCGAGGGCGATGCGGATCTGGCGCAAAGGCTGGAAGGCTGGCGGGATGCGCGCGATCTGCGCGCGAAATTCGGATAAGGACGTGCCTCGTTTCGGCAAATCCGGCGGCAGGGGGAGGCTCCCTCCCCTTGGCACCGGCGGGTTTGTCATCAACGTGCATCTGCGTGATCTGACGCCCGAGGCGCGGCGGCGGCGCGTGGCCCGCATGCGCGGGGGCATGGGCAATCGGCTGCGCACGCATCTGGGCTATCGCGCCTTTACCGTGATCCAGCGCGTGGTGACGGGCGTTTGGCGCGATGGGTTCATCCATGCGGGCAATCTGGCCTATATGGCCATTTTGGCGATCTTTCCCTTTTTCATCGTGGCGGGCGGCCTCTTCTCGCTGGTGGGCGAGGCGAGCGAGCGGTCCTATCTGATCCATTCGATGCTGCGGGTGATGCCGCGCGTGGTGGCCTCGGTGCTGGAACCGGTGGCGCGCGATGTGGTGGAAATGCGCCATGGCATGCTGCTCTGGGTGGGCATGGTGGCCGGGCTGTGGACGGTCTCCAGCCTGATCGAGACGGTGCGCGATATCCTGCGCCGCGCCTATGGCACGACATCGAACAAGCGGACCTTCTGGCGGCGGCGTCTGGCCGGATCGGGGCTGGTGATGGTGGCGGTGATCCTGCTGCTGGTCTCGCTTTATCTTCAGGTGGCGATCAGCACGAGTCTGCAGATGATCCCGGTGGCCACGATTCGCGATTCGGCCATGGCCTTCAATCTCAGCCTGTCGCGGCTGGTGCCGATGGTGGTGCTGTTTGGCTCGCTCTATCTGCTGTTTTTTATTCTGACGCCCGAATTCTATCGCCGCTCGGCCTATCCCAAATGGCCCGGCGCCTTGCTGGTCACGCTGTGGTGGGGGGCGGTTTCGCTGGTGCTGCCCTGGCTGTTGCGCTGGCTCTTTACCTATGACCAGACCTATGGCGGCCTTGCCGGATCGATGATTGCCTTGTTCTTTTTCTGGCTTGTCGGGCTTGGGTTGGTTACAGGCGCGGAATTGAATGCGGCTCTGGCGATCACGCCGGAAGAACGCGACTGGTTAGGGCAGGCGGATAAGCGCGCGTCCGACAACATGAGGGAAGATTACGAATGACCGGACTGATGCAGGGCAAGCGTGGCCTGATCATGGGGCTGGCAAATGATAAGTCGCTGGCTTGGGGCATCGCCCAGAAGTTGCACGAGCATGGCGCGGAGCTGGCCTTTTCTTATCAGGGCGAGGCGCTGAAAAAGCGCGTCGGGCCGCTGGCCGAGAGCCTTGGCAGCGATTTCCTGATCGATTGCGACGTGTCGGACATGGACGCGCTGGACGCGGCGTTTGACGCGCTGAAAGCACGTTGGGAAACCATCGACTTTGTCGTCCATGCCATCGGTTATTCGGACAAGACCCAGTTGCGCGGCCGTTATTACGACACCACGCTCGACAATTTCCTGATGACGATGAACATCTCGGCCTACAGCCTGGTCGCCGTGACCAAGCGCGCGCAGGAAATGATGCCCAATGGCGGCTCGATCCTGACGCTCTCCTATTACGGCGCGGAAAAGGTCGTGCCCCATTACAATGTGATGGGCGTGGCCAAGGCGGCGCTGGAAACCAGCGTCAAGTATCTGGCCAATGACTGCGGCCCGGCGGGCATCCGCGTCAACGCCATTTCGGCCGGGCCGATCAAGACGCTGGCCGCCAGCGGGATCGGCGATTTCCGCTATATCCTGAAATGGAACGAGTTGAACTCGCCGCTGCGCCGCAATGTCACGATTGAGGATGTGGGCGGCGCGGGCCTCTATCTGCTTTCCGATCTGGCCGGCGGCGTGACGGGCGAGATCCACCATGTGGACGCCGGTTACAATGTCGTGGGCATGAAGCAGGAAGATGCGCCCGATATTGCGCTGAGCTAAACTCCCTCTTTAACCGATCCGATAGGGGGCGCGGGCGGGCATTGCCCCTTGCGCCCCATTTCCCCCGACGGACAAACCCGGCATAAGGCCCGACCATGTCCGACCCAACCCTGCTCTCCGCCCTGATTTCGGCGCTGGCGATGACGCTCATCGTCTCGCTGCGCTATCTGCTGTCCAGCGGCGGCTTTGCCTGGGCCACGCGCCTGCGCCAGCCCGGCCTTTACGCCCCCCTCTCCCGCCAGATCCGCGCCGAGATCGGCTGGTCGCTGCTGTCATGCGTGATATTCGGCATTCCGGCGGGCATTGTCGCATGGGGATGGCGCGCGCATGGCTGGACGCGGATTTATGAAGACATCCATGCCATGCCCCTGTGGTATTGGCCGCTTTCGATCCTGATCTATCTGGCGATCCACGACACGTGGTTCTATTGGAGCCACCGCTGGATGCATGCCCCGCGCGTGTTTCGCGTGTTTCACGCGGTCCACCATGCCAGCCGCCCGCCCACCGCATGGGCCGCCATGGCCTTTCACCCCACCGAGGCGTTGACCCAGGCCTTTGTCATCCCGCTGCTGGTGTTTCTTGTGCCCATACACGTGGGCGCTTTGGCGATAGTATTAACCATCATGACGGTGATGGGCGTGACCAACCACATGGGCTGGGAGATATTTCCGCGCTGGATCGTTCATGGGCGACTCGGGCAATGGATCATCACCGCCACCCATCACCAGCGCCACCACGACATCTATCGCGCCAATTTCGGCCTCTATTTCCGGTTTTGGGACAGGATTTGCGGCACCGACAAGGGATTAGGGACATTTTCACCCTCTTAATGCTCTGACCGAATGGCGCAACTTAACCAATGCTTTACCCTGTTGCGCGATTATGGCCCCCGTTAAACATTCGCAAGGATCGGCGGGAGCGACATTATGGACGGCGCGGGCAGCTTTTTCGAACGCAACGCCGGAATCAATCCGGTCACCGATGAGGACGAGGATGATTTCCTCGATCTGCCCCCCGTGGTCGTGGCCGAGGGCGAGCGACGGCTGCAGATCCGCGCCTATGACCATTGGACCCAATTGCTGGGCGCCAAGACCATGCCGCTGATTGCCGATCTCAAGCTTGACCAGATCGAGGATATTGCCCCGCAGGCCGTGCTGATCGATTTTGCCCACAGCACCGCCGATCCGCGCATCCGCTTTGTGGGCGAGATGCTGGCGCAGGAATGCGGCGTGGCGCGCGACATCACCCGGCTGGATCAGGTGCCCGCCGATTCGATGCTGGCGCGCCTGACCGGGCAATATATGCAGATCATCGCCAATCAGGCCCCGATCGGTTTCGAGGAGGAATTCCTCAATGCCCGCGGGGCCATGATTGCCTATCGCGGCATGCTGCTGCCCTTTGCCGAGGAATTGGGCGGGCCGATCCGCTATGTTTTGGGCGTGGTCAACTGGAAGGAGGCGGCCGACGCCTCGCTGAATGAACAATTGGCCCGCGAATTGGGCGCCTCGTTTCATGACGGCGGCGAGGCGAGCCCCCCCCGCCCCACCGCCGAGCAAACCGTGGCGCAATGGGCCGCATGGGCCGACGGGCCGCAAGGCGGAATAAACCCCGCCCCCGCGCGCGATCTGGCCGATTGGCTGAGTGAGGCGCGCGATCTGGCCTATGCCGCCGCCAACACTCAGGACCGCCCGCGTCAGGCGCTGTATGCCGCCATCGGCCGGGCCTATGACTTCGCGCTGATCGCGCGTGACAAGCCGGGCGAGCTGCACGAACTGATGGCGCAGGAGGGCCTTGTCGGCCAGCCGCGCGCGCCGCTGGTGCCCATCGTCAAGCTGGTGTTCGGCGCCGATTACGACAAGACGCGGCTGACCGAATATGCCACCGCGCTCTCGCATGGGCTTCGCCTTGGCCTGCCACAGGGCGCAATGGCCGACCATCTGGCGCAGGCCAGCGGGGGCCTGAAAGGCGTGGTGGCGCAGGAGCGCCGGTTGCGCCGCGATGAAAGCGCCAGCGAGGCCGAGAATGACAATCCGCTCGACCGCCTGACCCCGCGCCCTCTGGCCGCGCTGAACGCCGAGGGGCCGGAATATGCGGTGGTGCTGGTCCGGCGGATGGAGGATGGCACCATCGCGCTGCTGGGCGATCTGGGCGATGATCCGGCGCTGATGACGCGGGCCACGCGCCTGCTTACGCCGGAATAAATCTTCAGGCGCGGTTCAGGGCAAACCATGCTAGGTCTTATCCCAGCATGTCAGTCCGTTCCGCGCTCGCCTCTGCCTTTCGCTCCGTGGCCACGCTTGCCGTGTGCCTGCTGGCCACCACGCCTGCGGTGGCGCAATCGGTGCTGCGCGATGCGGAAACCGAGGCTTTGTTTCGCGATATGGCCGCGCCTCTGGTGCGCGCGGCGGGGCTGGACCCCAAGAATGTCGATATCGTGCTGGTCAATGATTCCTCGATCAACGCCTTCGTGGCCGGGGGTCAGGCGGTCTATATCCATTCGGGCCTGATCAATGAGGCTTCCTCCGCGCTGGAGGTTCAGGGCGTGATCGCGCATGAATTGGGCCACGTGGTCGGCGGCCATGCGATCGATGATCGCGGGGCCAAGATGGCGGGCAATATCTCGATCCTCTCGCTGTTGCTGGGCGCGGCGGCGGCCGCGGCGGGCGGCGGCGCGGCGGCGATGGGCGTGTTCATGGCCGGGCAACAGGCCGCGATGGGCAAATTTCTGGCCTATACCCGCGGCGAGGAAGAGGCCGCCGATGCGGCGGGCGCATCCTTCCTGTCCAAGGCGGGCATGTCCGGGCGCGGCTCGCTGGAGTTTTTTCACAAGCTGCTGGTGATGGAAAACCGCTATGGCATGACCCATAGCGACGAGGCGAGCTTCTATTCCACCCACCCGCTGACCGATGAGCGCATCGCCTATCTGGAGGACGTGTACAAGAAAGACCCCGCATGGAACGCGCCCAGCGATCCGGCGCTGGAGGAACGCTTTCAACGGGTGAAGGCCAAGCTCTACGGCTATCTGGCCGAACCGCCCAGCACGTTTCAGGCCTTTCCCGACTATATGAACAATGTGCCCGCGCTTTATGCCCGTGCCTATGCCTATCACAAGGAAGGCTATCTGGATAAGGCGACGGGCGAGGCGGACAAGCTGTTGGCGATGGCCCCGCGCGATCCCTATTTCCTTGAATTGAAGGGCCAGATCCTGCTGGAGGCGGGCAAGCCGGCCGAGGCGCTTGGCCCCTTGCGACAGGCAACGGCGCTGACCGGCAACCAGCCCTTGATCGCCACCACCTTTGGCCACGCGCTGATCGCGCAGGACGATCTGGTCAATTCGCGCGCGCATCTGGACGAGGCGCAAAAGGTATTGAAGGCCGCCGTGGCGCGCGACCGGGAAAATCCCTTTGCCTGGTATGTGCTGGGTATCACCTATGCCAAGAGCGGCGACCTGCCCCGCGCCCGTCTGGCCAGCGCCGAACAGGCCTCGCTTTCGGGCAATTGGGGCGGGGCGATGGTCAATGCCGAGGCCGCCAAGAACGGCCTTGCCGCCGGATCGCCGGACGCCATCCGCGCCGAGGATATTGCGCTGGAGGCCAAGAGCTATCTCGCAAAATCGAAAAAACGCTAATAGAGCAGAGCGGCACCGGCCCTCTCCCCCGGCCCTGTCATCCCTGTAAGGTGTCCTGTTGGGTGGCAGGACCGGGGGAGAGGGGCCGAAAGAGAGGGCCGGTGCCGAAAGCTTCAGGCGGACGCCTGAAGCGCAACGATATAAGGATTTTCCATGTCTCAGTTTCGCACCATCGCCCTTGCCTCGCTGTTCGGACTGGCGGGCGGTCTGGTGGGCGCAACCCTTGCCCCGATGCTGCCCTTTGGCCATGCCGGACAGGTCAAGGCGGTGCGTGAGGCGCTGCTCGAACGCCCCGAAATCCTGAGCGAGGCCGTCGAAAAGCTGAAGGTGGGCGAGGCGGAAAAGCAATTGGCGCAGGTCGCCCCGCAGGCGTTGAAGCCCTTTCCCGGCGTGGTGATCGGCAATGCGCAAGGGCGCCATGTGCTGGTCGAATTCATGGATTACGCCTGCGGCTATTGCCGGGCCAGCGAGGAGGACGTGGCCAAGCTGGTCGCCGCCGATCCGCAGGCGCAGGTGGTGATCCGCCAATTGCCGATCCTGACGCCCGAAAGCGTGGACGCGGCCAAAATGGCGCTGGCCGCAGGCCGTCAGGGCAAATTTGCCGCCTTTCACAAGGCGATGTTTGCCGCCGGGCGCCCGAACGCCCAGACCATCGCGGCGGCCGCGCAAAGCGCCGGTTTGGACATGACCGCCGCGCAAAAAGTGGTGGCCGATCCGGCCACGCAGGCCGAAATCGAGGGCAATCTGGCGCTGGCGCGCAATCTTGGCCTTGGCGGCACGCCCAGTTGGATCGCGGGCGGCAAGATCCTTGGCGGGGCGGTGGGCTATGACGCGCTGGCCTCGGCGATCAAGGGGTAATGGGCGTAACCCCTTCCCCCGGCGCGCCGCTTCTGCGATAACCTCGCGTCATGGCTGTGCTACCCTTTCGCCCCTCACCCTTCTTTGCCAACAAGAACAAGGCGTTCTGGCGATTGCAGATGCTGGGCTGGTCGGGCGCGATGTTGCTGCGCGCGATGTCCAGTCTGGCCAACAATCAACCGGCCAGCTTTCTGGTGCTCGTGCTGATCGCCACGATCACGGGCTTTTCGATCTCGCTCCTGCTGGCGGTGGTCTATCATCAGTTGATCGGCCAGCGCCCCTTGCTGACATGGGGCGTGACGATGGTGGTGCTGCCGTTTGCGGTGTCGCTCTACGCCTTTATGGACGGCTGGGTGATCGCGCTTTACCGGCCCGACAGCATCGCCAGTTTCGCGCAATTGTTCATCGGCGTGTTCTATCTCGACGCGACGCTGCTGGGGGCCTGGTCGGCGCTCTATTACGCGATCAACTTTTTCCTGCGGATCGAGGAGCAGAACGACCAGCTCCTCCGGCTGGAAAATCAGGCGACCAGCGCGCAACTGGCCATGCTGCGCTATCAGCTCAATCCGCATTTCCTGTTCAATACGCTCAATTCGATCTCCACGCTGGTCCTGCTCAAACAGACCGATCAGGCCAATGCGATGCTCACGCGCCTTTCCTCCTTCCTGCGCTATACGCTGATCAACCCGCCCACCGGGCGCGTGACCGTGGCGCAGGAGGTGGAAACGCTCAAACTCTACCTCGACATCGAGCGGATGCGGTTTGAGGAAAGGCTGCGCACCACCTTCCGCATTGATGAATCCTGCAAGGAAGGCCTGCTGCCATCGCTGCTGCTCCAGCCTCTGGTGGAAAACGCGATCAAATATGCGGTTTCGCCGCAGGAGTCGGGCGCGGAAATCACCATCGCGGCGGGCCTGCTGGGGCAAAATCTGCGCATCACCGTGTCCGACACCGGGCCGGGCATGACCGCGCAAAATGCCGAAACGCGCAGCAGCGGCATCACTTATGACGGGCGCGAACAGGTATCGACCGGGGTCGGCCTTGCCAATATTCGTGATCGTTTGGCCCAGGCCTATGGAACCAGCCACAGGTTTGATATGTATGAACCGCCAGAGGGCGGATTTGCCGTCACCATCGAAATACCGTTCGAAAAGCGCCAGTCGTCGAGTGCGTCCGCATCGGTCACCCCACGTTCAGCCTCGGCGGTGTGAAGAGTAGGACGTTACAAAGACTCTCGAACCGCGAAATGCGGCAACCAGCAGGATCCGATTGCATGACCATCCGCACTATTCTCGTCGATGACGAAAAGCTGGCCATTCAGGGCCTGCAACTGCGGCTCCAGAAATTCCCCGATGTGGAAATCATCGACACCTGCAACAATGGCCGCGAGGCGATCCGCAAGATCAAGACCGAAAAGCCCGACCTCGTTTTCCTCGACATCCAGATGCCCGGATTCGACGGCTTTGCCGTAGTAAAGGGCGTGATGGAAATCGAGCCGCCGCTCTTCGTCTTCGTCACCGCCTATCAGGAACACGCCGTGCGCGCCTTTGAGGCCAATGCGGTGAACTATCTGATGAAGCCGGTGGACGAGGACCGCCTTGCCGACACGCTGGACCGCGTGCGCCAGCGCCTTGCCGACAAGCGCGCCTCCGAAGAGGCCGAGAAGCTGAAAAACGTGCTGGCCGAAGTGGCGCCCGATGCCATGGACGCGATGGAGGACGAACAGGTCGACACCGGCGGCGACCGCTATGAAAAGCTGCTCAATATCAAGGATCGCGGCCAGATCTTCCGCGTCGATGTCGACAGCATCGAGCGCATCGAGGCGGCGGGCGACTATATGGTCATCTATACCGCCGACAATTCGATGATCCTGCGCGAAACGATGAAGGACCTTGAACGCCGCCTCGACCCGCGCGTGTTCCAGCGGGTGCATCGCTCGTGGATCGTGAACCTCAATCTGGTGCGGCAGGTTAAGCCCCACACCAATGGCGAATGCTTCCTCGTTCTCGAATCCGGGGCCGATGTGAAGGTGTCGCGGTCCTATCGCGATGTGGTGGCGCGGTTTGTGCATTGATTTGCGCGCGGGTTTAAAATGCCTCCGGCGGGCAAAGGGCGGGGGCCCTTTGCAATCCCATTAAGGGGGTGGCGCTTGGTTGGCGGCAAAGCGCGATGGGTTTTAAGGCCTGCGGCGCGGATAGCGATGCCTTTGACGCGCCGCAGGCTTTATTGCTGAAACGGCGCGTCCTTTGCCCGCTGCCGAACCCGATGCGCAACAAAGACAGTAATGGGAGCGCGAGGGTCTAGACCCTCGCATCATCCATCTTCTATAGCCTCCCCATGACCTTCACCCTCCAAGGCTTCGAACTGGCCGGCTTTGATCTGGCCGCCTTCATCCACTCCACCCTCGCCGAGGATCTTGGCGAAGGCTGGCCCGGCGGCGGGCGCGATGTGACGAGCGAGAGCGTGATCCCGGCCGATGCGCGCTTTGTCGGCGTGATGGACAGCCGCGATGCGATCACCGTGGCGGGCCTGCCAATTGCGGCGGCCTTTTTCCGCCATCTCGACCCCGATGCCGACATCGAGCTGTTGGTGCAGGACGGCGACCGCGTTTCGCCCGGCACCCATCTGATGCGCATCACCGGCATGGGCCGCGCCCTGCTGACGGCCGAGCGCAGCGCGCTCAACACCGTGCAGCACCTCTCGGGCATCGCCACCATGACCCGCGAATATGTGGATGCGATGTCGGGTCCGGGGGGCAACACCAAGGCCACCCTGCTCGACACGCGCAAGACGATTCCCGGCCTGCGCGTGCTGGAAAAATACGCGACGCGCATGGGCGGGGCCACCAACCACCGCATGGGCCTGTGGGATGCGGCGATGATCAAGGACAACCATGTCGCCATCGCGGGCGGCGTCGGCCCTGCGGTCGCCCGCGCCAAGGCGGCGGGCATCGCCAGCATCATCTGCGAGGTCGATCACCTCGACCAGATCGAACCGGCGCTGGCGGCGGGCGCGACGCATCTGCTGCTCGACAATATGGGGCCCGATATGCTGGCGCGCGCGGTGGCTCAGGTCGCAGGCCGCGCCCCTTGCGAGGCCAGCGGCGGGGTCCGGCTCGATACGATCGAGGCGATTGCTGCATCGGGCGTCGATTATGTTTCCGTCGGCCGTCTGACGCAGAGCGCGCCTGCCGCCGATATCGGCCTTGATTTTCAGGAGGTGTGAATGCGTCTGATCCTGACCACGCTTGCTCTTTCGCTGATCCCCGCCCAGGCGATGGCGCAGCAATGCGTTGCCGCCCAGGTTGACACCTTGCCCAAGATCTCGCGCCCCGGCGGCGAGCCGGTCAGGCCGATCACCAAACATCCGATCAACGTCTACAGCTTTGTCATGAGCTGGACCCCGTCCTATTGCGCGGGCCTCAAGGGGCCGCTCAAGGATCCGGGCGACAAGCTGCAATGCGGTCAGGACAAGCCGCCTTTCGGCCTTGTCGTCCATGGCCTGTGGGGCGAAACGGGGGCGGGCGAGGGCAACTGGCCGCAATGGTGCGCCACCAAGGCTCCCGCGCCCACTTTGCCGCAATTGCAGAAGCATCTTTGCATCATGCCCTCGGCCGCCACGCAGATGCATGAATGGAAAAAGCACGGCGCCTGCGGCCCGTGGACCAGCGGCGGCGCCTATTGGCAGAGCGCGGCGCGCCTTTATGCCAAGCTGAAAAAGCCCGACCTCTACAAGCTGGCCAAGGACGGGCGGATGGTGTCGGACGCGGTGATCCATGCCTTTGTGGACGCCAATCCGATGTTCAAGGACAATGAAAAGGCCATTCAGGTCCAGACCATGCCCGCCACCGATGGTTCGGGCAAAGTGTGGCTGAAACAGGTCCATCTGTGCTTTGAGCCCAAGGGCATCGAAAAGGGCAGCTTTGTGCCCAAGGCCTGCCCCGCGCCGTCGAGCAGCGACTTGTTCATCATCCCGACCCTGCGCAAACCCGCTTAACGGCGGGCCGCAAAGAAATCCCGCAGCATCTGCGCCGCCTCGTCCTCGCCCATGCCGGAATAGACCTCGGGGCGATGCAGGCAGGTGGGCTGGTCAAAGATCCGCCCGCCATGGGCCACAGCGCCGCCCTTGGGGTCGGCGGCGGCGTAATAGAGGCGGGCGATGCGCGCATGGACGATCGCGCCCGCACACATCGCGCAGGGCTCCAGAGAGACCCACAGGTCACAGCCGTCGAGCCGTTCATTGCCCAGCGCGCGCGCGGCGGCGCGAATCGCCAATATTTCGGCATGGGCGGTGGGGTCGCATTGGGTGCGCGGCAAATTATGAGCCGCGGCAATGACCACGCCATCCTTGACGACCACCGCGCCAATCGGCACTTCTCCGGCGCCGGCGGCCGCCCGCGCCTCGTCAAAAGCCCGGCGCATCGGGGCGGGAAGTGGCCATCGCGTCATAAAGGCAAGGGTTAGCCCGGCAAAAGGCCCAAGGCAACTTGACCTTTTCCACACGAATCGTTATGCGCGCCCCCTCACCCGCCTTTATTGCGGGTCATCGGATTCTTTCTTAAGCGAGTAGCACCCATGTCCCGTATTTGCGAACTGACTGGCAAGGGCCGCCAGGTCGGCCACAACGTCAGCCACGCCAACAACAAGACCAAGCGCGTGTTTCTGCCCAACCTGCAGAACGTCACGCTGCTTTCCGAAGGTCTTGACCGCAGCTTCAAGTTCCGCGTCTCGACCCACGGTCTCCGTTCGGTGGAACACGTGGGCGGCCTCGACAACTGGCTGCTCAAGAGCTCCGACGACAAGCTCAGCCCGCGCGCCGTCAAGGTGAAGCGCGAGCTGGCCAAGAAGGCTGCCGTCGCCGCTTAATCGGCCCTTTGGGTTGATGTGAAAAAGCCCGGTGGGGATGACCCGCCGGGCTTTTTCGTGTGCTTTGAACAAGGGATTTAAGGGGGAAATGCGAGGGTCTAGACCCTCGCGCTCCCATTTCTGTCTTCGTCGCGCCAAGGGTTCGGCGTTGGATGTTGGACGCGCCGGTTCAGGAATAAGGCCTGCGGCGCGGACAGCGATGCCTTCACCGCGCCGCAGGCTTTAAACATCACCCCCAAACACCCCCTCGCCAACCTTCCACCACCCCATTACCGGGATTGCAAAGGGCCCCCGCCCTTTGCCCGCCGGAGGCCCCTTAAACCCTTAAAAACCTCACTTCCCGCTTTTCAAACTCGCATCGCGAATCCCGCGAAACTCGTCGCTCTTGTGCCAGTTGGGCCACATCGAGCCGTCGGCCAGAATCCGCCCCAGCTTGTAAAAGACCTTCACGTCCTGCGTGATGCCGGACCAGTCCCAGCTATCCGAATATTCGTCCGAGGGCTGGTGATAGCGGTGTTCGACATAGTCCTCGGTGGCGGTAGCGCCGGCCTTGGCACCGCCCGCGAACAGGTCCTGCCCGCGTGCGATGTCGAACATGGGCACGCCGCGCTTGGCCAGGCTGAAGTGGTCCGAGCGGTAGTAGTGGCCGCGTTCGGAATGATCCTCGGGGCTTTCATACAGCCCTTCCTGCTTCAGCACGGCGCGGAAAATGCCGGTGAGGTCGGATTTGTCGCCCCCGGTGATGGCATAATTGCGCGCGCGGCCGATGGGGGCCAGCGCGTCCATGTTCACCCCGCCCACCGTTTTCGCCAGCGGATAGAGCGGGTTCTGGCCATAGAATTCGCTGCCCAGCAGGCCCGATTCCTCCAGCGTGAGCGCGACGAACACCTGACTGCGCCGCGCCGGGCCTGCCTTCACATTGGCCTTGGCCAGCGCCACCAGCGCGCCAACGCCGGTCGCATTGTCCACCGCGCCGTTGCAGATGCCATCGCCCTTGGCGTCCTTTTCACAATGGCCAAGGTGATCCCAATGCGCCGAATAAAGCACCACCTCATCGGGCTTCACGCGGCCCTTTTGAATACCCACGACATTGTGCGATTCGGAGCGGCGCAGCGTGCTGTCAAACGACAGGCTGGCCTTGAGCCCCAGCGGCACGGCTTTAAAGCCCTTTTGCTTCGCCGCTTCGGACAGGGCCGCAAAATCCTTGCCCGCCGCTGCAAAGACCTTCTTCGCCACGCCCATCTGGATCCAGCCATTGGCCTCGGTCTGATCCATCGCATTGTCAGGCCGGGCCACGTAATATTCCGAGCCGGACCAGCTCGACTGCACCACATTCCAGCCATAGGCGGCCGGATAGGTGTCATGCACGATCAGCGCCGCGCGCGCGCCCTGCCGGGCCGCTTCTTCATACTTATAGGTCCAGCGCCCGTAATAGGTCATGCGGCGCCCCTTGAAGAGGCCCACCTCGTCCTTGGCGGCATAATCGGGGTCGTTGATCAGGATGACGGCCACCTTGCCGTGCATGTCGACGCCCGCGTAATCGTTCCAGCCCAGTTCGGGCGCGTTGATGCCATAGCCGACAAAGACCAGATCGCTGTCCTTGATCTCCGTGTGGGGCACATGGCGGAAACTGGTGGCGACAAAATCGCTGCCCCGCACAAAGCCGACACCGCCGATGGTCAGCGGGCTGCTTTGCGCCACGGTCATTTCCACGGTCGGCACGGTTTGCAGCCAGCCGCCCTTTTCGCCGCCCGGCTTCAGCCCCGCCGCCTTGAAGCGGGCAATGATCGCGTCCAGCACCTTGGGCTCAACGGCGGTGGAGGGGCCGCGCCCTTCCATATCGTCGGCGGAAAGGGTTTTGACCGTGTCCTTCATCAGCGCCACGTCAATCGGCGGCACCTTGACCACGGGAACCTTGGCAGCAGGGGCGGCGGCCAGCGCGGGCACTTGGGCAACGGGGGCGGCACCCAGCAGGAGAGCGGCCAGCAAAGGCGAATATTTCATGTCTCAAACCTTCTGATGGGGGAAAGGGAGGGTCAGTCGATCAGGCCCTTGGCGCGCAGCATCGGCGTCACCGAAGGATCGCGCCCGGTGAAGCCCTTGTACATGGCCGCATAATCGCGCGAGGATCCGCGCGAGAGCACCATGGCACGGAAACGCTCGCCATTGGCGCGGGTCAGGCCGCCATGGTGGACGAACCAGTCATAGGCGTCATGGTCCAGCATCTGGGTCCACAGATAGGCGTAATAGGCGCTGGCATAATCATTGGCCCAGATGTGGCGGAAATAGCTGGAGCGATAGCGCGGCGGAACATGGGCGGTGTCCAGCCCCGTGGCAGCCAGCGCCTTGGCCTCGAACGCATCGACATCCTGACGCGGCGCATCGGCAGGCAGCGCGTGCCAGTCCATATCGAGCATGGCGGCCGCCACCACCTCGCCCAGATCATAGCCCTGATCGATGCGGCGCAGGTCCTTCAGCTTTTCCACCATGGCGGCGGGCATCGGCGCGCCGGTCTGATAATGGCGCGCATAATGGGCCAGAACCTTGGGGTCGGTGGCCCAGTTCTCGTTGAACTGGCTGGGGAATTCGACAAAGTCGCGGGCAGTGTTGGCGCCCGACTGGCTGGGATAATATTGGTCCGAGAGCAGGCCGTGCAGCGCATGGCCGAATTCATGGAACATGGTGATGACATCATCAAAACTGACCAGCAGCGGCTGTCCAGCCCCCGGCTTGGCAAAGTTTTCGACGTTGTAAATGACCGGCTTGGTCTTGATCATGCCCGACTGGCCGACGAAATTGCTCATCCATGCCCCGCCCTGCTTGTTGTCCCGCTTCCACGGGTCCCAATAGAACAGGCCCAATTCCTTGCCGTCCTTGTCATAGACGGTGTAGGTGCGCACATCCTCCTGATAGACGGGCAGATCGGTGCGGCGCTTGAAAGTGAGGCCGTAAAGCTGGTTGGCGGCATAGAAGACGCCGTCTTCCATCACCCGGTTGATCTCGAAATAGGGCTTGGCCGAACCGGGGTCAAAGGAGAGCTTGGCCTTCAGGCTTTGCGCGGCATATTTCTGCCAGTCCCACGGTTTGACGCTGGTGTCGCCGCCATCCTTGGCGATCAAGGCGGCCAGTTCCTTGACCTGCCGCTCCTGCGCGGCGCGCAGCGCAGGGGCCAGCTTGGCCATGAAGGCGCGGGCATTGGCGCCGTTTTTGGCCATCTGGTCATAGAGCTGATAATCGGAGAAGTTCTTGTAGCCCAGCAGCTTGGCCTTTTCAGCGCGCAATTGGGCCATTTCGGCGATCATCGCGCGCGTGTCATGGGCATCGCCGCGCTCGCTGCGGGTCCAACTCGCCTCGAACAAAGCCTTGCGCGTTGCGGAATCGCTCAGGCTTTCCAGTTGCGGCTGCTGCGTCGTGTTCTGCAAGGGCAGCGCATAGGAACCGGCGGGCAGCTTTTTATCCTGCGCAGCCTTGGCCGCCGCGTCAATCTCGCCCTCGGACAGGCCCGCCAGCGCCGCCTTGTTGGTCACGACCAGCGCGGCCTCACGCGTGCCAGCCGTCAATTTCTGCGAAAATTCGGTCGAAAGCGTGGCGAGGCGCTGGTTGATCGCCTTCAATCGGGTCTGGCCCGCCTCGTCCAGCAGCGCGCCGCTATGGGTAAAGCCCTCATAGGTGCGATCAAGGAGGCGACGCTGTTCGGGCGTAAGTTTCAGCTTGGCCGCCGTATCATGCAGCTTTTTCACGCGGGCAAACAGCCGCGCATCCAGCGCCACCTCATCATTCAACGCCGCCAGCTTGGGCGAGGTGATGCGGTCCACCTCGTCCAGCGTATCGTTGGTATTGGCCCCCGTCAGCGCGGAAAACACCTGCAGCACGCGGTCGAGCATCTGGCCCGAACGTTCCATCGCCTCGATCGTGTTGGCAAATGTGGGCGCGGCCGGGTTCGCGGCGATCTTGGCGATTTCCTCGCGGCGCAGGGCGATGCCGCGCTCGATCGCGGGCTGGAAATCGGCATCCTTGATGCGTGCGAAATCGGGCGCATGAAACGGCAACGGCGAAGGCGCGTCAAACACCGTCTGCGCCCCCGATGCGGCGGGGACCATCGCCAAAGACGCCGCCATCACCATCCAACGATGCTTCATCACACTGCTCCTTGTTTCAATCTTAGCCCAAATTTCCGGCCGCGGTTTCCTGCGCCACGATGGCGCGCACCGCGTCGCGTTCCCCCGGCGTCAGATCCGGGTGCCAGATATCGAAAATCATCACCACGCGCAGGTGGTCGCTGGGGTTCATCGCCTCATGCTCGACCGTATCGTCAAACACGAAAGGCTCGCCCTCTCGCCACATCCGCGTTTCGGCCCCCACGCGAAACCAGCAGCCAGCGGGCACCACCAGCGGCACATGGCACAGCAGCCGCGCATTGTTGACGCCGACATGGGGCGGGATCGCGGTGTGCGGCGCCAGCAGGGAAAACAGCGCATTGGCCGAAGCGCCGGGAATATCGGGCTGGGGCATGCGCGAGAGCAGCTCCATCGTGACCGGGCATTGCGCGGCATTGGCGGCGACCACCTCGCCCCGGCGGATCAGATGGATCGCGGTCCAGTCGGGATTGTGGTTCAACGGCTGCCACTGGCGCAGCGCCTGATGCTCGGCATATTGGATATAGGGGGCGAGTTCGGCGCGGTCGGAATGCATCACGGCCAGCATTTCCTCGCGGATCGCCGGCGTCGCCTCGGCCAGATCGGCCAGCCATGGGAAACGCTCGGCCGGGTGATATTCGCGCATGGCAAGGCCGGGAAAGAAGAAATGGGTCGGCTCGGAATAATAGGGGCGGGTCTGGCGCAAGGTGTTGCTGCGGAACCGAGCGATGCGCCATGCCTCATCGCCGCCGACTTCTTCGCTGGCCTTGGTGGCGCGGGCCATCTGCGCGGCGCGCTCGGCCCGCCATGCGTCGCGCAAAATCTCGCCATGGGCCATCGCGGCCAGCAGCGGCGGCGGCAGATCGCCCTCGGGCCTTTGCGCCAGCGCCTCGTCCCATGCGCGGCCCCCCGAAGGATCGCCGATGCTCTCCAGCAATCCCGCCCGCATGCACAGCGCCATGAAATCCAGCGGCGCCAGCGCCAGCCCGGCCTCGACCGCCCGCAAGGCCCGATGCGGTTGGCGCAAAGCCCGGCGCAGGCCCGCCAGTTGCAGATAGCGCGTCAGGTCGGGCGCCTCGGCCAGATCCTGCTCCAATCGCTCCGCCGCCCCGGCCAGATCGCCTGCGCGAACCATGGCCTCGACCGCGCTCATGCCTGATCGCCATAGCCAAAGCGTTCGATCCAACCCGACAGGCGCGCGGCCACCGGGGCCAGATGCGCCTGATAGCGCCGCCAGCGCCCGGCGGCGCGCTTATAGATCGGCTCGGTCACCTGCGCATAACTGGCAGTGATGACCGTGCCGCGCGCACGCGCCGCCTCGCGATGGTCCACGCCCCCTTCGGGCCAGTCCAGCCCCAGCCAGTCGAACAGGGGCCGCAATTCGGCGTCCTTATCCTCGACCAGCCGCTCATACACCACCTCGCCCACCGGCAGGTTGAGCACAGAGCGCGCCTTTTCCCACTGGCCAAAGGCGGCTTCATAGAGCGCGGCGGCATCGCCCAGATCGAGGAAGCTGGCCATCGCATTGTTCAGCCGGAAATTGGTCAACCAGCAGGACAGCACCACATCGCAAGGATGGCGCAGGGCCAGAATGAAGCGGCTCTCGGGAAACAGGCGGGCAATCGTGGGCGCATGGCGCAAATGCATCGGATGCTTGTCCAGCACGATGCTGTCGGGGGCCAGTTCAGCCAATTGCGCGGCGCGGGCGAAATAGAGCGCGCGGGCCTCCTCGATCTGCGCCGCGCTCAGGCCCGGCAGGGCGGCGATGCCCCCCAATTGCGCCTCGATCTCGGCAATGATCGGCGCTTCCTCCAGCACGCGCACGCGCGGCTCGGCCATCAGCATTGTGTCGAGTAGCGTCGTGCCCGAGCGCGGGAAGCCCAAGAGAAAGATCGGCGCGGGGCGGCTCGGTTCGGGCGAAAACTCGCTCCATCCCGCACGCCACGCAGGCGTCAGCAAGGCGGTCCCTTCGTCAATCTCGCCGCGATAGCGCGCCCCGCGACCACGCGGATCGGTAGGATCGGCGGCAAATTCGGCATTCATCGCGGCAAAGGCGGCAAAGGCCTCGTCATAGCGCCCCAGCCGGTCGAGCAGCACCCCGCGCAGGTGATAGCGCTGCGCCGCCGTCACCGTTTCCTCGCCCGCCGCCTCCAGCGCGGCCAGCGCTTCGTCATAGCGGTGGGCGCGCTTGTGGCGCAGCGCGTCGATAAACGAGAGCGAGGCGGCATCGACATGCGCCTGCGCCGCCTCGCGCAGCGGTTCGATCTCCTCCTCGCGGTTCAGCCGTTCCAGCAGGCTGGCCAGACCGACCCACGCCTGCGCAATCGAGGGGTCAAGCGCCACTGCTCGGCGCAAAGGGGCCTCCACCTGGTCAAACAGGCCCATCATGGCGGCATGTTGGCCAAAATCGGCCTGAACCTGCGCATCATCGGGGGCCAGACGCGCCGCTTTGGTCATCGCCTCATGCGCCCCGTCGGCATCGCCGGCAAGGCGCAGCACATCAAACATCGCGTAAAGGGGCGCGGCCTCCTGCGGAAATTCGCGCACCAGCGCGCGCAGCATAGCCTCGCCTTCCTCGCCCTGCCCCGCCTCGATCAGCGTCTTGGCCAGATTGAGCCGCACCGGCGCGGAATCGGGCACGAGCTCAGCCGCCCGGCGCAACGCCGAGACCGCACCATCCCAATCCTCCAGCGCCCCCAGCGCATTGCCCAGATTGTTCCACCCCGACCAGTCGCGCCCATCGCCCGCCAAGGCGATGCCGTAGAGCGCGGCGGCGCGGGCGAAATCCCCCGCCTCCTGCGCCAGATGGCCGCCGATCCGCGCCAGCCGCAAAGACCGATCGGCCCGCGCCGCCGCTTCATCGCACAGCGCCAGCGCCGCATCCCCCGCCCCGGTGCGATACAGCGCCTCGACCAGATTGGCGCGCACCGTGTTGTCGGCAGGCTGGGCCAGATGGGCGGCGCGCAGATGGGGAATCGCCTCGGCAAATTGCCCGCGATGAAACTCCACCGCCCCGGCCAGCGCGGAAAATACCGTTCCGCCCGCCCCGCGCGCAGCCGCGCGGCGCACGGCCACCGCCGCCTCGTTCATCCGCCCGGCGCGGGCCAGACCGGCAATCTGCCGGATCGCCTCCTGCTCATCGGCCTGTGTCATCCCGCCGGCATCAAGGCTCACGAAAATTCCCCTTCCATCATAAGCAAACGGCGGCCCCTCCCGAAGGAGAAGCCGCCGCTGCCCATCATCACGTTATGCGCAAAGGATCAGAAATTGATCGTGGCGCCAACGAACATATAGCGACCCAGCGAGTCATACACGCCCGGATAGGTATTGCCATTGCAATAGACCGAGGCGCAGGCGCTGGCCACGCCCGTGCCGCCCGAGGAAACCAGCGGCGGATCCTTGTCGAACAGGTTGTTGATACCGCCGCGAACCGACAGGTTCTTGGTGACCTTGCCCGTCAGGAACAGGTCGATGTAGTTCATCGCCGGCAGCTTGTTGTTATACAGGCTGTAGGTCGAGTTCGACAGCGTGGCCGACGGGTTCATGTATTCCACGTTGACCGAACCGACATAGCGCCAGGTCACCGACACGTCGATGTTCTTGGGCGTCGACCAGGTCAGGCGGGCCTTGTGGCGCCAGGTGGCCGCGGGCACGCCGCAGGTCGGGCCATAATAACCGGCGCAGTCATAAGCGGGCGACAGACCATTGTAGGTCGACTTCTCGCTCAGCGCGGTGCCGGTCAGGCTGCCGCTGAGCTTGCCCCAGGCGCCGATGTTCTTCGAGTAGCTGGCGTTGACTTCGAAACCGGAAGTCTTGACCCAGCCCACGTTGTTATCAAGATCGATGACATAGCCGTCCGAGGACAGCCACAGCGAACCGGCCGCATTACGCTTGACCAGACCGCAAGCCAGCGTGCTGCCCGCGTTGCAGGCGCCCAGGATGGCGTCGGCGCCATAGGCCTGAATGGCCTGATTGATCTTGATGTCGAAATAGTCGACGCTCAGCGACAGACCCGGAACCATATGCGGGGTGAGCACCACGCCGACAGTCTTGGTGGTGGCCTTTTCCGGCCGCAGGTTGGCATTGCCGCCCAGGAAGCCGTTATACTGCGCCGCCGGGTTCGGCGTCACATACTGACCCACGCGCAGGCCCTGTGCGAGACAGCCCGTGTCGGCGGCCGTGATCGTCTTGCCCGCGCAAGGATCGGTGGTGCCGTCGAGGCCGACGTAGTTGGCGCGGAACAGTTCCTGAATGTTGGGCGCACGCACCGCACGGTTGAGGCTGGCGCGGATGCGGATGTCCTCGATCGGGGTAAAGTCCAGTTCCAGCTTGTAGGTGCCGGTCTTGTAACCCTTGCCGTTGTTGATCGCGTAATCCGAATAACGGAAACCGCCGTTGAAGGTCAGCATGCGGTCAACCAGCGGCACCGCGATTTCGCCCAGCAGTTCGGTCACGTGATAGCCGCCGTTGATCGGCAGCGTCGGCGCGCCCTGGCCGGTCAGGTCGCCGGTCTGGAACGAGGTGTCGGTGTTGAGCGCCAGCTTTTCGGTGCGGCGTTCGATACCCAGCGCGATGTTCACGCCGTCGCTGGCCAGCGGCGACTTGATACCGTAGGTGCCAAGGTCACCCGTGATCGTGCCCGACAGAACCGTCTGGCTGGTATAGCCGTTCTGGAAGCCGGTCGCGCTCAGATAGGACAGCGCGGCGGCCGAAGGCGTGCCCGACCAGATGTTGTAGGGAACGCAGCCCGACGAAGGATAGGTCAGCGAAATGCGGCAAACCGGCGTGCCGGTCGGGCCGGTCACGACATCGAGCGCATAACCCAGACGCTGGGCCGAGAATTCGTTCGAATAGATCTGGTTGTAATTGGTACGCCCATACTGGAAATAGGCGTCATAGGCCCAGCCATGACCCAGATCACCCTTCGAACCAATAACGGTGCGGAACGAGGTGTGCTGGAGATCGTTGATGCGCGCGCCGCCTTCAACGTTACGGCGCAGCAACTGGAAATAGGCCGTGTTGGCATTGGATGCCGGCGTCACCTGCGACTGGGTGGTCGCGTTGAACGTGGCAAAAATGGCCGGAACAACCGGATAGTTGCCCAGATAGCCCATGACCATGTTAGCGGGGGTGCAGATGTTCGACCGCTGCTGCGCGCTCATCAGCGGGTTGTCGCAGTTGATCGTCTGCGTGTTGCCAAAGTCGCCCGAGGGGGCGATCTGGGCCACCGTGTGGTCGTCCATGAACATGAATTCAAGATAGGGCTTCAGAGCCGAATTGATTTCATAGTCGGCGAACAGACCGGCGGTGTAACGCTGATCGGGGCGCTGGAAGTAGTTGAGCGGGGCAAAGTTGTAGCGGGTCAGAGCGCCCGGCGTGAACGTGCCATTGCCCAGCGTGCCTACGGTCGAGGACGAACCGCTGCCCGGGGTGAAGTAGAAGGCGTTACCATTGGCCGAGGTGGCCGAACCGCCGCACTGCAGACCCGAACGGTTGTTCGTGCGGTTCTGGATCGTGCACTTCGAGAAATCGCGCGACGACTGAAGCACAGCATTGGCACGGCGATAGCCGAAATAGGCCATCAGGTGGCCCGCGCCGTCGGCAAACTTGGTGCCGAACGAGATCGTGGCATCGACGCTGTTGCCGCCGGTGGTGTTGCCGCTGGGATAGTCATAGCCCGAAGCGCCGCCCGCGGTGCGCGCGTTCAGCAGGCTCTGCACCATGGTCGAGCCGTTGTTGTGCTGATACAGACCATCGTTGAGGTCGATGCGCAGGCCGTTGAGGTCCTTGTCCATGACAAAGTTGACCACGCCCGCCACCGCGTCCGCGCCATAGGTGGCCGAAGCGCCGCCCGTCAGCACGTCCACGCGCTTGATCAGCGAGGCCGGGATGAAGTTAAGGTCAGCGGCCGAGCTGCTGGTCGGGCTGGGATCGCCCGCCATCAGGCGGCGACCGTTGATTAGCACCAGCGTACGCTTGGGACCCAGACCGCGAAGGTCGACTTCGGCCGTACCGCTCGCGCCGTTGGCCAGCGTCGAGGACTGCGCGGCAAACACCTGCGGCAGCTGGTTGAGGATGTCTTCGGTGCGGGTCGTACCCGCCACCTTGAGGTCCATTGCCGACACGGTGGTGATCGGCGCGGCCGATTTCAGGTTCGGATTGACGATGCGCGTACCCGTCACCACGATCGTGGCCGAGGTGTCAACCTCGGCGGCCGGGGCGGGGGGCGGACCATCGGTGATGGACGCCTGCTGGGCATAGGCCGGACCGGCCAGCATGGCGATGCTCATCACCAGCGGCGCGGCGCCATGCCTCAATCCGTTAACAAGGTTCGTTTTCATGTTCACCCCTTTGTTGCGCGCGTGGCGCGAGACCAGCCGCATTCGGCGGGCCCGGACAAAGCCCCATCCGTTTGGCGAGCGGTTCTCGGCAGACTTCCCGTTGCCCCGGAAGTCTGCTCGGCACGCCTCCGCACGATGACAGAGCAATGGTGATCTCTTGCCGCCGAGGCGGCCTGCGGTAAAGAAGCTGACATACCTGTTAGTTAAATATTGCGCCAATGTTGCAATTCAGTCACATTTGTTGCAACGAAGCAGCAGGGGGTCAATTCAATAGTTATAAGTTGTTGAAATAATCTAACATTATATGCGGTTTTTATAACCAATTTCGCATGGTTAAGGTCTGCCTTGCGAAATATAGCTGCAAATGGCACTCACACCGCCCGTCATCGGCGGGGTTGCGGCCTCTCGGCCGGCGGTCAACGCGCGCAAACCAGCGCACGGCCGCAAAGGCAGCACGAAATTGATCAATTAATCATGATTTTACATGCCAAAGTGCCTGACGAGCGCCCCCTTGTCCTTCACCAGCCGCCAGATCGGCGTATCAAGCGTTCAGGTCGGCATAATGGCTGGGCGGCTGGATCACTTCCATCCGCTCGGCCAGCAGAGGGCGGAAACTGGGGCGACTCTTGAACACCGAATACCATGTGCGGGCCTGCTCATGCCCGCTCCAGTCCAGCCCGCCCAGATAGTCGCAGACCGAGATCTGCGCCGCCGCCGCCAGATCGGCAAGGCTGAGCGTCGCCCCGCCCAGCCATGGCCGCGTATCGACCAGATAGTCGATGTAATAGAGGTGATCATGGGCCAGCCGCATCGCCTCGCGCAGCACGCGCGAATCGGGCGATTGGCGCAGCACCAGCCGCTTCATCATCCGCTCCTGCAGCAAAGGCCCGGTGACATCGGCAAAGAACTTTTCATCGAACATGGCAACGAGGCGGCGGATTTCCGCCCGCGCCGCCGCCGTGCCGATGATCAGCGGGCTGCGCTCTACGGTTTCCTCCAGATATTCGCAGATCGCCCGGCTGTCGGCCAGCGCCAGCCCCTTTTCCGGGTCCTGCAACACCGGGGTGCGCCCCGCCGGGTTCAGGTTCAGAAATTCGTCGCGCATGTCCCACGGGTTTTCGCGCCACAGTTCATAGGCAATCCCCTTCTCGCCCATGACGAGACGGACCTTGCGGGAGAAAGGACAAAGCGGAAATTGGTAAAGGCGCCACATGACCCATTCCCTTGCCCCAAGCGATAGGGCCAGAGCAAGGGATCAGACACGCGATTAAAGGATTTTGACCCGGATAAGCCTGCAGCCTACCGCGAAGTGACGCAAATGACACTGTCATGACGCGCCAGAACCCACAGCGATAGCCCCGCCGCGCGCGCGCGCTCCACCGCCAGGGACGTGGGCAGCGAGATCGTCACCAGAGTCGTGACCCCGGCCTTGACCGCCTTTTCGACGATTTCATACGAACAGCGCGCGGTGGAAAACAGAAAACCTTCGGCCCGCGGCACGCCCGCCCTCAGCATGGCACCGATCAGCTTGTCCACGGCATTATGCCGCCCGACATCCTCGCGGCAGGCCACAATCGCGCCATCGGGGGCGCAAAAGGCGGCGGCATGGGCGGCCGATGTGGCCCGGCCCAGCGTTTGATGCTCACGCAATTCCTCGCCCGCCTCGAAAATCGCCTCGGGCGTGATCGCACCGTGGGGCAAAACCTGCGGCAAGGGCCGGGCCAGCACTTCGAGATTTTCCATCCCGCACAATCCGCAAGAGCTTTCCGCCACCCGCGCCCGCACCCGCTCGGACAGTTTGGCCGCGTCCAGCCCGTCGATCTGTGCCCGCACAATCCAGCCGGTGTCGAGATGGGCCACGCCGATCTCGCCCATCTGGGCCGCGCCCGAAATCAGCCCCTCGGCCATGGCAAAGCCGGTGGCATAATCCATCAGATCGGACGGGGTGGCCATCATCACCGCATAGGCAAGGCCGTTGAATTCCAGCGCCACCGGCGCCTCGGGCACCCACAGGCGCCCGGCATAGGCCACCGATCCGTCGCGCCCGTACACTTTCCCCCCGCTGTCGAGCGAAAAGGGCAAGGGTTCGGGCGCGGGGATCATGTCACATCAGGCCGGGCGATAAAGCGCGCACAGCTTGTGCCCATCGGGATCGCGCAGATAGGCCAGATAAAGATTGGCTTCCTTGCGCAGGCCCGGAGGATCCTCGCAGGTGGCGCCGCCATGGGCGATGCCTGCCGCATGCCACGCGTCGACCTGCGCCTCATTGTCGAGACCAAAGCCGATGGTCCCGCCATTGGCGACACAGGCCGATTCGCCATTGATCGGAATGGCAACGATGAAGGCCGCGCCCTTGTGGACATAGACCAGACGGTTCTTGGCCGTGTCGACCACGCCTTCCGGCCCGCCGACCGCGGCAAAGAGCGCATCGTAAAAGGTCTTTGAACGCGCCAGATCGGTCGATCCGACGAAGATATGGCTGAACATTTGTTGCCTTTCCTCTCTGATTTAAAGCCGGGGGAGCGTCACGCCGCGCTGGCCCATATATTTGCCTGCGCGGTCGGCATAGGACACCTCGCAAGGTTCATTGCCCTTGAGGAACAGAAACTGGCACGCGCCCTCATTGGCGTAAATCTTGGCAGGCAGCGGGGTGGTGTTGCTGAATTCCAGCGTCACATGCCCCTCCCAGCCCGGCTCGAGCGGGGTGACATTGACGATGATGCCGCAGCGCGCATAGGTGCTCTTGCCAAGGCAGATCACCAGCACATCGCGCGGAATGCGGAAATATTCCACCGTGCGGGCCAGCGCGAAAGAATTGGGCGGAATCACGCAGACATCGGTCTTGCGGTCCACAAAGCTGTTCGCGGCAAAATCCTTGGGGTCCACCACCGCCGAATCGACATTGGTGAAAATCTTGAACTCATCGGCCACGCGCGCGTCATAGCCGTATGAGGAAAGCCCGTAAGAGATCACGCCCTCGCGGTGCTGCCGCTCCAGAAACGGCTCGATCATCCCATGCGTCTGCGCCGCTTCGCGGATCCATTTGTCTGATAGTATCGCCATAGGCTGGCTTCATGGCCGATGGAGGCGGATGGGGCAATGATTTTAAGGGGAGAGGAAGTTGTGCCTCCGGCGGGCAAAGGGACTCGTCCCTTTGCAATCCCATTATTGGGGTGATGGGAGGTTTGAGAGGCCGCAGAGTTGTAAAAGCCTGCGGCGCGGCGAAGTCACGCTGATAGGCGCCGCAGGCTTTCAAAATTCAAACGCCGCGTCCAATACCTATGGCCGAACCCATGGCACAACGCAGACAGTCATGGGAGCGCGAGGGTCTAGACCCTCGCATCTTATCCCTTAAACCTTACCCGCCAGAATCAGCGCCAGCGCGCATCCGACAACGACGAACAACCGCATGGCCTCAAGACCATGATCCACGGTGGCGGCAAGGGCGATGGCGCGTGCTTTTCTCATGGCGACCAGCCTGCGCCCAAAACATCACCGAATCCTTAAAATGCTCCTCAGCGGATGGCCGGCATCTGCTGGCTGGAGCAATGGAAAGACCCGCCCCCGGCCAGAATGGCATCGGCCATGATGCCAACAGTCTGGCGATCCGGGAACAATTCGGCAATCGCGGCCACGCCATCGGCGTCATGCGCGGTTCCATAGATCGGCACGACAACCAGATGGGTGGTGATGGCAAAGTTCATATAGGAGGCAGGCTCGATCCGCCCGTCGCGCTCCACCCGCCCCGGCGAAAGGACATTGCGCACGATCACGCCCGCCGCCTCGGCCCGCGCCTTGGCATCGGCATAGATGGCCGCATTGGGATCATTCACGCCCGTGGCCATAGGCAGCGCCAGCACATTGTCGGCCACAAAGCGGGCCAGATTGTCGACATGCCCATCGGTGTGGTCGTTGATCAACCCGTCGCCCAGCCACAGCACCCGGTCGAAACCGAGATCGCGCTTCAGCCGCATTTCCTGATCCGCGCGGCTCAGATGCGGGTTGCGGTTGGGGTTGAGCAACACCTGCTCGGTGGTCGCCACCAATCCGGTGCCATCGCAATCCAGAGCCCCGCCCTCGATGATCCAGTCGCTCGTCGTGATCGCCAGCCCGGCGTCGCGGGCGATTTCCGCGCCGATGGTCTGGTCGCCCTCCATCAGATATTTGCCGCCCCAGCCGTTAAAGCCAAAGCGCCGCGCCGCGCGCCCGCCTTTGCCGTCCAGCACCACCAGTGGCCCGGTATCGCGCAACCACACGTCGCCATAGACGCGCCGCTCCAGCACCACCTTTTCGCTGCACAGTGCGCGGGCGCGGGCCTCGTTGGCCTCGTTGCGCACGATCAGGCGCACCTCCTGCCCGCTCTCGGCCACGGCATTGGCAAAGGCGGCCATCTGTTCCTGCGCGGCCTCAAGAAAGCCGGGCCATTCCTCGCCGTCATGGGGAAAACCGATCCACAGCCAGTCCTGCGGATGCCATTCGGGGGGGAAGCGCCAGTTGGGGGTCTTGTCAGTCATGAAGGGCCTTTAGCGTCTAAGAGGTGTTGCGAAAAGGGGCGCAAACAGGCCATGAGCATTGCCGGAGAGTGAGGAGTTTTTATGACTGACTGGCAATCGGCTCTGGCGCGGGCCGAGGCGCATTCGCCCTTTTTGTCGCGGGCGATGGGGCGTTTGCCCGATCTGGTGGCGGTGCTGGCCTCGGGCGATGGAGAGGCCGCGCTGGCCCATGCGCGCCGCGCGGGCGAAGGGGTGCCCGACCTTGGCGTGGCGCTGCGGCGCGAGAAACTGGCGCTGGCGCTGGCCTTGGGCGTGGGCGATCTGGCCGGGGCGTTTGATCTGGCGCGGGTGACGGGCGAATTGTCCGATCTGGCCGACCGGGCGGTGGATGCCGCCATCGCCCATGGCATACGGTCCCGCGCGCCCGATGCCCCGGCGGTGGGTTTTACAGCACTGGCGCTGGGCAAACATGGCGCGCGGGAATTGAACTATTCCTCGGACATTGACCCAATCCTGATTTACGACCCGGCCACCCTGCCCCGCCGCGCCCGCGATGAGCCGGAGGAAGCCGCGCTCCACGTTGCGCGCACGGTTTTGCGGCTGGTGTCGCAGGCCGATGGCGAGGGCTATGTCTTTCGCGTCGATCTGCGCCTGCGCCCGGCCAGCGAGATCAGCCCGCTGGCCCTGCCCATCGAGGCGGCGCTGACGCACTATGAATCCAGCGCTCTGGCATGGGAGCGCGCCGCCTTTATCCGGGCGCGGGCGGCGGCGGGCGATGTGGCAATGGGGGAGCATTTCCTCCATGCGATCCGCCCCTTTGTCTGGCGCAAATCCCTGGATTTCGGCGCGATTGCCGAGATCGGACGACTGACCCGCCGCATCCGCGCCCATCATGGCAAGGTAGAGGCCATCGGCCCCGGCTTCGATGTCAAACGCGGGCGCGGCGGCATCCGCGAGGTCGAATTCTTTGCCCAGGTCCATCAGTTGATCCACGGCGGGCGCAAACCGGCGCTGCGCCTGCGCGGCACGCGGGCCACGCTCGATGCGCTGGCTGCCGAGGGTCTGATCGACCCCGCCGACGCGGTGATGCTGGGCGAGAGCTATGACCGTCTGCGCCAGATCGAGCATCGGCTTCAGCAAGTCTCCGACCTGCAAACCCACAAGCTGCCGCGCGACATGGAAGGCATCGACAATGTCGCCGCGCTCGACGGCCTGCCCAATGGGGCGGCGCTGATCGAGGAACTGGAGGCGATCACGTCCCGCGTGGGCGCGCGCTATGACCGCCTGATCGCGGCCAGCGCGGGCGAAGGCACCAGCGTTGCCGTGCCCAATCAGCATGATGGCGACGATCTGGCCGCCGAGCTGGAGCAACTGGGCTTTGCCAAACCGGCGGAATTGGCCGGGCGGATTCAGGGCTGGCGTTCGGGCGGGGTGCGATGCCTGCGTTCGGGCGCGGCGCTCGCAGCGCTCGATGCGGTGCAGCCTGCGCTGCTGGCCGCGCTGGCTGCTGCGCCCGAACCGGACCGCGCGATGATCCGTTGGGAACAGATGATCGCCCGCCTGCCCAGCGCGGTCAATCTGTTCCGCCTGCTGGAGGCCCGGCCCGGATTGCTGGAGGTGCTGGTGCGGGTGCTCTCGCTCGCCCCGCCTTTGGCCGATGCGCTGGCGCGGCGGGCGGATTTGCTTGATGCTCTCATTGACGCCAGCGCCTTCGCCCTGCCGGGCAGCGTGGAGGATCTGGCGCATGAATTCGGCGCGACCGAGGCGGGGGATGATTACCAGCGCCTGCTCGACCGGGTGCGGCGACAGGTGGGCGAAAAGCGCTTTGCCCTTGGCGTGCAATTGATCGAGGGGGCGCAGGACCCGCTCGACATTTCGGCGGGCCTGTGCCGGGTGGCGGAGGCGGCGATCAAGGTTCTGGCCCGCGCAACGATCGCCGAATTCGAGGCCACCCATGGCCGCATTCCGGGCGGCGAGTTGGTCATTCTGGGGCTGGGCCGTCTGGGCGGCGGGATGTTGACCCATGCCAGCGATCTCGATCTGGTGTACCTGTTCACCGGCGATTTTGCCGCCGAGAGCGATGGGCGCAGGCCGCTTGGCGCCACGCTCTATTTCAACCGTCTGGCCCAGCGGGTTTCCGCCGCGCTTTCGGTGCCGACGGCGGAGGGCGCGCTCTACGAGGTGGACACCCGCCTGCGCCCGCAAGGGACGCAAGGCCCGCTGGCGGTGGGGTTCGAGAGTTTTGCCCGCTATCAGCGCGAAGAGGCCTGGACCTGGGAGCATATGGCGCTGATCCGGGCGCGGGTGCTGTTTGGGTCGGAGGCGGCGCGGGCTGAACTGGGCGCGATCATCGGCGGTGTGCTGGGGGCCGAGCGGGACAAGGCCAAGGTCACCGTTGAGGTGCAGGAGATGCGCGACAAGATGGCCCAGCACAAGGCGCCCAAGGGCGTGCTGGACGTGAAATTGCTGCGCGGCGGGCTGGTCGATGCCGAATTCATCGCCCACGCGCTGCAATTGCGCGACCATGCGGGTGTGCGGCCCGATATGGCGGGCGCGCTGGGCGAGCTGGCGGGCGCAGGGTTGATCGCGGGCGATGTGCCGGGGGCGTTCGACCTGCTCTCGCGCGTGCTGGTGGCGGCGCGGTTGCTGGCCCCCGATGGGGCGATGCCGGACGCTGCCCCTTGTGCCAGTCTTGCCAAAACATGCGGCTTTGGCGATTGGAACGCCATGACCACGGCGATGGAGGGCGCCCGCGCCACCATCGCCCGCCAATGGACCGCCACATTCGGCCAGCAATTGGAGACGCAAGCATGAGCACCTTTCCCGCCGTGGGCGACAAGATCCCCGACATCGCCATGACCGCCCCCGACGGCAGCACAGTCAAGCCCTCCGATTTTGCCGGGCGGCGGCTGGTGATTTTCTTCTATCCCAAGGATGACACCCCCGGCTGCACCACGGAAAACATCGACTTTTCCAGTTTGGCGGGCGAGTTTGCGGCTGCCGGGGCGGCACTGCTGGGCGTGTCCAAAGATCCGCCGAAAAAGCATGCCAAGTTCATCGAGAAGCATGGGCTGACCGCCCCCCTCGCCTCGGACGCCGAGGAAGGCGGCCTGTCGGACGCGCTGGGCGTTTGGAAGGAAAAGTCGATGTATGGCCGCACCTATATGGGCATGGAGCGTAGCACCTATCTGGTTGGCGCCGATGGTGTGATCGAGCGGATCTGGGAAAAGGTGAAGGTCAAGGGGCACGCGCAGGAGGTGCTGGGCGTGGTTAAGGGGTGATGGCGAAGGGGTTTATGCCTCCGGCGGGCAAAGGGCGGGGGCCCTTTGCACTCCCGTTTTGGGGATGGTTTGCCAAGGCACGTCGATGGTTATGAAAGCCTGCGGCGCGGCTAACTCGAGCCTGTCCGCGCCGCAGGCTTTCAAATGTTGCGTCCGACACACAAGGCCGAACCCTTTGCGTAACAAAGACAGTAATGGGAGCGCGAGGGTCTAGACCCTCGCATCATCCTTTTCTAACGCCCCACCATGCAATCCCTCTCCGAATCCATCCGCACCGTCCTGCTGACCGCCGACCCGCGCGAAAAGGCGATGGCCACGCGCAAGCTGGTGCGCGACTGGCGGCTGGGCAGGCTGGCGTGGGATTTTGGCGCGACGATGCCCGACCGGCCCGCGCGCCCGGAAAAGCCCGAATTGTTGCCCCCCAACCGGATGCCCAAGCGCGGACGCGGAGGATCGCAGCGGGCGCGCATCGCGCTGTGGCATTCGCTGGCGCATATCGAATTTGTCGCGATCGATCTGGCGCTGGACATGGCCGGGCGGTTTGGAGCGGAGCGCGGGCGTGATTTCGTCGATGATTTCCTGATCGTGGCCGCCGATGAGGCGATGCATTATGCCATCATCGCGCGGCATCTGGCGCGCATGGGCGCGGCCTATGGCGATCTGCCCGCGCATGACGGGTTGTGGCAATCGGCCGAGGCCACCGCGCATGATGTGGCGGCGCGTCTGGCGATTGTGCCGATGGTGCTGGAGGCGCGGGGGCTGGACGTGACACCGGCCACATTGGAGCGCGTGCGGGCCAGCGGCGATGAGGCGGGAGCGCGCATTCTGCAAAGGATTCTGGCCGATGAAATCCGCCATGTCCGCTATGGCTGCGACCATTTCGCCAAAGTGGGACAAGAGCTCGGTGATTCTGCCGAGGATCTCTGGCAGGAACTGGTTACGCGTTATTTCCGGGGCGCCGTTAAGCCACCGTTCAACGACTCAGCGCGCCAGTCTGCCGGTCTGTCGCGCAAGGCTTATGAGGCGCTTGCCAGCCGCGCCTGATCTGGGATAGCTCGAACTCACGAGAAGGCGGGGGGTTCCGACCATCTCCAACAATTTCCTGCCTGCGGGAATCTGCGGGCGTCATTTCCCATGTCCAATGGCCATTTGGGGGGCCGAAGGGCGCAAGAATAAGGTGTTTTGGAGTGGTCGCGCTTCGTATTTCTGCCAAGTTTCTGCTCGGTGCCCTTGCTGCTGTCGTCGCCCAGCCCGCGCTGGCCAACAGTGCCGCCAACGCCGATATCGCCGCTCCGCTTCGCGCCGCCCAGGCTGCGCCGATCTCGCAAGACAACGGCGATCAGAACTTCCGCCAGCTGTTTTCGTCCTGGCGCTCGATGGAAGGCACCGGCAACAAGCTGGTTAACGCCACCATCGGCAACAACAATGGCGGCGTGGCCGGCATCGTGAACCGCGCCATCTCGATCCCCTCGCGCTCGCCCCTCGAAGGCCTGCGCATGACCAGCGATTTCGGCATGCGCAGCCACCCCGTTCTGGGCGGCATGCGGATGCACAAGGGCATCGACCTGTCGAGCCCGGTCGGCACCCCCGTCTATGCCACCGCCGATGGCGTCATCAGCCGCGCCGACTGGTTCAGCTCGTATGGCCTGTTCATCTCGATCGAACATGGCGGCGATGTCCAGACCCGCTATGGCCACCTCTCGCGCCTGAACGTGGCCGATGGCCAGATGGTGCACAAGGGCGACCTGATCGGCTTTGTCGGCACCACCGGCCGCTCGACCGGCCCCCACCTGCATTATGAAGTCCGCGTCGATGGCGTGGCCGTCAACCCGGTTCCCTACCTGCAAGGTGAAGGCAACCCGCAATTGGCGCTTGCTTCTGTCCCGCATCACGATAAGAGTGATGAAGACGGCGAATAACTCACACAAGTTGATTCCCGAGCGAGATAACCAAGCCTGAGAAAGAAGGGCGGAAAACAAGCCCAACAGGCCTTAGCATCTTGGAGAGGATGCGGAAAAAGCGGCGGGAAACTGCCGCTTTTTCTCGTTTTGGGGTCTGGGGGTTTAAGGGGTGAAGGGAAAGATGCGAGGGTCATAACCCTCGCGCTCCCATTACTGTCTGCGTGGTGCAAAGGGTTCGGCCAATGGGTGTAGGACGCCGCGTTCCAAGATGAAAGCCTGCGGCGCCAACCAACGCAGCCGTTCCGCGCCGCAGGCTATAAAACGACAGCCCCAATCGCCACACCGCCAACCTAAAGCCACCCCATTAACGGGATCGCAAAGGGCCCCCGCCCTTTGCCCGCCGGAGGCAAACCTTTTACCCCTTATACAACCCTTCCAACCGCGCCCCATACCGCTCCTTCAGCTTATGCCGACGGATTTTCAGCGAAGGCGTCATTTCCTCATTGTCGATGGCAAAGGGTTCATCGGCAAAGGTAAACTGGCGGACCTTTTCGATGACGGAGAGATCACGGTTCACCCGGTCCACCGCCTCGCGGATCGCGCCGCGAAAACTGGGCAGTTCCTGAAGCGCGCGGACGTCGGCGCCGTGGTGCCCATTGACCACCGCCCATTCACGCGACCATTCGGCATCGGGCACGATCAGCCCGACCATATAGGGCCGCTTGTCGCCAAAGACCATCGCCTGCGCGATTTCGGGCTGGAGGGTCAACATGCCTTCCAGCTTCTGGGGCGAGATGTTGTCGCCCTTGTCATTGACGATCATGTCCTTTTTGCGGTCGGTGATGACAATCCGCCCCGCCGCATCGATATGGCCGATGTCGCCGGTGTGCAGCCAGCCGTCTTTCAACACGCGGGCCGTCTCGGCCTCGTTACGCCAATAGCCGTGCATGACCAGTTCGCCGCGCAGCAGGATTTCGCCATCCTGCGCGATGCGTACCTCGGTGGCGTGCAGCGGCGTGCCCACGGTGTCCATCTTGATGCCGGTTTTGGGGCGGTTGACGCTGGCGATGGGGCCGCTTTCGGTCTGACCATAGCCTTGCAGCAGCGTCAGCCCAACGCCTTGGAAAAACAGGCCGATTTCCGGATTGAGCGGCGCCCCGCCCGACACCAGCGCCTTGACCCGCCCGCCGAAACGCGCGCGGATCTTGGGCCGCAGCAGCTTTTCCAGAACCTTGTCCAGCGGCCAGTCGAGCAGCTTGCCCTTGCCCGCCCCGCGCCGCGCCGCCAGCGCCACCGCGCTCTCCAGCAGTCCTGCGGCCAGCTTGCCCTGCTTTTCCACCTGCTTCATGATCCGCGTGCGCAGCACCTCGAACAAGCGCGGCACCACGACCATGATCGTCGGGCGCACCTCCTCGATATTGCTGCCCAGCTTGTCCAGCCCTTCGGCGTACCAGATCTGGCCGCCAAGGCCGATGGGGAAGAATTGCCCCGCCGAATGCTCATAGGCATGGCTGAGCGGCAGGAAGCTGAGGAACACCTCGGATTGGGCGCCGGTGGGATCCCAGCCGAAATCCTCGACGATGACATGGGCCGCGCCCGCCACATTATGCAGGATCGCGCCATGATGCTGCATCACCCCGCGCGGCGCGCCGCCGGTGCCGCTGGTATAGATGATACAGGCCGTGTCAGTGCGCTCGATCCGGCGCATCCGCTCCTCGACCGCATCGCGCGCGGCCGCCGCATCGCCCTCCAGCATGGCGGCCCAATCGTGATATTCCACCGTGCTGGCCTGCGCCATGCCCAGCGGTTCGATAGCGATCAGATGGTTGGCCTGACCCGAACGCATGACCGCGGGCAGCAGCGGCTTGGCCAGTTTCGCGGTCGAAACGATAACGCCCCGCGATCCGGAATTTTCCAGAATATGCAGATGGTCGCGCTCGGTGTTGGTCGTATAGGCCGGGACGGTGATGCAGCCCGCCGCCATGATGGCCAGATCGGCAATGCACCATTCGGGCCGGTTTTCGGACACCAGCATGATCCGCTCGCCGCGCCGATAGCCCAGCCGCACCAGATTTTCGGCCAGCAGAACCACCCGCCGCGCCGCCTCGGCCCAGGTGATCGCCTGCCAGCCCTCGGCAGTCTTGGCATGCAGAAACGGGCGCTCTGCCAGCAGATCGGCCCGCGCCAGAAACAACGCGACCAGATTGGGGCTGGATTCAATATCAGCGATACGCAAGGGGAGGTGTCCTCTGCCGACAATCTTTTCTTATGGCTGATTTAGGCGCTGCCCGCCCCCCTCGCAAGGGGAGCCCAAGGGCAGCCCCCCGCACGGACTGCCTCAGAGCGGGACATCGACCCCGACGGCCTCGCCCACATGGGCAAAGCCGTCGGCCGCCAGCAGGCGGGCCAGACCGGCCCCGATCTTGGCTGCAATGGCGTGGCCTTCATAGACCATGGCGGAATAGAGCTGGACCAAAGAGGCCCCGGCGCGGATGCGGGCATAGGCGTCATCGGCATTGGCAATGCCGCCCACGCCGATCAGGGGAATCTGCCCCCCAGTGGCGCGGCGGAAATCGACCATGCGCTGCTGGGCCAGATCGCGTAAGGGCGCGCCAGAAAGGCCGCCGGTTTCGCCCGCGTGGCGGCTGTGCAGCGGCGGGCGGCTGATCGTGGTGTTGCTGACGATGAGAGCGCCAAGGCGGCGCGAGATGGCGATGCGGGCGATGGCCTCGATATCGGCAGGCTCCAGATCAGGCGCGACTTTCAGGAAGACCGGCGGGCGATGGCCGGTTTCATCACGTGCGGCAATTACCCCGTCGAGCAATTCGGTCAACGCCGATTCGTCCTGCAGCGCGCGCAGGCCCGGCGTGTTGGGGCTGGACACATTGACCGCCAGATAGGAGGCGAGCGGGGCGAACACGCGCGCGCCATAGGCATAATCGGCGATGCGGTCGGTGGCGTCCTTGTTGGCGCCGATGTTGATGCCCACGATCCCGCCGCGCGTCAGCCTTGCGCGAAGGCGCCGCTCGGCCGCATCGGCCCCGCCATTGTTAAAGCCCATGCGGTTGATAACGGCGCGGTCTTCCTCCAGCCGGAACAGGCGCGGCTTGGGATTGCCCGATTGCGGCAAGGGCGTGATCGAGCCGACCTCGGCAAAGCCGAAGCCGAGGCCGAGCAGCGCGTCGGGCACTTCGCCATCCTTGTCAAAACCGGCCGCCATGCCGATGGGCGTTGGAAAGGTGAGCCCCGCCACGGTACTGGTCAAAGGCCCGCCGGGCGCGACAGGCGCACCCGCGATGGGCAGGTATTTCAGCGCGGCCAGCGCCATCCCATGGGCGGTTTCGGCATCCAGACGGAACAGGGCTTTGCGGATCAGGGCATAGGTCATGGGGCCAGCCCTATGGCAAGAAGCGGGGGATTTGTCGATTCTCCGGCGATGCAAGGCGCAGCGGGACGATTCGCGATGATGCGGGGCGCAATTGCGGCTTGATGATGTAACGCTTGCATGGATGCCCGTCATGAAATCCATTGCATGAGGCACGCCCTCGGAAATCCACCTAAATTCCGACCGGCAGTTTGACGCAATCCTACAATTATCCGTCTGCGCAATGCTTTATCGGCCTTCTTGCGACCCGAAGGGCTCGTGGTTTTCACCACAGAGTTCTCGAAACTCAAGCGGCTCCCTTGGCAACGAGGGGGCCGTTTTTTTGCCCCCTTGCGCATTTCCGCCACCGCCTTGCCCCGCCTGCCCCCTTGCCCGCGCGGGGGCAAAGTCCTAGGGGCCTTTAAATCGGATTGATTCGGTCTTATTTGAACCGGGCCGTTTTGAATATCGATGGCTGACGAAAGGGTGTGGCGCGATGCGTTTGTCGAGCATGGCCGATTACGCCGTGGTGGCGATGGTGGCAGCAGCCCGCCATGGCGCGCCTGCGGGCCGCGCCGCCGAAGATGGGCGCGCCGGGTGCGACACGCGCACGCGCGCCAATGCCGGACAGCTTGCGCTGGAAACCGGCCTGCCCGCGCCCACCGTGCAAAAGCTGGTCAGCCGTCTGGTGGCGGCGGGGCTTTTGACATCGGCGCGGGGCGCGGGCGGCGGATTGGCTCTTGCCCGCGACGCCCATGAGATCAGCCTTGCCGATATTGTCGAAGCGGTCGAAGGGCCGATTGCGCTGACCCCTTGCGTTGAAGGGATCAGCCATGATTGCGCGCCGGGGCTGGGGTGCAGCGTGCGCCCGCATTGGCCGGTGGTGAATGAGGCTTTGCGTCTGGCCCTGTCGGGGGTTCCCCTGACCCGGTTGATGGCGCCGCAGGACAATGTGGATATGGTGCAATGAGCGAAGATATCGAGATCAAGGATCAGGCCGCGCGTGAGGCTGCCGCAAAGGTTGCCGAATACGAACACGGCTGGGTGGCCGATATCGAGCAGGAATATGGCCCCAAGGGCCTGTCCGAGGACACCGTCCGCTATATCAGCGCCAAGAAGGACGAGCCGGAATGGATGCTGGAATGGCGTCTGAAGGCCTATCGCCACTGGCTGACCATGCCGATGCCTGACTGGGCCAAGCTGAACATTCCGCCCATCGATTACCAGGAAGCCTATTACTGGGCCGCGCCCAAGAAGAAGGATGGGCCCAAGTCTCTGGACGAGGTCGATCCCGAGATCCTGCGCGTTTATGAAAAGCTGGGCATTCCGCTGGCCGAGCAGGAAGTGCTGGCGGGCGTCGAGGGCGCGCGCAAGGTGGCTGTGGACGCGGTGTTCGACTCGGTTTCGGTCGCCACCACGTTTCGCAAGGAGCTGGAAGCGGCGGGCGTGATCTTCCGCTCGATCAGCGAGGCGATCCGCGAATATCCCGAGCTGGTGAAGAAGTGGCTGGGCCGCGTGGTGCCGATGGCGGACAATTACTTTGCGGCGCTCAACTGCGCAGTGTTTTCCGACGGGACGTTTGTTTATGTGCCTGAAGGCGTGCGTTGCCCGATGGAATTGTCCACCTATTTCCGTATCAACGCGGAAAACACCGGTCAGTTCGAACGCACGCTGATCGTGTGTGACAAGGGGGCCTATGTCTCCTATCTCGAAGGCTGCACCGCGCCCCAGCGTGACGAAAACCAGCTCCACGCCGCGGTGGTCGAACTGGTCGCGCTGGACGATGCCGAGATCAAGTACTCAACCGTTCAGAACTGGTATCCCGGCGATGCGCAAGGGCGGGGCGGCATCTATAACTTCGTGACCAAGCGCGCGCTGTGTCAGGGCAAAAGGTCGAAGGTGTCGTGGACGCAGGTGGAAACCGGCAGCGCCATCACCTGGAAATACCCTTCGTGCGTGCTCAATGGCGAGGACAGCGTGGGCGAGTTCTACTCGGTCGCCGTCACCAACAATTATCAGCAGGCCGACACCGGCACCAAGATGATCCACAATGGCAAGGGATCGCGCAGCACCATCATTTCCAAGGGGATCAGCGCGGGGCATTCTCAAAACACCTATCGTGGATTGGTCCGCGTGGGCGCCAATGCCGAGGGCGTGCGCAATTTCACGCAATGCGACAGTCTTTTGCTGGGCAAGACCTGCGGCGCGCATACCGTGCCCTATATCGAGGTGCGCAACCCCACCGCCACCATCGAGCATGAGGCGACCACCAGCAAGATTTCCGACGATCAGTTGTTCTACGCCATGCAGCGCGGGCTGGATCAGGAAAGCGCGGTGGCGTTGATCGTCAATGGGTTTGCCAAGGAAGTGTTGCAGCAACTGCCGATGGAATTTGCGGTGGAAGCGCAGAAGCTGCTGGGGATCAGCCTTGAGGGGAGCGTGGGGTGATGATGGCCCTCGTACTCACTGCCGCAGCGGCCCTGAGGATCCCGGCGCCATTGCAAGGTACTTGGGATTTGCCCAACCAATGCAGGTTGCCCGCTGGAGATGAAACGGATCGAGTCATTATCCACGCCAACAAAGAACAGTTCTGGGAGGTCGCCTTTACCCCCCGACGGATTCTGAACGAAACCCCGCAGAATTGGACAGCGCTTGGCCGGCTCGATGGTGACGAAGATAACGGAGCGAAAGGCCGCCTCAACCTTCGCCTGTCCAAAGATGGCAAGACCCTTGCCTATACCAATTCAGACAATCGTATCGTCCGCCTGACGCGTTGCGGGAAGAAGTGAAATGACCATGCTGACCATTGAAAACCTCCACGCCTCTGTTGCGGACAAGCCGATCCTCAAGGGTCTGAACCTCACCATCAACGCGGGCGAGGTGCACGCGATCATGGGGCCGAACGGCGCGGGCAAATCGACCACCGGCTATGTGCTGGGCGGGCGTCCGGGCTATGAAGTGACGCAAGGGTCCGCCACCTTCAACGGGCAGGACCTCTTCGCGCTGGACCCGCATGAACGCGCGGCATCGGGCCTGTTCCTGGGTTTCCAGTATCCGGTCGAGATCCCCGGCGTGTCCAACCTGCAATTCCTGCGCGAGGCCTTGAACAGCCAGCGCAAGTTCCATGATCTGCCCCCGCTGTCGGGCGGCGAGTTCATGAAGCTGGCCAAGGAAAAGGCCGCACTGCTGCGGATGGACATGGACATGCTCAAGCGCCCGGTCAACGTGGGCTTTTCCGGCGGCGAGAAGAAGCGTGCCGAGATGGTCCAGATGGGCATCCTCGACCCCAAGCTGGCGATTCTGGACGAGACGGACTCCGGCCTCGACATTGATGCGCTGCGCATCTGCGGCGAGGGCATCAACGCCATCATGCGCAAGCCCGACAAGGCCGTGCTGCTGATCACGCATTATCAGCGTCTGCTGGACTATGTGAAGCCCGATTTCGTGCATGTGCTGGCGGGCGGCCGCATCGTTAAGTCGGGCGGGCCGGAACTGGCGCTGGCGCTGGAAGAAGGCGGTTACGAAGGCGTCGCGGCATGAACGATCTGCCCACCAGAAAGGCCGAGGAATGGCGCTATGCCGACCTCGGCGCGCTGGAAACGCTCTGGCCTTTGCCCGATGCGGAAAGCGTCACCGTGGCGGCGGGCGGCGAATTTGCGCGCGCGATTGTGAACAAGGGCGGCGTGGTGCGCCTCTCCCTCACGCTGGAGGCTGGCGCCAAGGCGGCGGTCCATGTGCTCAACACCGCCGACACCTATGCCCGCATCGAGATCGAGGCGACCCTGCATGAGGGCGCGGATTTCCATCTGGGCGGCGTGCAATTGAGCAGCGGCGATCAGACCGCCGAAATCGTCACCACCGTGCGCCATATCGAACCCAATGCGCGCAGCCACCAGATGATCCGCAGTGTTGCGGGCGGCACCTCGACCGCCAGCGTGCTGGGCAAGGTCTATGTGGCCCAGGGCGCGGATGGCACCGACGGCGAACAATCGGTGCGCGCCATGCTGCTGGACCGTACGGCGCAGGCCAATGCGCGGCCCGAGCTGGAAATCTATGCCGACGATGTCAAATGCGCCCATGGCTGCGCGATCGGCGAGTTGGATGCCAATGGCCTGTTTTACCTTGCCGCGCGGGGAATCGAACCGGCGCGGGCCAAGGCGCTGATGCTGCAGGCCTTTATCGCCGAAGCCTTTGACGGGGCGGAGGAAGAGGACAATCTGCAGGCCGCCGCGCAGGCCGCTTTGGAGGCTTTGCTGTGACGCTCGCTCTGGCCCCTCTCGATCTGGCCAAGATCCGCGCCGATTTTCCGGGGCTGGCCGGTGGCTGGCATTATCTGGACAGCGGCGCCACCGCGCAAAAGCCGCAAGCCGTGATCGACGCCACGGTCAATGCCATGGGCCGCGACTATGCCACCGTCCATCGCGGCGTATATGCCCGCAGCGCCCATATGACGCTGGCCTATGAAGAGGCGCGCCGCAAAGTGGCCGGTTTCATCGGCGGAGCGGAAGGCGAGATCGTGTTCACCCGCGGCGCGACCGAGGCGATCAACCTTGTCGCGCAAAGCTGGGGGGGCAAGCATCTGCGCGCGGGCGACCGTATCCTGATTTCGACCTTGGAGCATCATTCGAACATCGTGCCGTGGCAATTGCTGCGCGACCGGGTGGGCGTTGAGATCGACGTTTGCCCGCTGACCGCCGATGGCCGGATCGATCTGGACGCGGCAGAGCGTATGCTGACCCCGGCCCACAAGCTGGTCGCGCTGGCCCATGTGTCGAACGTGCTGGGCAGCGTGCTGGATGTCGAACGCGCCGTGGCGCTGGCGCAGGGCGTGGGGGCGAAAATCCTGATCGACGGCTGTCAGGCCGTGCCGCGCCTGCCCGTCGATGTGGCCGCGCTGGGCGTCGATTTCTACGCTTTTTCCGCGCATAAGCTCTATGGGCCGACCGGCATCGGCGCGCTCTGGGCGCGGGCCGAGATTCTCGATGCCATGCCGCCATGGCAGGGCGGCGGCTCGATGATCGACCGCGTGACGTTTGAACGCACCACATGGGCCCCGGCCCCCACGCGCTTTGAGGCAGGCACCCCGGCCATCATCGAGGCCATCGGCTTTGCCGCCGCCGTCGATTATGTGCAGGGCATCGGCCTGCCAGCCATCCACGCGCATGAGGCCGGGTTGGTAAAGACCCTGCGTAGCGCGCTCTCGGCGATGAACGATGTGACCGTGTTCGGCCCAGAGGACAGCGCGGGCATCGTCAGTTTTGCCATCGACGGGGTTCACCCGCATGATCTTGGCACGATTCTGGACGAAGCAGGCGTGGCCATCCGCGCCGGGCACCATTGCGCCCAGCCCCTGATGGACCACCTTGGCGTGCCCGCCACCGCGCGCGCCAGCTTTGGCCTGTATAGCGATGAAAGCGATATTGCCGCGCTGATCGCCGGCATTGAGCGCACGAAGAGGATCTTCGGCTGATGACTGACACGACTTCCGATGACACCCCCCGCTTCACCGTGGAGGAAGTGAATGACGCCCCCACCCCACCGCGCGCGCGGGTGGATATTGCCGCAGCCCCCGCGCTGGGCGCCGATGGCGAGATCGAAAAGATCGCCGACAAGGTGGCGCGCAAGAAGGACTACCTCGAAGGTTTCCTGGCCCAGCAGCCCACAGGCCTGACGCCCCATGAACCGGGCGGCGAACTGTATGAGGGCGTGATCAATGCTCTCAAAGAGATCTTCGACCCGGAAATCCCGGTCAATATCTACGAACTGGGCCTGATCTATGGCGTGGAAATCACGCCTGAAGGCTCGGCCAGCATCACCATGACGCTGACCACGCCGCATTGCCCGGTGGCCGAATCGATGCCGGGCGAGGTTGAATTGCGCGTCTCGGCGGTGCCCGGCATCCGCGATGCCGAAGTGGCGCTTGTGTGGGATCCGCCATGGGACCCGGCCAAGATGAGCGATGAAGCCCGCCTCGAACTGGGGATGCTGTAAGATGACAACAACCACGCGCAAGCCCCGCCCCGCCGCCGTCCTGCTGACGCCGAACGCAGAAGCGCGCGTGGCCAAATTGATGAGCGAAGCGCCCGCTGGCGCCATCGGCGTCAAGCTGTCCACCCCGCGCCGGGGCTGTTCGGGTCTGGCCTATTCGGTCGATTATATCGACGCGGCAGGCCCGCTGGATGAAAGGATCGAGACGCCCGGCGGCCTGTTCTTCATCGACAGCGCCAGCGTGCTTTACCTGATCGGCAGCACGATGGACTGGGTGGAGGATGATTTCACCGCCGGTTTCGTCTTCGCCAACCCCAATGCCAAGGGCACCTGCGGCTGCGGCGAGAGCTTTACGGTTTAAACACACCAAATCCGGAGGCCCCCTCATGGGCCTCCGGCATATTTCAAACCATTCTCGCCTCCTGCACCTGCAGGTATTGCATCAGGCGCTGGGGCACGCGCTGGGCCTTGACGCAGCAGCGCCGCAGCAGGTTGAGCGCAGCGGGCGAATTGACCGTGCCCCCCTCATCGATCCGCTCGATCAGCCAGATCGCTTTGGCGTCATCCACCACGCCATGCGGCACGCGCTGCTCCACCAGCCAATGCGAGAGGGTTTCGCCGATAAAACTCACCCATTCGGGCGATGGCGAGCGAAGATGCGCATTGATCGCCAGCAGCGCCTCGGCATCATCGGGGTTCAGTCGGGCCGGATGATAGCCGGGCAGATCGCTGCCATGAAAGTCGTTAGACGAGTTCGACATTTGGTGCATTCCTTTCGGTTTGCGCCCCCAAAACCGAAATGACGAACCGCGCCTTGCCGCCAAATGAACCGGATTGTCAGACGCGACAAACCGTTATTTGCGCCGCTAAACCCTCTATTTGCGTCGCAGCGCCGCCACGCAGGCCGCCCGGTCCACGTCTCGCGCATCGGTGCTGCGCCGCGCGTCGACATAGGTGGCGCGCACCTCGCCGCCCGTGCCTTGCGGATAGAGATAGACATCCAGCACGCAGGCCGAGCCGACAAATTGCAGCTTGCGCGCATCGCCTTCCATTACATCCAGCCGGGGCGGGCCGAACAGCCGCGCCAGATCGCCCTGACGCGCGCCGATCACCCCCTCCAGCCCCGGCGCGCTATGCACCACAGCGTTCGGCACAGGCTGGCGGCGCGGGGCCACCGGGACGGCAGGACGCGACGATCCGGCAGGCGCGCGCGGCGTGCTGGCCACCGGCCCCTGCTCTCCACAGGCGGCAAGGAGCGGGATGAGCAGCAAAGGCATGTGGGATAGACGCATGGGGGCATGCTCTTGCCTTCGCCGGGCGCGCTGTCAATGCCGGTTGCGGTCAACGCCCGCCCCGGCTAGGGCAGGCCGGTTCAACCACAGCAGGAAGCAAGCCAAACCCATGTCCGAACCCACCATCGACGTCATCGCCATCGGCAACGCCATTGTCGATGTTCTGGCCCCCGCATCCGAGGAGCAGATCGCGGCGCTGGGTCTGGCCAAGGGCGGAATGACGCTGGTGGAGCCCGAGCGCGCGCGTGAGCTTTACGCCGCAATGGGCCCGGCGCGCGAGATTTCGGGCGGCAGCGCGGCCAACACGCTGGCGGGTCTGGCCCAGCTTGGCGCGCAATGCGCCTTTATCGGGCAAGTGGCCAATGATCAGTTCGGCAATGTCTTTGCCCATGACATCCGCGCCGGGGGCATCGGTTTTGACACGCCGGTCCGCAATGATGAGCCCGCCACCGCGCAATGCCTGATCTTCGTCACCCCCGATGGCCAGCGCACGATGAACACCTTCCTGGGCGCCAGCCAGTTCCTGCCCGCCGAAGCGCTGGATGAAAGCGTGATCGCCTCGGCCCGCGTGCTCTATCTCGAAGGCTATCTTTGGGATCCGGAAGAGCCGCGCCGCGCCATGCGCCGCGCCATTGCCGCCGCCCGCGCAGCGGGCCGCGAGGTGGCCTTCACCATGTCGGACGCTTTTGTCATTTCGCGCCACGGCGACGATTTCCGCGCGCTGATCGAGGAAGGCCAGATCGACATCCTGTTCGCCAACGAACACGAACTGGCCGCGCTGACGGGGCTTGAGGATTTCCACGAGGGTCTGGACCAACTGGCCGCCAAGGTGCCCTGCGTGGTCGTGACGCGCAGCGAGCAGGGCGCCCATGCCGTGCGCCGGGGCGAGGCCGCCCATGTTCCGGCCCAGCCCATCGACAAGGTGGTGGACACCACGGGCGCGGGCGATCTGTTCGCCGCCGGTTTCCTGTTCGGCCATGTGCGCGGCATGGCGCTGGAAAAGTGCCTGACGCTGGGCGCGATCTGTGCGGCGGAAATCATCTCGCATTACGGCGCGCGGCCCGAGGCGGACCTCAAGGCGCTGGTGGCCGATACGGTCGGCTAAACCGGTCCCAACGCATTGCCGTAAAAAAATCGACCGCCGGGCTTAAAAAGGCCCGGCGGTTTTCGTTCTGTCGTATGCGCGCCAAAGGCCGGGCCGGGATGGGGCAATCCGGTTGCGGCCCGGCGCGCTTGGGATTGGCCGGAAATGTTCCGGCCGCAACAGGACGAAAGCAATGACCGCAGGAGTATCGCCCGTTTCTCCCGTCGTGCGTGGCACCCCGGCCAGCCGGACGATGTATGAAGCCACCCCGCTGACCCCGGCGGTCGAAAAGGCCACCGCGATGACCAAAGCCGACCCGCCCAGCGTGACCGACCCCAGCCAGACCACCCCGCGCCAGCCCAACGATGGCTTCAGCGGCTTCAGCACCTACGCCTGAAACGGAAGAGGACAGACCCATGAGCATGAGCATTTCCAGCCCCGCCGCCCCGGCCGTTGCCGCCGGCAATGCCGCCCAGGCCGCCATGGCCGCCGCATCGGCCGCCATCGCCACCGGACAGGCCAATGGCGGCAGCGCCGCCCCCACGCCGCCGCCCAGCGGCCCGTCGGGCGCAACCTTCTCGGTCTATGCGTAAATCCGGGCCGGGGGCGCCGAAACGCCCCCGGTAAAGCGCCTTATTCGGCCTCGCGCGCCACTTCGCGCCAGCCAATGTCGCGGCGGCAGAACAGTTCGGGCGCGATGATCGCATCCACGGCGGCATAGGCGGCAGCCTGCGCGGCGGTCACACTGGCCCCGCGCGCCGTCACGTTCAAAACGCGCCCGCCCGCGGCCACCAGCGCGCTATCGGCCATGGCCGTGCCGGCGTGGAAGACCTTGGCGCCATCGGCCTGTGCGGCCTCGATGCCAGCAATCGTCCCGCCCTTTTTCGGCGTGCCGGGATAGCCATCGGCGGCCATCACCACCGTCAGCGCGGTATCATCGGAAAATTGCGGCGCGGGAATGCTGCCCAGCCGGTCGGTGGCGCAGGCATAGAGCAACTCGCCAAGATCGCTGGTCAGGCGCGAGAGCATGACCTGGCATTCCGGATCGCCAAAGCGGGCGTTATATTCGATCAGCTTGGGCCCTTCGCGCGTCAGCATGAGGCCCGCAAACAGCACGCCCGAATAGGGCATCCCTTCATCGGCCAGCGTCTTGACCGTGGGGGCGATGATGCGGGTCATCACCTCGGCCTGCAGCTCGGCGGTCAGCACCGGGGCGGGCGAATAGGCGCCCATGCCGCCGGTGTTCGGCCCGGTGTCGCCATCGCCCACCCGCTTGTGATCCTGCGCGGATGCAAAAGGCACGATGGTCGCGCCATCGGTCAGGGCAAAGAAGGAAGCCTCCTCGCCCTCCATGAATTCCTCGATCACGGCCTCTGCGTCACCGAAACGACCCGCGAAAATGTCGCGCACCGCCTCTTGCGCCTCCTCCATGGTCATCGCCACGGTCACGCCCTTGCCCGCGGCCAGACCATCGGCCTTGACCACCACCGGCGCGCCGAACTGGTCCAGCACGGCCAATGCCTGTTCGAGCGAGGTGACGCGCTGGTATCCGGCGGTGGGGATATTGGCCCGCGCGCACAGATCCTTGGTAAAGCCCTTGGAGCCTTCGAGCTGGGCCGCATCCCTGTTCGGCCCGAACACCGGCACCCCCGCCCCGCGCAGCGCATCGCCCAGCCCGTCGACCAGCGGCGCCTCGGGGCCGACTACGACGAACCCGATCTGATGGTCTTCACAAAAAGCCAGCACGGCCCCATGATCGCCCGCATCCAGCGCCACCAGTTGCGCATGTTCGCCGATGCCCGGATTGCCCGGCGCGGCAAAAAGCTTTCCACCGTTTGCCAGAAGCGAGGATTGCGATAGACGCCACGCCAGAGCATGTTCGCGCCCGCCCGAACCCAGCAAAAGGATATTCATGCCTGCCTCTTTCGATTCCGATGATGATCTCTCCGGCGGGCTGGTAGCGAAAGCCGCGCGCGGCGACAACGCGGAACCCCTCTCGATCAGCGAGATTTCCGCGATTTTGAAGCGAACGGTGGAGGATCGTTTCGCTTTTGTGCGCGTGCGGGGCGAATTGTCGGGGGTAAAGCGCGCGGCATCGGGCCATCTCTACCTCTCGTTGAAGGACGAAGGGGCGCGGCTCGACGGCGTGATGTGGAAGGGCAACGTGGCCCGGCTGGGGTTTCGGCCCGAGGATGGGGTCGAGGTGATCGCAACCGGCAAGCTGACCACTTATCCGGGCCGCTCGAATTATCAGATCGTGATCGAGCGTATGGAGATCGCGGGCGAGGGCGCTCTTCTGGCGCTTTTGGAGAAAACCAAGGCGCGGCTGGAGGCCGAGGGACTGTTTGACCCGCGCCGCAAGCGCCGCTTGCCGTTTTTGCCCGGCGTGATCGGGGTGGTGACCAGCCCCACGGGCGCGGTGATTCGCGATATTCTGCACCGCCTCGCCGACCGCTTCCCCTCGCGGGTGATCCTCTGGCCGGTTCTGGTGCAGGGCAATGGCGCGGCGGAGCAAGTCGCGGCGGCGGTGCGCGGCTTTTCCGCGCTGGCCCCCGATGGGCCGATCCCGCGGCCCGATGTGCTGATCGTCGGGCGCGGGGGCGGGTCGATCGAGGATCTGTGGTCGTTTAACGAAGAAATCGTCGTCCGCGCGATTGCCGAATGTTCGATTCCGGTGATTTCCGCCGTTGGGCATGAAACGGACACGACTCTGGCCGATTTCGCCGCCGATATGCGCGCGCCCACGCCCACGGCGGCGGCCGAAATGGCGGTGCCGGTGCGCGAGGAATTGCGCGCCTTTGTTGGCGATCTGGGGCTGCGTTCGCGCCGTGCGGTGGTGCGCCCGGTGGTGCTGGGCCGCGAAAGGCTGGAGGCCCGCGCCCAGCGTCTGCCCACGCCGGAGGAACTGATTGCGGCCAAGGCGCAGGCTTTGGACGAAACGAGCGAACGCCTGCGCCGCGCCTTGGGCAATGTGGCGCAAAAGGCGGGGATGCGGTTGCAGCGCGCCGCCGGGCCGCTGACGCCGGGCCTGTTGCAGGCCCGCCTGCGCCATGCCGAGGCGCGTCTGTCGGCCCAGCGTCTCAACCCGGCCATGCTGGCCCAGCGTCTGCGCCATGACCGGCAAAGGCTGGACGGCGTGGCACGGATTATGACCAGTTTGAACCCCGACAATGTGCTGGCGCGCGGCTATGTCCGTGTGACCGCGCCCGATGGCCGCACCCTGACCAACCGCGCGGCGGCGGCGGGGGAGAGCCATCTGACGCTGCATTTCCGCGACGGGTTGCTGGAGGTCGCGCCCGGCGATGCGCCGCCAACCATGGTGGAGCCTGCGCCCAAGCGCCCCGCCCCCGCGCCCCGCGCCAAATCAACCTCGCCCGCGCAGGATGATTTGTTCGGCTGATCGTGCTATATAAGGCCCCATGTTGATGAACTCCCCGGATCGCGCGGCGGTGCTGCGCTATGAACCCAATGGTTTCACCATGCTCTCGCGCGGCAACCATGTCGTCTGCGCCGTCTCGGGCGAGGCCATCCCGCTTGAGTCGCTGCGCTATTGGAGCGTCGAGCATCAGGAGGCCTATGCCTCGCCCGAACTGGCAACGAAGCGCCTGCTGGGGCAATGATCAGTCGACGCGCGGTGTTGGGCGGTCTGGCGGCGATGCCGGTGTCCGCCCCGGTGGCCGCCCGCGCGTTTACGCTCGACATTGGCCCGATCACCTTTCCGCGCGGCGAAACCACGCAGGGCGGATGGGCGCAGGGGCTGGCCCCCAAGGGCTGGCAGGTTGCTCTGGACGGGGCGGCGCTGCCTACCGATCCGCTGGGGCGCTTTCTGGTCGCCTTTGACCGGGATGCGGGGCCGGTGGCAAAGCTGACCGCCGTGGCGCCGGGCGGGGCGCAGGCCTTGCTGGGGCTGGACATTGCCCCACGCGCATGGCGGATCGAACAGGTCAACGCCCCCTTTCGCCCGCCCGCCATTCCCGAAGGCGACTATGCCCGCATCCGCGCCGAGGAAGTGGCCCGCATCGACGCCGCGCGCCACGCGGGGGCTTTGTCCGAAGGCTGGCAGCAGTCCTTCATCTGGCCGGTCAAAGGGCGGATTTCGGGGCTGTTTGGATCCCAGCGCGTCTATCGCGGCACGCCCGGCTCCTATCATTCGGGCAGCGATGTCGCCATGCCCGCCGGTACGCCCTATCTGGCCCCCGCCGATGGGGTGGTGGTGCTGGCGGCGGAAAAACCCTTCACGCTGGAGGGCAATCTGTTGATGATCGACCATGGCATGGGGCTGGTCAGTGCGTTTCTGCATTCCAGCGAACTGCTGGTGCGCGAGGGCGAGCGGGTCAGCCAGACCCAGCCCATCGGCAAGGTGGGCATGACCGGGCGTGCGACGGGGCCGCATCTGCATTGGGGCATGCGCTGGCGCGAGGCGCGGCTGGACCCGATGCTGTTTGCCGGGGCGATGGTGCCTGCGAAGGGCTAGGGCCTGAACCAGCGGTCGAGATAGAGGCCCATCGGGCGCGGAGAGAGGCCCAGCGCAGCAAAGCCCTGCGCGCCATCGGCCACCACGCTGCCCGCCTTGAGCAGGGTGATCTGATCGGCGGAAATCGGTGTACCCGGCAAGGCGGCAAAGATCCGCGCGCCCAGATCGGGCATCGGCAGCAGATGAATGCCGCCCCCCACCGCCTGCGCGATGCGCTGGTTCAGCTCCAGCATGGTCACCACCTCCGGCCCGCCCAACTCATAGGTATGTCCGCCATGCCGCTTTGGATCGGCCAGAGCCGCTGCAATCGCCCGCGCCACATCATCGACCAGCACAGGCTGGAGCAAGCCTTCCGGCACAAACACCGGCAACAGCGCGGGCAGCGGCAAGGCCTTCACCATCCCCATCATCCGCGCAAACATATTGAGGAAATTGTCGTCCTGGCCAAAAATGACGCTGGGGCGCAGGATCGTGGCCCCGGCAAACCCGGCCAGCGCGGCCTGTTCGCCCGCCGCCTTGCTGGCCGCATAGGGCACCGGCGAGGCCGCATCGGCGCCAATGGCCGAAATATGGACAAAGGCCCCCGCTCCGGCCTCCCTTGCGGCACGTGCAAGGCCTTCCACCCCGCGCCCCTGAACCGCGTCCAGAGGCCCGGAAAACAGCCCCACCAGATTGACCACGCCGTCCGCCCCCGACAAGGCCCGCGCCACGGCGGCCCCGTCGCGCAGGTCGGCGCGGGCAAATTCCACCTGCCCCGGATCGCCCTGCCCGCGAATCATCCATGCCTTTTCCGGATGGCGCGAAACGATTCGCAAACGCGCCCCGCTGCGCAGCAAGGCATGCGCCAGATGCCGGCCCACAAATCCGCCACCGCCGGTAACCACCACCAAGACATCGCGCAAAACGTCACTCATGGTCGCAACTCCAGCATTTAGGGAGTTTTAAGATGGTATGGCGTGCGGCCCGGCGCAATCGGGCCGGAAGGGCAAATCCGCGCCGCCCAAAAAAACTTTTCAGTTTCGCGAAAAAAGTGATCTTTTTGCGTTGACAGGATTCGAAGGTCCGCTTAGAGGCGCGGTCCTACCCGGCGCGGGCAGCAACCGAAAGGACGCTAAGCCTCGGCGCCAAAAAGCAAATGTGCCCAGGTGGCGGAATTGGTAGACGCACTAGCTTCAGGTGCTAGCGCTCGCAAGGGCGTGGAGGTTCGAGTCCTCTCCTGGGCACCATTTGCACTCCCGGCCAGCGGCCGGGAGGATCGACAAACACCCAAAAATTTGCGGTTTTTGAATCTCACCACCCCCGAGGCGTGTCAGGCTATTTCAGGCTGCCCGGGGCCATATGGTGCCATGAGGGGGGCCAGATGGCACCACCCTGAATCTGATGGCACCATGGCCCTCTGATTGCCCGGTCAGGTAGTTCCCGCACCAGCCGAGGAGCTTTGCCGCGGCGCTCAAGGAACTCCAGATCCGCAATCTTCGCCCTGCGGACAAGACCTATCAATGCACCGATGACCGGGGCCTCTATCTCGAAATCAATCCCAATGGATCGAAGCTGTGGCGCTACAAATATTGCCATATGGGCAAGCAGAAGTGTCTGGCGCTGGGACGCTATCCCGAGGTCGGCCTTGCCGACGCGAGGCGCAGAAGCGACGATGCCAGACGGAAACTGGAGGCCGGAAGCGATCCGCTAGCTGAGCGCAAGCATGACAAGCTGGTAGCTGCGTTCAAGGCGGCTAACAGCTTCGGCGATATTGCCAAGGAATATATCGACAAGATGGTGGCGGAGGGTTGCGCGGATACAACGACGACCAAGGCAAACTGGCTGCTGGAGCAACTGGAGCCGATTGCCGATCGCCCGCTGGCGGAATTGAAGCCGCTCGAAGTGCTGGGTGCGCTCAAGCGGCTTGAGGCCAAGGGCAAGCATGAAACCGCGCGGCGCTGCCGTTCGTTTGCCAGTCGGGTTTTTCGCTATGCGGTGGCGACCGGGCGCGGCGAAACCGATCCGACATCGATTCTGCGCGGCGCGCTGATTACGCCCAAGGCAAAGCATCAGGCGGCTATTCTGGAGCCTGTGCAGGTCGGCGAACTTTTGCGCGCCATCGACGCCTATTCCGGCCATACCGTCACCCGCATTGCGATGCAGATTGCCCCGCATGTGATGGTGCGTCCCGGTGAATTGCGACTGGCCGAATGGTCGGAATTCGATCTTGAGGAAGCCGTCTGGAAGGTTCCTGCGGAGCGAATGAAGATGCGTCTGCCCCATGAGGTTCCTCTGTCCCGACAGGTAATGGCTTATCTGTCTGAACTTTTGCCACTCACGGGACCAAAGGGCTTTGTATTTCCCGCCTTCCACACTTCGCGGCGACCTTTAAGCGAAAATACAATCAATCAGGCGTTTCGCCGGATGGGCTACGGGCCGGGTGAAGTGACGCCGCATGGACTACGTACCACCGCATCGACCCTGCTTAATGAAAGCGGGAAATGGAATCCTGATGCCATCGAACGCTCGCTTGCCCATGCAGACCCGAACACCATTCGCGGGATATATAACCGGGGCCGCTACTGGGATGAGCGCGTGGCAATGCACCAGTGGTGGAGCGATCATCTCGACCAACTGCGAGCTTCGAAAAGCAGCAAGCCTTCCCTGTCAGGGAAGGCTTGCGCATGAAGAAAGCAGTCGGTCCAGGGCTGGCTTCGCATGACCGGCTGGTCCGCCAAGGCCGGTCACGTGATTTGCCCACAGGCAGGTTATGACAGTCTCACGGCTGCATTGTCCCGGCGCTGGCGGCCTGCCAGCCCGCCGGGTCATGGATCCATTGATTGATGGTCGACTCATGCCAGCCGGTGCCGCGTGTACTGATCGGCACCTGCCGGGGAAAGGTGCCGTCCGCGATCTTGCGATAGACGGTCGAGCGCGACAGCCCCGTTCGGGCCAGAACGGTTTTCAGACGAATGATGCGTTCGTTGCTGGTCATTGGGCAGATCCTTTTTGCAAGACCTGCCCCCAAGAAGTCAGGAGCAGCATGGTGAGCGTGCAGGGTACGCTTCGTTGGGATGCGCCGCTGTCGCAAAGCATAGCGCCCATCATGTGCAGCCATGCTTGGTCGAGCCACCGCCGAACCAGACTTGATAAGGAAAGATTGGCGCCACGAGCACATCGCATCCACGCGATGGGCAGCGATCTGTCAGGACTGAAATTCATTCTGAACATGGGTAAGGCCTCCTTAGGGGGAAACCTTCGCCGGGGTCATGAAGCGCTGTTGAAGATACAGGTGCATGGCCTTCATTTCAAGCTCAGCATCCCGGCGCACAGCGCGATCCCGGGCCCCACAACACCTCGGGAGGGGCCGATCTTTCCGAGGTCGCATTCCCTTTCTCAACCAAAGGCCTGCAATGCCGGGTGGTACATGTATTACAAAAAAACGGTTTTCTTTCAGCTTGTTGGCACCATGCACCCTGAAGCTTGTGTGCACTGTACAACGCAGCACCGAAAATCCGTCCCACGCGCATTACAGCCTCAAGAGGCTGATTTTGATGCTGAAATTGGCAGCAGCACCCGTGCGTAGGGTCCATTACACTTACGCCCGCTTTGGGCGTGCGTCCGATCTTCCGCATGGGCCTGTCCCATGCGCCTGCAAAAAACTTTCAGGGGTGGGCAAACCACTGGCTTTATGGAATGATTCGTCGATGTCAGGGGCGGCGCCTTTGGGTGGCTTTGGCGATGACAAGGCCGATGACAAAGCCCCTCGGAGCAAATCCCCGCGTGTCCTGGGGATCGGAAGGCCATGCTGGAGCGAGGCACCCTTTTTGCCCCTGACCAATTCAGTTGCGCGGGCCATGCAAGATGTTGTTAGGATGAGGTGATGAAGACCGATCTCGATCATCTGCCGGCCCACAAGCAGCGCGAACTCGACCGCGTGGTGCAACTGCTGTTCGAGGAATTCGACGGTGCCCACGTGGAAGCGACCGGCAGGCGCAAAACGGGGAAGATCGTCAAGATTCTTCTATATGGTAGTCATGCGCGCGGCGGCTGGGTGGATGAACCTCATACCGCCAAAGGCTACCGTTCTGACTTCGACCTGCTGATCATCGTTAGCCAGAAGGAACTGGCTGACCGGGCCGCCTACTGGACCCGCGCGGATGAACGCCTGATCGAGGAGATGATCGCAGGGCGGTTGCGGACCCCGGTAAATTTCATCGTTCATTCGCTCCAGCAGGTGAATGACGGCCTCGCCCATGGGCGGTTCTTCTTCATGGACATCGCAAACGAAGGCATCGCGATCTACGAGTCTGATGACCGTGAGCTGGCAAGGCCGATGCCCAGAACACCGCAGGCCAATCTCGATATGGCACGGGAGTATTTTGAGGACTGGTTTCCAAGCTCAGCTGAGTTCTTTGACGACTTCCGCTCGAACCTCGACAAAGGGAGATACAAGAAGGCTGCATTTGAGCTGCATCAAGCCACTGAAAGATTGTACAATTGCCTGATGCTCGTTTGCACGGCGTACGCGCCACATAACCACAATATCATCTTCCTGCGCACCCAGGCCGAACGGCTGGACCTACGGCTGGTGGAGGCATGGCCCCGCGAATTGCGCAAGGACCGGGCCCTGTTCGAGAAGCTAAAAGACGCTTACGTCAAAGCGCGCTACTCCAAACATTACCGGGTCACCGCCGAGGAACTGGCATGGCTGGGGGAGCGGGTCGAGGTACTTGGCCGCATCGTTCACACCATCTGCACCGAACGTCTGACCGCGCTGGAAGCTGCTGTGAAGGGGTGATGGCCTGTTGGCCATCACCCCTTCAATCTGCTCCGCTTTCGCCCCCTACGCCCACGCCACGGGGCGATACGCAGCCTCTCAACACCCTTTCCGCGCCTGTCCTGCTTCCATGCTGGCCACCTTGCTGTCAGGGCTCCTCCAGCCCCTCGGTTAGCTTGCTCAGAGCCCGCGCCAGAGCGATTTCCACCTCCGCGACACTCACCGCCTCCCGCGCATAGAGTGGATGGCGCTATCTACATAAACACTCATATCGCCGGAAACGGTAGCACAGCGCTCTCCGTCTATCTAGTCTGGCACGTGAAGATCGGAGCAAGCTCACCATTCATCATTGATCGGTACGTCTGACCTGCCCGAGTTCTCCGTCAATTCGGCTACTTACAACGGCCGCTTACCACCATTCGCGTCTCGAAGGAGACGTTCCGGAGGGGCCACCCTCGATAGGCATTCGTGATCAAAAATCAGGTAGGACTAAGTAAGGAGAGATTCGGTAATTTTCGTCCGGACGCGTCCTGTCCATGCCGCGCACTAGCGAATCCAAAAGCGTGCAGCGCAAACGCTTCACTTCTTCCGTAGGAAATAGAATTTTAAATACGAATGCTTCCTCATAATAATACCGCATGAAACCCCTTGAAACAACCCAAAGCAGAACCTAGCATGAATGCGAGATGGATAATTTAGAACTCGAACCTCTTCTTTGAAATATTTTGGTGCCATATTTTGTGCCATAGAGAAAAATCAAATCGTTATTATTTTTTACTATCAATTAATTACTTATTTATTTCGAGTCCTCTCCTGGCACCATTTGCACTCCCGGCCAGCGGTCGGGAGGATAGACAAAACCCCTGAAATATGCCCACGTGTTGGTGGTCGTTCCGCTTTAGCCGCTAACGCTGCGCCTCATCCTGATGCGATCAAGCAACCGGCAGCGTCCCCACCCGAAGCGATTCACTTACTTTATTGGCTCGGCCAACAACTCCGCACGAGGGGACTGACATTTGTTCAAATGTACAGCGTGCGCCGAAGCCACCCTGGCAGCTAATTACGGATTTGCGATATTGCCTGGCAACAAGGGGTTTGAACCACCCGAGGCTATAGAAAGAAGCGGGGCGCCTATCAGACTCAGACAAAGGGCTTCGACGGGTTAACCCTTATATTTGTGCCTATTTTCCGCTCAGTCGTGCGTCTTGCAAAAGTGAGATTTCAGTTTCGGCCGAAACTAAATTTCCTTGCCCCGGCTTCTGACAATTGGCAAAGCCGCGACATGACCAGATATTCCAGACATCGACAGACCGGCTCCGGCTCTCCTGCGTTGTCGCTTCATCGTTTAGCGGTCGGATTAGCGCCGCTTTTGTTGACCGCCTGTGCTGGCCTGCCCTCAAGCGGACCAACGGTCAATCAGGTGCATAAAGAGGCCCGTTCAACGCAGCCCACGTTGCCGTTTGATCTGGTTCAGATTGATGGTTCAACGCCGGTCCAATCGCTGCCTGCGCAGGATCCAGGCCTCCAGACCATGGCCACACTAGCGCAAGCATCCCATCCCGATCGCGCGGATATGATCCGGCCCGGCGATACGTTGGGCATTTCAGTGTTCGAAGTCGGAGTGAGCCTTTTCGGGGGCGGGTCGATGTTGGTACCGGGCGGCGGGGCCGCACCGCGCACGCCCTCGGTTGCAACGCAGGCGCTTTCGATTGAAGTGCGCGAAGATGGCTTCATTGATATCCCCTATGTGGGCACCGTTCGTGCCGCTGGTGCTTATCCCGAAGAATTGGCTGCGGTTATCCGCCGTCGCCTCAAAACAATGTCGGAAAGTCCAGAGGTCAACGTCGCAATTACACAAACGTTGAAAAACGTTGTTTATGTCGGGGGCGCTATCGCCAAATCAGGGCGCTATCGCATTACTGCTGCGCATGAACGACTGCTTGACGCCATCACACTGGCCGGAGGTAGTCTGGTGGACCGCAACGAAATTGAGATCCATCTGCGCCGAGGCCAGAACGAGGTTGCGGTGCGTTTGAACCAGATCAATCCCGGCGACGTCGCCGACATTCCGCTTAATCCGGGCGACCGCATCGAACTAGTTCGCGTCCGGCCCAGCTATACGGTCTTTGGATCCAGCGACAAGATCAACCAGGTCTATTTCGAAGCGAAAGACATCAGTCTGGCTGAAGCCATCGCCCGCGTTACCGGGCCGTCGGACAACCGGGCCAATCCGCGCGGAGTGTTCCTTTGCCGCTATGAGCAAGGCGCCGACGGCAAGCCGAGGCCGGTGGTTTATCAGTTGAACATGATGAAGACGCAATCCTATTTCCTTGCGCAAAAATTCATGATGCGGGACAAGGATGTCATCTTATTTGCCAACTCGTCGGGCAGCATGACGCAGAAATTTGTAAATCTGCTGAGCAACCTGTTTAGCCCGGTGATGGCCGTGCGCTACGCAGCGCAATAGAGGGAAATTGAGCTTGCGGATCGGTATTGACGGGTTCAACCTGGCCATTCCTGATGGCACGGGCGTTGCAACCTATGGGGCCGCGATGGCCAAGGTTTTGAGCGCGAGCGGACACAACGTCGAGGGCGTATTCGGCATTGACCCCGGAACGATGCCGGATGCACGCGAATCTCTTTTCTTTGAACGCTTTGGCCAAGGTGACAAGCGCGGGCTGACCTATAAGCGGGCGATCAATGGGCTGGTACGGACCCCGGTAACAGGGCCGCGAATGGTGCCGGTGCATTTGACCGACCATGTCGACAAGCGAGGTTTTGGAACGCGCTGGCCCGCGTTTTCAGCTCTTTGGACCAGTCCACTTCTGTTTGAATTGGCCGAGGTGCGGTTTCAAGGGCTTGGCATGATGACCACGGTGCATATGCCCAATCCCCCGGCGGTTATGCACTGGACCTATCCTGTACCGGTGCGCATGGCAGGCAGCCGGAATGTTTACACGCTGCACGATCTGGTGCCGTTGAAGCTGCCGCATACGACGCGGGACAACAAAACATACTACCGCAATTTGATTTCGACCATCACGCGCAAGGCTGACCACATCGCCACTGTGTCAGAAGCCAGTCGCAATGACATCATCTCGATGTTTGATGTTGATCCCGATAGCGTCACCAATACATATCAATCCAGCCCCTTGCCCGACGCGATCAAGGCTTCGAGCGAGGAGCAGGATCACGCGATGATCAAGAGCCTGTTCGATCTGCCGCCTCGCGGGTTTTTCCTGTTTTTTGGCGCGGCCGATCCCAAGAAGAATCTTGGCCGCATCGTCGATGCTTATCTTGCCTCTAACACGCGCAAACCGCTGGTGATCGTATCATCACGCGATTGGGGCATGGCGGAGGCAACCGGTGCTTTGGGCGCAGGCGGAACAGTTTATGGTCGCAAGCCTGAGCAGCAAATCGTGCAATTGCGCTATCTGCCTCGCGATTTGCTTTTTCGTTTGGTTCGTTCGGCACGAGCGGTAATGTTTCCTTCCCTTTATGAAGGCTTTGGCTTGCCTGCCCTTGAAGCGATTCAGCTAGGTACGCCAGTACTTGGTTCAACCACCAGTTCGCTGCCGGAAGTAATCGGTGAAGGCGGCTTGTTGGTTGACCCCTATGACACCAGCGCGATGGCCAGCGCAATCCGTCGGATGGATGAGGATGATGCGCTTGTTGCTCAGTTGTCGGCGGCGGGGTTGGCGCAAGCGGAAAAGTTCAGCGACCAGGCCTTCTCTGAAAAATTGAACGGGATTTACCGAAAACTGGGCCTTTGAAATTTTTCTGCATTTTTAGAGATCAATTATGCAGAAATTGGGGATTTCGGCATGACGAAGGGGTTTAATTTGTACAATAAACTCAATCTTCTGAGCAAAATTAACTTTGCCCGTTCGGCCAATGAGCAGCGTGATCGCGGAAATTGGAATGCCGCAGCTGATCTTTACACCCAATTCCTTGATGCCGTTGGCAGAAACAAGCTGACCTTCGGCTACATCGTGCAATTGGGCAATTGCCTGAAGGAAGCTCGTCGCTATGATGAAGCCTTGGCAGCTTATGATGCTGCTCTGCAAATCAACGACCGTAATTCCGACCTCTATCTCCAGCGCGGCCACCTTTATAAGTTGATGGGCAACACCCCTGCATCAGCATGGGCCTATCAACAAGCTTTCAATCTGGATCCCACCAATCACCACGCCCAGCATGAAATCGAAATCAGCGGGGGCCGGGCAGTCGCAGGCGTCGATCTGGCCCAGAGTGGAAACTCCTTACGGACGATCTGGTTCGACGTCACCGATTTCATCGATTACGCGCGGCATAATGTAAGCCTGAGCGGTATTCAGCGTGTTTGCGGTAATTTGATGCTGAGCGTCGAAGAGATGCAGCTCCAAGGCTATCGGGTGGTTCCGGTGATGCCGGAATATGACACGGGTCGCTTTTTGGCTGTTCGCTACGACAGCTTCATTCAACTCGTCAAGCTGTTCCACCAACCCCATGTGCACCGCGATGAGGTGCTGCGCAACGTCAAAGCCATCGAAGGCCAGCGCTCGGTGGTGCATCCCTCGGCGGGGGACATCTTTATGATTGCCGGCGCGTTCTGGATCGTCAGCCGGTACGACAGGGTGGCGGAATTGCGGCGCCACGGCATGAAATTCGGATTGTTCATCCATGACCTGATTCAAATCAGGAACAAGGATTACGTGATGCCGGACGCTGTCGACCGGTTTAATATCCAGTTGTCTGACGCCTTGGAATTGTGCGATTTTGTGCTGACCAATTCGCGCTATGTCCGCGACGATGTCGAGCTCTACTTGCGCGAAACAAAGCAGCTTGATCTGCCTGTTCAGGATGTCCTTTTGCCAACAGAACTAGGCTTGGCACAAGCGTCTTCTTCAGCAGACCTTGACGACCCCAAACTGCAATTTGTGCTTGAACATGATTATGTTCTGGTTGTCTCGACAATCGAGGTCCGCAAAAATCACAAGCTGCTAATCCGCGTATGGGAACAATTGCGCGAAGAAATGGGCGATGCGGCCCCCTACCTTGTGTTTGTTGGCAAATGGGGTTGGCAGATTGACGAATTGCACCATTACATCGATGAACAAGGCTATGAAAATGACTGGCTTTTCATCTTTAACGGCATTTCCGATGTGACGATGGAAGCGCTGTATAAAAGCTCCATGTTCACCGTCTATCCCAGCTTTGCCGAAGGCTTTGGCCTGCCGATCGGCGAAAGCCTTGCCTATGGCAAACCATGCATCGCGTCCGCGACGACCGCCATGCCGGAAGTGGGCCGCGACTTCGTGCGCTATTTCGATCCGTTCGATTGGGAAACCGCTCTGCCTGTCATCCGCCAACCAATCATAGACCGCAACGATCTGCGCCAATGGCAGGAGCGGATCACCAACGATTTCAAACCGAAGCGGTGGAGCGATTTCTGTTCTGAATTCTACAGCGCCACGATTGCTTGCGCCGAGGCAAGGCCGGTTGACCCCGTAGCCTCACTGCCGCTGCTGCCCGCCTGCGAGTTGTTGATTGGCGGTAACTACGACGTCTTGGTAGCCGCAGCGGAAAAACGCCCCATCATCACTTTCCGCGCCGCACGCGCCCATAATTGGCATGCGTGCGACGACTGGGGGACCTGGAGTTCGGATCGACGCAGCGAGATCGCCTTTCGCACCCATCTGGCAGAAGGCGAAAAGGCTGACGTTTTTCTGAGGCTACACCGTCCGCCAAGCGGCGACTGCAATCCCATCGCCCTGATCGACGATGGCGCCGACACGGTCACGATCAGCCTGAGCCAGCATCCGACGTTTTATCGGTTGACCACAACCGTCAGAACCGGGGGCGAAATACGCCTGAAGCTTCTCGCACGCGGAAAATTTTCTAATGGTGACCGCCAACAATATATTGGATGGAGTGCTCTCACCTATTGCCGAACCAACAATAGTTTGGAAGAAAGCATAACCATGAAGCAAATAATTTTCTCGGCTTCTGGACGTTAAGAGGATTATAAAAATGGAGCGCAATGAGGTCATTCAGGGCTTACTTGATATGTACAGTGAACCCAGTTATCTTGAAATTGGCGTTTGTGAAGGATTTACCTTTCATAGTCTTAACGCAGCTCGCAAAGTTGCGGTCGATCCTGCATTCCGTTTTAATCTTGAAGAGGCGCAAGCCGATCCTGCCAATGCGAACGCAGCCTATCATCAGGTTCCCAGCGACGATTATTTTGCATCGCAGGCCGGAGCCAATGATATGTTTGACGTCATTTTCGTCGACGGCCTTCACACGTTCGACCAAACCTTGCGTGACTTGCTCAATGCCATCGCGCGCCTCAAGCCGGGCGGTGCCATCATCGTCGACGATGTGCGCCCATCTTCTTATCACGCCTCATTGCCAAGTATGGACGAATTCTTTCTCGTTCGCGCAGGACTCGGAGACGACTATCCCGCATGGATGGGAGATGTCTATCGGTTGGTATTCTTCATCCGTGATTATCTGGCATCGTTTAGCTATGCTACAGTTCAAGAAAACCACGGACAAACGGTCCTATGGCGTGCAACGCGCGCATTGACTCAGCAGCCTGCAGATGTTGCGACTGTGGCAGCCTTCGAATTTAAGGAAGTCCACCTTCAATCGGCGGCTTACAATTACCAGCCTTTCGTTGATATTAAGAAAAGAATCTCCGAAATAAATAAATGATATTATATAAAATTTATAATAATCGGATTTATTTGCGCCATGAACTTTGCAAATGATAGCACTGTAGAAATTATTTCGAGCTTCGTCACGGCGCAGATTTCCTATTGGATTGCCCGGAACCCCGGATACGCATATTCTGAACAAATTTTTCTGCAATTGAACGAGACAAGAAAAGACATCTTTGTCTATAAATTTTTTGATGGCGGCGTCGAACTTTTACCTAAGCCGGGAGTCGATTGGGATCAACCACTTGGCATGCACGTAAGAGCACCATGGTACTTGCATTTATTTCGTATGGTTCTGGCTGAGGGCAATTTTCTATTTGAGGGCACATTAGCCATGTCCCTCGAAGATCTTGCCGAAGAAAGCAAAGATTTTCCAATTTTTTCTTTTCAAAAGAAATTCGGTTCAAATTTGATACTTTTACCAGATATCGATACACTTCAGTTTAATTTCTATGAAGATGCGCAAGATGATACGCGGCAATACGATGATAAATCGTCGTCGGGTATTTTCATCGGCGCCACGACCGGAATGGCACATTCTGAGGAATCGGTCGCAGCGTTGGTTAGTCAGCGCCTTCGTTCCGGGGTGTTTTTCCGCGACAAACCAGAGGTAGAATTCCGTCTCCCCATGATTTGCCAATGCCTGACGCCCGAGGCACATCAGGCAATTGAAGCGCTTGGATTTGGCGTTGGCCCGGGCGACTGGGCCGAACAGTTTGAGCATAAATTCCTGCTGACTATGGATGGTAACGGCGCAACCTGTTCACGGGTGGTAATCGGTCTAAAAAGCAATTCCGTACCAATTAAATATCTTTCTCCTCATCAACTTTATTACTTCGATGCATTGCGACCATGGTACCATTATATTCCCGCTTATAAAGACGAAGATGTGTTAAATGTTATCCATGCGGAGCGTCAGCGTCCCGGAATGTTCCGTCATATTGCACGCCACGGCCAAAAGTTTTATGCCGACTTCCTCTCCAGGAAACCCACACTCGCATATACTGGCCAACTGCTGAACGCCTATTTTTCATGCTTTGCCAGAGAAGCGCGAACATTCTCTAAACTGAAACTGACCGCTATTGGTCATTTAGCAAATCTGGGCGATGTGACGTTTTCTGACGGTGAATGGATAGGTGCGCCGGGATCAGGCCGCGCCCTTGAAGGGTTCCAGATCGACGCGCCACCTCAAGTTGCTCTTAGGTACAGGATTGTTGATGAGACTGGCAAGCGAAGCCCATGGTCAGAAGCTTGCAGCTTTGTTGGCGAGCGCGGAGTGGCCTTGCGTTTGACCGGTTTTGCTATCGAAAGCAGTACTTCGGCTGAGTGCGTCTATTACGGTCACTTTCTAGATGGTCAGGAAATTGGGCCGGTGGCGAATGGCGCGCTCTGCCAGTCACCCACAAATGCTCCACTTGAAGCTATCCGCATCGAAATCGTTTGATAACGAAAAGGCTCGTCCCGCAAGCGAGCCTTTTCCTATCACATACTGTGCTCTTTGACGCCCGTCCAAAGCAGCCAGCCGATAGCATAGGCAAAGAACAGCCCGGCAAAGATCGAAGCGATGGTTTGCCAACGCTTGGGAAATTCCGACTTTACGGGCATATTGGGCTGGATAACGCGGATCAGGTACAATTGCTTGCGCCTGGCTTCGGCCTGTGCGGATTGCAGATGAACGGCTGCCTCCGCATAGACTTTGGCGATTTCGTCGCGCTGGATCACCAATTGCTCGTAGTCCGACAAACGGTTGGCGACGGAATGATCCGGGCCGGCAATTTTGCTGGATTGCCCGGCGATTTGCGCTTCCAAGGCCTGAACCTGGCGCGTCATGGCGCGGTATTGCGGACTGTCATGACTGATGACGCCCTCCATTGCCCGCAAGCGCGCCCGCGCATCAACGAGGTTGGTCGTCAGCCCGGTGACAAGCGTCAATTGCGCCCGCCCCGTGCTTTCCGGATCGACGTCTTCATGTGTCCGACGATAGCTCGTCAAACTGCTTTGGATGTCGGCCAATTGCTGACGCGCCTGGTTCAGTTCACGCTGAGATGAGGCAATATTGTCGTTATAAGTACGATCATTGATCGCATTGATCTGTTGTTCACCCATATCAATCAGCTGATGGGCGATACGATAGGAATCCTCAGGGCGAAAGCTGTGAACCGTCAAATGCAGAATACCGCTGGTTTCATCGCCTTGTACATCGACATGCCGACGATAGAAAGCGAGCAGACGCTCAGGCGTCGGGTGTGCGGGCCACAGCGCGCTTAGCAGGTCTGCCTCAGGGCGGCGAAACACATTCACAAGATCACCCTTGCGGCTCAATTGGGCAACGGCATCATGCGAGAGGAGGTATTCCTGCACCATCACGGCATCAGGCCCTGTCCCGCCTCCGCCAAGTGTAAAACCCAGCATCTGTCCCATGCTGCTGCTGCTGGCGACACTGTCGGCGCGGCGAACGATGAAATCGGCGCTCGATTCATACTGGTTGGCTGCAAACAGCCCCAGATAGAGAGCCGAAACCAGAGTCGGCAGAATGACGATAAGACAAAACGCCCGGTTCTCTCTTACGACCGCGCGTACCAACGCCCACAGACCGTCCTGCTTGCGCTCTTCGCCAGCTGGCACATTAGGGCGGATTAATCCATGCACGAACGAAGACTCCGTTTCATCGAAAAAAGGGGGCAAGCAGAACCGCCCGATTAAGGGACGTGAATTTCGCGCCGTATGCGCCGAATCTCTATCAATCCCCAAAATGTCATCGAAACCGCCACCGCGATGGCATATTCGCCATAAATCCATTTGTCTGACGCGGCCTGAAACTGACCATAGCGCGCCATTTCAAAAATGCTCATCAATGGATTCCACGCCATATAGGACCGCAGCGACGCGGGCAAAAACGACATGGAAAACATCGCACCGCTCAACGGACCGGCGAAATAGGTCGCCGGATGCACCAGCCGTTCTACCAGCGGGCTGCGGTAGGAGTAGGTTGCGACCAACAGGCTTAAAGCGAAAGTCGACCAGCCCAACAGCAACACAGCCCCGATCAAATAGATCGGCCGCGCAGGCAAAGAGGACAAACCTAAGGCCATTCCTATGCCTTGTAGCACCACCAGCGCCGAAATAGCCGCCAGAAAATCAATGATCGCCTGCGTAATCATCACGTCTAACGGCGAGATCATCCGATGGTAAAACAATGTCTCCGAGGCATGTAGTACACCATCGGCACGCGTGGTGGCCGAGCGAAAGATCATGAACAGACAATAGCCGGTCAGGATGAAAGTGAAAGGCGCGATGCCCCCTGTCTTTTCGCCATGCGTGGCTAATGTATGCAAAAGCGTGATAACCGAGGCGAGGAGAAAAGGCTCTCCTATGACCCATAGGTAGCCAATATTGTGCCGCCCATAACGCGCCTGCAAATCACGAACCAACAGCGCCTTGATAACAGCGGCCTGTACACTCAGCCCATCGAGCAGCACCGCCAGCGCGGAGCGTCGAACCGTGGTCATATTCTGAGCCATGCCTACTGCCTCCGCACGATCAAACATAGCGTCGCGTGCCCGGTTTCATCCACCGCCAGATCCTGCGCCGATGCAAAGGCAAGCGGCGCAACCGAATAGCCCAGACCAATCAAACGGAAAACCCACTGCCTGATATCATTGCGCGCCATACCAAGGCTTTTTTCAGCATCCACCCTGTAATTCAATCCAACGACCGCAAAGCCGCCAATCTTCAACCGGTCCAGCCAGGATTGCAGTTCGGCCCCGCGCGTCGCAAAATCTCCTTGAGGCCCCATCGGCCAGAGCAGAATATCCGCAAACTCGCCGCCGCCCTCTTCGGGCAGGCCGTGCCGAAACGCCAGAGTGAAAGGCCGGGACAACATGGCGCTTTCCATAGCGGAGCTGACATCGCCAATCACCCAGCCATCAAGGCCCGCGATCTCGACACCATAGACAGAAAGCGCAGTCTGGCAGACTTTTTCACGCCATTGCGTGATGCGCGAGGCAATACTCGCACCGCTCTCCATTTGAGCCCAGGTGCAGTCCTGCGAAACCGGCATATCGGGAGTGAGCGCGCCAATATGGATTAATCCGCTGGCAGGGCCCGATTCCTGACCGGTCTCTGGTTCGGCCAGAATGGAGCGAGGAGCCTCAATGATGAGGTCCTCACCATCCTCCGGCTCATCCAGCTCAACCTCAACCTCAATTACAGACAGATCGGTAGGTTCGGTGAAAAAGCCATAGAGAGCGTATTCCACGCCCTTAATGGCGTGGAATGGAACCTGTACAGTCAGGTCCTGCCGCGAGATTGCCTCCAAACTCAACCGATTGCCCGCCGCCAGGCTGGGCGCGCCGCCAAATTCGGGCTTGAAGGCATGGACCCGCACCGTCAATTCGCCCTGTGTTGCCTGTGCTCCGCGCAATTTCAGCCCGTAAATGGCGCGGCCGGGCCGCACCGGCTCATACCGGGTGTGAAAACAATATTGCGGATCAGGCGATGGTCGATCACCGCCAAACCCGAGCAACTGGCTGGCATAATCGACAAAATAGGAAAATGGATTAACGGCGCGCATGACATCAGCGCCTCAGCACCAGCATGATATCGACATGCGGATCACGCTCCAAAACCTCTTCCGGGGTAATGCTCACGATGCCCTTGGTGTAATGGATATAGGACAGGCTGAAACCAGGAGCCAGCAGAGTCTTGAGGAATCCGGCCGGATCGCTGTAGCGCGCGGAGGTAAATTCCAGCACGACCGTCTTGAGCGTGCCACTATCCAGCAAGCCCTGCGCGCCCGCCCAGACCAGCTGTTCGGCGCCCTCTACGTCGATCTTGGCGAATTCGATGGCCGACCAATCCACTCGCCCGTCCAACCGGGCCTGCGGCACGGCAACCGCGCCTTCGGGAAGGGTATCGCCCATCGGCAGAATATGGGCGTTCTTGGGGTCCTCATGCGGCACATGCAGCGCCACCTGCCCTTCATTTTCAGCACCCAACGCCACCTGATGCACGTGTACGCGCTGTGAGAAACCATTGACCGAAAGACTACGATGCAAAAGCCCGGTCATATGCGGATTTGGTTCAAAGGCGTGTACCTGACCACTCGCACCCACCAGATCGGCCATCAACAATGAAAAATAGCCAAGGTTCGCGCCAATATCGGCCACGACCATACCCTTACGTACCAACGAAACCAGAACTTCGGTGACCCACATTTCCCAATAGCCGTCGAGCATCAGATGTGGAGCAATGCCGATATCACGCCCATCGACATACATCTTGTAGCGGCCAAGAACACGGCACAGCACAAGATGCTCACCCATATACGCACTGTGGCAAAGGGCGCGTATGGCCGCTTCGCTTCTAACCCGCGTTTCGCATTTCAAATGCGTTACTGTTTGAATTTCCACCATAGGGGCGGGTGTGGTAGCAACATCCAGCAATGCGGACGCTTGGGCAAGTTTGCGTAGCATGGCGAGCGTGATAGCCTCTGGCCATTCGCAAAGTAAACAACTATTGCCCACAGAACGATCCTGTTTGGCATTTTTACAGGGCGCAATTGGCACAGCAATGCGATGCTCCGGCCAAAGCAGGAGCAGTGGGCCGGGTGATATATGATTGAATTTCATGATGTATCAAAGACTTATCATGCACGCGGCATGGTTCGGCGCGTGTTCTCCGGCCTCTCGTTTCAGCTTCAACGTGGAGAAAACCTGGCCATTTGCGGCGCAAATGGGGCGGGAAAATCAACTCTGCTGCGCCTAATCGGCGGGGTTGAACACCCAACCAGCGGGCGGATCGAACGTGGTATGAAAGTGTCATGGCCGATCGGTTTCGGGAGTTGCTTTCAAGGGGGGATGACGGGGGCCGACAATGCCCGATTCATCGCGCGAATCTATCGCCATGATGAAAAACAAATGCTTGAATATGTCGAAGATTTTGCTCGTCTTGGTGCCTATCTCCATCAACCTGTAAAAACCTATTCCTCCGGCATGATCTCGCGCTTGGCTTTCGGTGTATCGCTGGCGATCGATTTTGACTGTTATCTGGTCGATGAGGTGGCGGCGGCAGGCGATGTCCGTTTCCGCAAGCGCTGCGAAGAAGAATTACTGGCGCGTCGTGACAATAGTACGCTGATCATGACTTCACATGATCCCTATATGCTCGAACAATACTGTACGCGTGGAGCGGTTCTTTATCGCGGGGTGCTCACGTTCTACGACTCCGTTGCCGAGGCCTGCGAAGTCCATCACAGCCTGCAAATGCGCCACTGAACCATGAAGGCGCGCAGTGCCATGGTGGCACCCTTCCTGGTGGCCGTGACTGGCGCGGCCCAGGCCGACGAAATCGCGCTCACTCCCGTTCAACTGTTCGATCTGGCCGCGCAAGCAGTGCAAAAGGGCGATGTTGCCTTGGCCGAAAAGGCTTTGCGCGCATTATGTGCCAACCGTGAAGTAGAGGTTCGGTCCGAAGCAAGGTTTCGCCTTGCCATGCTTTTGCTCGACCCTTTACACCGGCCTCGCGATGCCGCCGTATTGTTGCGCCAGATTCTGGATGAAAAACCCAATAGCGCGCGTGTACGAGTCGAGCTTGCACGGATTCAGGCAATGCTGGGCCATACAATGGCCGCGTCAGCCCAATTGCGCGCCGCCCATGCCGCCGGCCTGCCACCTGCCGTCGAACGCGAAGTCCGCTTTTTTATGCAGGCAATGGACGCTCGTCGCCATGTTGGAGGCAGCGCGGAAGCAACACTGATGCCGGATAGCAATGCGAACCGCGCTACCAACGCCTCCATAATCGGCACGAGGATCGGTGACCTCTCTCTGTCTTCAGAGGCAAGGCGCCATTCCGGCATAGGCGCCAATCTGCGCGGGCAAGCCTATGCCCGGCTTGATCTGGCTCCTTCACTGCGTCTGCTGACCACACTTTCGGCTGCGGCAACTCTCTATCGGAACGCGGGCTATGATGACATCGCATTAGCTCCTGCTTTCGGGCCCGAATTGTCGTTGAATAAGGATCGCGTGACGCTGCAACTGGGGCCATCATGGCGCTGGTATGGTCAGCGCCGCTACTCCTCGACGCTGAATGCAAATGCCGTGTGGGCGCACACGCTGGGCCGTCGCGCACAATTGCGCACCGAGGCAAGCATGGGGGATATCACCAACCATTTTGACGGTGCGCAAAGCGGACAGATTTATGCGCTGGGCCTTGGGCTGGACCGCGCGGTCAGCCCGCGCCTGGGCGCTGGCGTGCAGGCCAACGCGTTTCGACAGACCGCGCAGTCGGCCACCTATGCCTATACCGGCGCCAGCGGATCGGCGCATATATTCCGCGAAATCGGCCCCATGACCTTGCTGGCCAATCTGAGCTATTCGCATCTGGAGGCCGATCAAGGGATGGCGCTCTTCTCGCGCCGCCGCGTCGATAATATGGCGGGGGCCATGATCTCGATGACGGTACGTCAGATTCACATCGCCAATGTATCGCCGGTTTTTCGCATCCGTTATGAAAATAATCGTTCAACTTTAGCAATATACGAGTATAGTCGCGTGGCTGGCGAAATAGGTCTTTCTGCCAGATTCTGATTGTCTTGCGGGGTTGCTATGGCGTTTGGCGTGGTTCTGGGACGTATTATAGGCATTGGCGTGCTTTTTACTCTTGCCGGATGCGGTGGGGACGGAGGCGTCAACAGCACATCGGGCGGGACCACGACGCCTTCGGCACCGGCACCGTCGGCGGTCACGCCGTCGGGCCTGACGGCCAGTACTTCCTTCTCGAACACGATGCAGAGCGGCAATTTTGTTACCGTGCGCGCCGCCGCCACGGTTGATCGCCCCGCCTCCAACAGCGGCACCGCCAACCCCACGGTGCAAATCGCCGCCGCGGACGCAAACAATTTTATTTCCTACAATGCGGCCACCAACGTCTACACGCTGAATTACACCGGATCATCGGGCTCGCAAAGTAAAGTCGACTTCACCCCGACCGGCGCCCGCCCCACCATCACCGCGAATGGCAGCCCGGATCCCACAGAAGTCAATTTTTCCTATAACGACTGCTATACCAGCGGGTGCTACGCATCGAGCTATACGATTTCGCATAAAGCCAACAATTTCACCTATACCTACACCGCGTTTGGATCGAACAGCAGTTCGTCCTTATCAATGGTCGACAGTTCATCGTCCGCTTCGACCAGCTTCTTTGTCTTCGGTTTCCCGACCCCCACCGCCGCCGTGCCGCGATCCGGCAGCGCCACCTATACGCTGGACCTTGTGGGAACCTATCCCGGCACCGGCACCGGCTCTGTCAATTTTGGGGCGGGAACCTACAGCTTTTCGGGCAATATTGCGCAATCCACAGCCTATACGCAAACAACCGGCACGTTCCAATCAAGCGGGACGCTGGCCACCACGAACGGCTTTTCGGGCACGATCAACCTGACCGTCAACCAGACGATCATCAACCCATCGCTAACCGCCAATACAGTGAACAACTATACGTTCAAGGGCTCTATCGGCGGCCTTTTCTTCGGCCCCTCGGCTCAGGAACTGGGTGGGACTTTTGTTGCTCCAAACACGTCAACGCAAAGCAATGTTGCAAGCACCCCGGCGGCGGCCCCCGCTTATGGCGCAATTTTGGGGCATCGCTAGCGCCTTCTAACGCTTGGCCACCGTAAAGCGCAGATCGCCGTTGAACAGGCGCAAGAGTCCTTCCGGGATCAGCAGCGAGAACAGCGCCATGGGCCAGAGCGGGGCCGGAAAGCCAAACAGCCGCTTATTGGCCAAGGCGTTCCTCACGATCCTGCGCGCTGCATCCTGCGCGCTGATTTCGTGGGGACGATTGCCCAGATGTTCGCCGCCCATCGGCGTCGCGACATAGCCGGGGCAACAGACCGAAACCCCTACGCCCGACCCGCGCAGCGCCTCGCGCAGCGACAGGCCGTACATCACCAGCCCGGCCTTGCTGGCTGAATAGGCGGGGGCATCGGGCAAGGGCGACAGGCCCGCCAGCGAGGAGACGATCGCGATTTGCCCCTTCCCCCGCGCCTGCATGCCGGGCAGGACGGCATGCAGCGCGCCGATCACCGATTGTAGATTGATGGCCACCACATCGCGGGCCACCTCGGCGCTTTCCACCATTTGCCCTTCGCGGCGCCCATCGAGAATGCCGTGGTTGGAAATGAACAGATCAACGGCCCCGAAATCCGCGACAAAACTGGCAAAGGCGGCGGTATCCTGCATGTCTATGGCGCCAATCCGCACATCGCCGCCGCATTCCTGCGCCACCTGCGCCAGACGCGCCGCATCCCGGCCCACCAGCCCCAACCGCCAACCGCCCTGCGCCAGTTCAAGCGCCACCGCACGGCCGATCCCGCTCGACGCGCCGGTCACGATGGCCGCCCTGCCCATTCCCGGGCTCATTCGTCCTCTTCCAGCGCCTGAAGCCGCTGAAGGATCGTGTTCTTGGCAATGCTGGCCAGCGTGATGCCCGAATGCGAGAGCGAGGCCTTTTCGGCCACCAACGTGTCGATCACGCCGTCGATCTGCGCCTCGGTATGGCCCGAGGAGATGAAGAAGCGGATGCGCGCCGCCTTTTCCGGCACCCCCGGCGGCAACACCGGCACCGTGGCATAGCCCCGTTCCATCAGACGCTGCGAGAGCATGACGGTCTGCAGACTGTCGCCCAGCACGATGGGCGTGACGGCCAGCCCCCAACTGTCGCCGACATTAAGCCCTGCACCGCGCGCCTTGTTCAGGAAATGCCCGCCGGCCGCCCGCAGCGCCCCCACACGTTCCGGCTCGCTCAGCATCAGGTCGAGCGCCGTCAGCGCCGCCACCGTCGCCGTGGGCGGAATGCCGACCGAATAGACCATGCCGGGCGCACGAAATTTCAGGAAATCGATCAGCGCGCGCGGCGCGGCAATATAGCCCCCGCAAGACACCAGCGTCTTGGAGAGCGTGCCCATCCAGATGTCGACCTCGGCCGGATTGACGCCCGCATATTCGAACAATCCGCGCCCGGTCTTGCCCAGCACGCCCAGCGAATGGGCCTCGTCCACCATCAGCCATGCCGAATGGCGGTTCTTCACCTCGACCAGCCGGGCCAGATCCGGCCCGTCGCCATCCATCGAAAACAGCCCCTCGGTCACGATCAGGCAATGGCGGAACTGGCCGCGCAACTGGGTCAGCAGGCGGTCGAGCGCCTCGATATCATTATGCGGAAAATTGACGCGGTGCGCCCCCGACAATTGCGCGCCCACCACAATGGAATTGTGCGAAAGCGCGTCATGGATCACCAGATCGCCCTCGCCCATCATCGTGCCGATGGTCGTCACATTGGTGGCATGGCCCGACACGAACAACAGCGCATCCTCGGCCCCATAGAGGCTGGCGATCTCGCCCTCCAGCGCGCGATGGCATGCCCGCTCGCCCGAGGTCAGGCGGCTGGCCGAAACGCTGGTGCCCCATTGCGCGGCGGCATCGGCCACGGCGGCCACGATGCGCGGATGCGCATTCAGCCCGAGATAGTCATAGGAGGTGAAATTGACGCAGGGGCGCCCCTCGACCACCGTATCGACCCCCGCGCGCGCCTCGTGCAGGCGATAGAACGGCACCGGAATGCCGATCTTGCCCGCCAGGCTTTGCTGGAGGCGGATCGCCTCGAAACCGGGCAGGTCCTCGAAACTGGGGGCCTTGCGCCCCCGCCCGGCGAGCATCCCGCCCAGCAGACCCGAGGGCGCGGCGGTCGCTTTCTTCACGCCCGCAATCAGCGCCGAGCGCATATCCCGGCTTAATCGACGAGGCGGCGTTTCATCAACCATGACGCTGGGCTCCCAGAATTTCGGTTTCGGCCATACCGGCATCGCCGGTGTGAATGGCCAACAGCGCGCTTTCGGCATCGCTCAGCACCGCCGAGGGCGAGGCTTCTTCCGAACCGCGCGCAATGACCAGCACGCGCTGGGCCAATTCGCGCAGATTGCCGACCGCGCTGATCGCCATCATCGGCAATTCGATCTTGTACCGGCTCTCGATCCCCATGCGCAATTCCAGCGCCATCAGCGAATCCATGCCCAGCGAATCGATCGAGGCATCCAGATCCACATCGGCCGCCGCCAGACGCATGATCGCGGCGGCTTCCTCGGCCAGCATCGTGGCCACCACCTTGAGCGCATCGGCCTCATTCAGCCCGGCGACCATTTCGGCAAGACTCTGCCCCGTGGCCGCCACCGAGGACCCGCGCACCGTGAACTGTCCGGCAAAGGCGGGCGAGGCGGGCACCGGCATGGAGAACAGCGCACCGGCCTCGGCAAAGTCGGAAATGGTCACCACCGGATCGGTCAGGCGCGAGGCCAGCGCCAGCACCTTGTCGAGCCGCGCCAGCGCATCGGCCGATTGCATCCCCGTGACGCCGGCAATGCGGCTGAGGCTTTCCAGCGTATCACCGCGCGCGGCCAGCAAGCCCACATCGGCAATCGCCCCCCATTGCACCGCCAGCGCCGGGCGCCCCGCGCCCATCCGCCGCCGCGCCAGCCCTTCCAGCCAGCCATTGGCCGCCGCATAGGCGCCCTGCCCCGGATTGCCGATCAGCGCCGAGGCCGACGAGAACATCACGAAATGGGCCAGCGGTTGATCCAGCGTGGCATGGTGGAGATTTTCCGCCCCCAGCACCTTGGGCGCCAACACCTTGTCCAGCGTCGCCTGATCCAGCCCGTCGAGCATGCCGTCCGAGAGCGTGACCGCCGTATGCCACACCCCGGCAATCGGCCCATGGCGCGCCGTCACGCGCTTGACCAGCGCCTCGACCGCCACCGCATCGGTCACATCGAGCGCGGCCACCTCAAACACCATGCCCTGTGCGCGCAGCCGTTCGACCACGGGCAGAACCTCGGGATCAATCGCCCCGGCGCGACTGGCCACGACGATCTTTTCCGCGCCCTTGCCCGCCAGCCACAGGGCCGTGGCCAGACCAAAGCCGCGCGTGCCACCCACGATCAGCTGCACCCCTTTGCCCGGCGTGAACGGCGGCGCCTGCAACGAGGGCACGCCGTCGCGCTGGGGCGCGCTGACCACGATCTTGCCGACATGGCCCGCCGACTGCATCAGGCGGAAGGCCTCGGAAATCTGTCCGGCGCGATAGGTCGTGACCGGCAGCGGGATATAGATGCCCTCGGCAAAACCCTGCTCGATGGCCTTCAGGCCGACCAGCGTGAGTTCGGGATCGAGCGCGAGGATCTGATCGACGTCCACCCCGAAATAGCTGAGATTGCGGCGGAAGGGACGCAGCGCCAGCAAGCTGTTGGCCACATAGTCGCGCTTGCCCAATTCGATAAAGCGACCGCGCGCGCGCAGCACCTTGATCGACCCGCGCATCGCCTCGCCCGACAGGCTGTTGAGCACAACATCGGCCCCGCCGTGCAGGTCGCGCACCTCATCCACAAAATCGAGGCTGCGGCTGTCGCAAATGTGGTCCGCACCATAAAGCCGCGCCAGCGCCGCCTTGTCCGGGCTGGACACGGTGGCGATCACCTTGGCCCCGATGGCCCGCGCAATCTGGATCGCGGCCAGACCCACGCCCCCCGCGCCGCCATGGATCAGCACCGTTTCCCCGGCGCGCAGCCGCGCCAGTTCGACCAGCGCATACCACGCGGTGTAAAACGCCACCGGCAGACCCGCCGCCGCCTCGGCCGAAACGCCCTCCGGCACCGGCACAAAGGCCTCCTGCGGGCCGATGGCATGACTGGCAAAGCTGTTCTGGCCAAAGCCCATGACCAGATCGCCCAGCGCAAAGCCATGCACGCCCTCACCCAGCGCGACCACGCGCCCGGCGCATTCCAGCCCATAGACCGCGCCCGCCAGACCTTCATCCAGCACGTCGTCAAAGAGCAGGCCCATAGCCAGCATCACGTCGCGGAAATTCAGCCCCGTGGCGATCAGCTCGACCTCGATATGGCCCGGCGGCGGCGTATGACGCGCCACCTCGATCCACTGGAAATTCTCCAATTGGCCCGGACGCGGGAAATGCAAAAGCATCGCCTCCATCGCAGGTTCGGGCGCCAGCGGCAGGCCCGCCAGCATGCGCGCCGAATTGACCCCCTGCGGCGTCACGCTGAATTCGCGTTCGCGGCCCGGATTCATCAGGATCTCGCCCAGACCGAGCGCCAGCGCCTTGTCATCGACGCCCGTGCCGATCTCGACAAAGCGGATATCGGCCTCGACCATTTCGTTCATGGCCACGCGGACAAAGGCGCGCAAAGCGGCGACGCGCTCGGCGCCCAGATCGCCCTGCGCCATGGCCACAACCCACAGGCGCGAACGCGTCTCGCCTCCGCGCGCGGCAAACAGCGCGCGGCGCAAGGCCTCGACCGATCCGGCCATATCCTCGATCACGCTTTTTTCGACCACGAACAGACGGTCGGCCACAACCGCATCCTGCGGCGCCAAAACCCAGCCGCCCTCGGAGAGCGCGCGCTGGACCTGCGCGGTGTGGACGCCATGCTGTCCGGCGGCCAGAACCGACGTACAGGACAATTGCCCGACCGCAGGCATCGCCCGTTTGCGCTCGCTGATATGCACCACCAGCCCCTCATCGAGCTGGCCCATTGTCGTCACCCCGCCCAATTCGGGCAGGTCGCGGAGCATGGGCGCCAGCGTGACGCCGTCCTCCTGTCCGCCCTCGACCGGGGCCGATCCGCGATGAAACCCGACCAGCGCATCCATCGCGGGCTGCGCCGTCAGCAGGACGCCGCCCGCCCGCAACAGCCCGGCCAGCGCCGAGGCTTCCTGCGGCTGCATCCGCCGCTCGGCCGGGGCGCAGAGCAGCACCACGTCCGCATTGGCCGATTGCGGCTGCGAAAGGTCGATGATTTCCCATTGGCCCGCCACCGGCATGGTGCGCGCCAGCCTTTCGGCGGCCAGATTGTCCGCCGCGGCAATCGACAGGCGCAAACGGCCCGCCATCGCCCCGTTCATCAATCCCGACGCCACCGGATCGGTCAGGGCGGCCATCACCGCCTCGCCATCCTTTTCGGCCACGACCACATGCAGATGGCGCGGATAATCTGCCCCAATCCTTGCGGCCAGCACCGATACACAGCCCGCCAACGCCTCGACCGCCGGTTGCAGGCGCAGGGAGGCGTTTTCATAGCGGGACAGCAGGCGCGCGCGCGGCGGCGCCACATCGGCTCCGCGCAGGATCGAGGGCAGATTGGTCCCCGCCAGCGCCGAAAGCGCCAGATCGGCGCTGGCCTCGGGGAATTCGGCGGAGCAACTGGCCAGAATAACCGAGGCTTCGGGATGGTCGGTGTCGATCAGGCGGATATGCTCGCCTACCTGCTCCACCGCCCCGGCATTGATCAGGTCGAGCAGCAGCTCGCTGATCCATGCCCGCTGCTCGGCCGGACGTCCGCCGCTCTTGTCCAGCGCGGGCGGATCGAGCAGCGCAGGCAGGTCGATCATGCCATCGGGCCCTGCCATGTCGCGCAGGGTCTCGATCGCACTGGCGCGCATATGGGCGTGCAGCAGGAGCCACCCATCGGAAGCCACCGGCAATTGGGTCGTCTCGAACCAGCCCTGCGCCAGTTGGGCCAGCGGACGGCTGACCGTGGTAAGGCCCGCAGGCGGGGTGGCGAGATGAAACACGCCGGCCAGCGCGGGCTTTTCCACCCGCGCCACCGCGCGCAACAAAGCCTTGTCCAGCCGCGCCACCGTCCGTCCGGCATCATCGCGCATCCACAGCGTGACCGTCTTGAGCTGCTCGCCGCTTTTGTCCACCACAATGGTCACATCGGTGACATCGGCCCCCTCGCGCCACACCGTCAGCCGTTCAAAGCGGATGGGCAGCCAGGTCTTGGTGCTTTCATCGCCCTCGGTGACATAATCGAACAGGCCGTGGAAGGCGGCATCGACGCTGGCGGGATGCAGCACCTGCGGCTTGCCATAGGCGCCCGTTCCGGCCTCCGGCACGGCCTGCGTGGTTTCCAGAATGTCCTCACCCTGACGGCGCAGGGTGCGCAGCAGGCTGAAGCTGGGGCCATATGCAATGTCGCTCTGGCGCGCCTTGCGATAGATTTCCTCGGCATCGTCATGGGCCACGGTCAGATCGGTGATCCCGGGCGCCTCGCCGCGCAATTTGGGCGCGCGGGCGATGCGCCCGCGCGCATGCATGTTCCATTCATCAGGCGAAAAGCGCGGACGGCTCCAGATTTCGACGCTGGCCGGGTCCGAGATCAGGCGCGTGGAAATCTCGCGCTGCTCCTCGCTGCCCAGCACCAGCGGCTGGAGGATGTCGAAATCCTCGACGCAGACGCCGCCTTCGCCCCACAGATCGCGCGCCACCGCCAGCATCATTTCGGCCAGCGCCGTGGCGGGCACCACCACTTCGCCGCCCACCACGTGATCGGCCAGATAGGGGACCAGTTGCGGATCAAGCACATTGCGCCATTCGGGCGCCCCCTGCACCAGACGCGCGCCGATCAGCGGATGGCGCGGCGCGATACCATGCACATCGAGCGCCGCCGACGTCGGCGTATAGGCATAGGTCTTGCGCTGCCACGGATAGGTGGGCAGGTCGATGCGACGGTCCACCTGACCGCCAGCCGCCTGCGGCTCCAGCCCGTTGGCAATGGCGCGGGCGATGATGTCGCCGATGGGATCGCCGCCCGTGACCTTGCCGTCGCTCAGGCTGTGGAGCGCGCGGCCGGTGAAACCGGCAGCCTCCATCGTGCCCGTCATCGCCGAGCACAGGATCATGCGCGGCCCGATTTCGATAAACAGATTGGCCCCGCGCTCGGCCGCCTTGCGCGCCGCGTTCGAGAACATCACCTCGTGGCGGATGTTCTGCCACCAATAGGCGCTGTCAAAACCGGCTCCGGCCTGCAGCTCGCCCGAAACGGTCGAGATCATCGGCAGTTCACCCGCCGCCGGGCTGATTTCGCCCAGTTCGGCAAGGAAACTGTCCTCGATCCCGTCGAGCAGCGCCGAGTGATAGGGATAGGCAATGTCGAGCTGACGCCCGGCCACGCGATTCTTGCGTGCAAACCGCATGAAGGCGGCGATCGCCTCGCCGGGTCCCGAAATGGTGATCGAATTGGGGCCGTTGGTGGCCGCGATGTCGATCCCGGCAATCCCGCTGCGCTCGATCAGTTCGGCCATGGCCGCGCGCCCGGAGGCCAGCGTGGCCATGGTCCCCGCGCCATGCACCGCTTCCTGCGAATGCGCGCGGGCCATCAGGATGCGCGCGGCCTGATCCAGCGTCAGGATGCCTGCGGCATGGGCCGCGGCAATTTCGCCGACACTGTGGCCCAGCACCATGGCCGGGGTCAGCCCGCGTTCGGCCAGCGCCGCCGTAATGCCCACCTGAATGGCAAAGATCAGCGGCTGGGCCCATTCCGCCAGTTCCAGCTTGTCGGCCAGATTATCGCCCAGCATCGCTGCGGCCAGCCCTTCATGGCCCAGCGCCACAAAGGCCGCATCGGCCGCATCAAAGCCCCGCCGGAACGCCGGATTGGCACCATAGGCGTCGCGCCCCATGCCGACGAATTGTGAACCATTGCCATTATAGGCAAAGCAGACCTTGACCGCACCGGCCAGAGCCGTGCCGGTCATCAGATGCGCGCTCTTGCCCCCGGTGGAGAGCGCGCGCAACTGGGCAGCCATTACCGCGCCATCGCCCAGCGGCAGCACGGCCCGCTGGCGCATCAGCGCGCGCCCTGTGGCGGCACTCGCCAGCGCGGCCGGATCGATGCCTTGCTCCAGACGATCGGCATAGGCGCCAGCCAGCGCGGCCAAAGATTCCTTGCAGTGGCTGGAGAGCACCAGTGCATCGGGGGCCTGTGCGGGCGGGGCTGCGGGGACCATCGGCGCGCTGCTCATGATCACATGCGCATTGGTGCCGCCAAATCCGAAGGAGGACACGCCGCAATGCAAAATGCCATCGTCCAGCGCGACCGCTTGGCGGGCCGGTTGCAGGTTGAGCGCGTCGAAATCGATATAGGGGTTGAAACCGTCCAGATGCAGCGTGGCCGGATAGGAACGCTGTTCGAGCGCGATCAGCGCCTTCATCATGCCCGCCACGCCCGAGGCCGGTTCCAGATGGCCGATGTTCGATTTGACCGAACCCATCGGCAAGGGCTTGCTGCGCGGACGGCCCAGCACATTGCCGATGGCGGTTGCCTCGATGGGGTCGCCCACCACGGTGCCGGTGCCATGCGCCTCGACAAAGGCCAGATCCTCGGGCGAAACGCCCGCTTCGGCATAGGCCCGTTCGAGCAGGCTGGTCTGGCCCGAGAGGCCGGGCAGCGCGATGCCAGAGGTGCGCCCGTCCGAATTGATCGAGGCGCCCTTGATGATCGCCCGGATCGCGCCCGGTTCGGCCACATCGCCGCGTTGCAGGACAAAGACCACGCCGCCCTCGGAGCGGACATAGCCGTCGCCGCGCGCGGAAAACGGACGGCAGGCGCCGGTGGGCGAAAGCATTTGCGCCCGGCTGAAACCCACAAAAGAGGCGGGCGAGAGCAGCATGTTGACCCCGCCGACGATAGCGGTGTCAACGCGGCCGCTGCGCAGATCGGCCAGCGCGCGTTCGACTGCCACCAGCGAGGACGAGCAGGCGGTATCGACGATGAAGCTGGGGCCTTTGAGGTCGAACAGATAGGAGATGCGGTTGGCCACGATCGAGAGCGTGTTGCCGGTCATGAAGTGGCTCTCGATCGCGCCGGGATCGCCACCAAACAGGTTCGCGTGATCGAGCGCGGAAACGCCGATATAAACGCCCACTTCCTTGCCCGCGATGCTGGCCGGGGCGATGCGCGCATTTTCCAGCGCTTCCCACACCAGTTCGGCGAGCAGCCGCTGCTGGGGATCGACCTGCACCGCCTCACGCGGGGACATGCCGAACACGCCAATATCGAAATCATACGGATCAGGCAAAAAGCCGCCCGCGAAAGTATAGGCCGAGCCCGCCGCATTCTTGCCGGGATGGAACGCGAGTTCCTCATGCCAGCGGCCCTTGGGCACGCGGCTGACCGTAAACAGACCTTCATTCAGAACGTTGCGGAATGCAGCCTCATCCCGAGCCCCCGGCAACCGACAGGCCGCCCCCACAATGGCCGCATTCACGGCCGCATCATGCCTGACTGTCACGCAGTTCGTTCTCTCTTGGTTAACTCAATAAAAGAAGTGGTCTGCGCAATATTGCTTACCCAATACGAACGCTCGCCTTCCTTTGCGACCATCCATATCGGTATGCTGCTTTGCGTCAAGCCGTGGTGGGACGAACTGAAAATGACAAATCCGTGAATGTTCGTAACTTTTCTCGCTTGCGATGGCTCGACTTGAGCTTCAGACAATCACTGCTACACAAGCGACCGATGCCTGGTTTTGCTGGGCCAAGCCTCTGCAGGAGCCTCGCTTTATCATGCCCCGGGCAATTGCCTATGATCTGACGCGGCTGTTCCTCGGGCCGTTGAGCCTGTCGCCGCGCGGGATCGACAGGGTCGATGTTGCTTTGGCCAATCATTTCTTTTTCAACAGTAAAATCGAGAGTCTCGGTATCTTGCCCACGCCGTGGGGGATACGCGTTTTCAATGCGGACATGGTGCGGCGGGGGCTCGATCATCTCCATCACATCTGGGCCGAGAGGATCGGTGAGGGCGAGGATCCGCACTGGCATGGGCTGGTCGCGGCGCTGACGGGACAGGGTGATATCAGCCGCCCGCCCCCGCGCCGAAAGCCGGCCGGGCTGATAACCAAGACGCAGCGGATGTGGACGCATCTGCGGCAAACCGGCATCGCTTTGGGACGATCCGTTGGAACTCTGCCGCATGGTGCAATCTATGTGAATATTGGCCAGATCGGGCTTGCCGTTCCTGTTTTTCATCAATGGCTGGCGAATCGGCGCGATATTACGGCGGCCTTTATGCTCCATGACACGATCCCGCTGGAGTATCCCCAGTTCGTCTCGCCCTCATCGGTGACACATCACGCACGCATGGTGCAGACGACTCTGGAACGCGCCGATCTGGTTATCACCACCACTCGGCACGCAAGCGAAACCATCATGGCCACCATGGCTCGAATGGGGCGGAGCGACATGCCCATTCACGTTCGCGGCCTGCCCTTGCCCCAGGCATTGGGGATGCCGCGTTCGGCCGATCCGGCGCTGGCCGGGCGGCACTATTTCCTAACCTGCTCGACCATCGAACCGCGCAAAAACCACGGCCTGCTGATTGATGTGTGGCGGCGCATCATCGCGCGGATGGGGGCGGCCGCGCCGCATCTGGTGATCGTGGGTTCGCCCGGACGCCATGCCGAAACGATCCTGGGCGAGATTTCCGGAGATCCGGCCCTTGCGCGCCATATTCACCATGTCTCGGGCCTCTCCAGTCCGGCGCTGGGGCGGCTGACGCTGGGCGCGGCAGCGATGCTATGCCCCAGCTATGCCGAGGGTTTCGGTCTTTCCGTGCTGGAGGCCAACGCGCTGGGCGTGCCCACCATCGCTTCCGATATCGCCAGCCACCGCGAAATCGCCAACGCCCAAACGCGCCTCCTGCCCCCCGATGACCGCCACGCATGGGAAGACGCCATAATGGATTGCGGCCCCGGCATGCTGCGCACGACGCCAACCATCCCCGAGGCCATGACCGAAGCGGCCTATTGCCATGATATAGCGGCATTCCTCGACAATTTTGCGCAGACCAAGCATAAGGGCGCCATGCAAGACTTTCCGCTTCGCCATGAGAAGAGGCCATGACCCCCGTCCCCAAAGATACCGCCAAGGTCACTGACCAGCGCTTCAACGAGAGCTTTCTGGCCGGTCAGGAGCGGCGCCTGCTCTACGCCATCGCCCCGCGATTGCCGCAATGGGTGACGCCCGATCAATTGACGGGTTTCGGGGTTTTTGGCGCCTTTGTGGTGATGATGGGCTATATTTTCAGCCGGTGGGACATGGCATGGTTATGGCTGTCGAACTTCGGCCTGCTGCTGCATTGGTTCGGCGATTCTCTGGACGGCACGGTGGCCCGCCTGCGCAAGATTGAACGGCCACGTTACGGCTTCTATCTCGATCAGGTGATCGACACGATCGGCAGCCTGATGATCTCGTTGGGCATCGGCTTTTGCCCGGCAGCGCGGATGGATCTATCGCTTTTGGTGCTGGCCGTATTCTTCATGCTTTCAATTCAGGTCTATGTGCGCAACATCGTTGACCGCGAATTCCATGTTGCCGTCGGCGGGCTTGGCCCGACCGAAATGCGCCTGGGCATTCTGACCATGAACATCGGGATTCTGCTGTTTGGACGCTGGATGATCCCCGGCCTGCCCTTTTCGGTCAGCTGGCTGGATTTGGCCATGGTGTTAACGGCCGCAGGGTTGCTTATCCTCATGGTGGTGCAGATGCGCGAGCATTTGGGAAGGCTTGCGGCGGAAGAATCTGGGACACGATAGGCTGGCTTGGTGTGGCTGCAGAACCCCGTATAACAGCCAATGTCTATCGTGATTTTATGGTTTTTAAACTGTTCTTGTCTTTCAATCGTTACCACCCATTCCGATGCGATTTTATTAGCTCGACTGTCCCTATTTGAAGAGATTGCCAGCAGCCGATGGCCATTTGGATCATTTGACAAGCCGCGCAAAAACAAGAGACAAAACATCCATGGAATGCAAAACTTTCGATATTGCCGGTCCGGTTGAGATCATCCCGCGCAAGCTGGGCGATGAGCGGGGCTATTTTGCCGAATTGTTCCGCGAGGACCGGTTTGCGCCACTGGCCGGCGGCATAAGTTTTGTGCAGGAAAACCAGTCGCTCTCGGCGCGGGCGGGGACCATTCGCGGCCTGCATTTTCAAACCCATCCCATGGGGCAGGGCAAGCTGGTGCGCTGCGCGGCGGGCGCGATTCTGGATGTGGCGGTGGATATTCGCCATGATTCCCCCACATTTGGCCAATGGATCGCGGCCGAACTGACTGCGGAAAAATGCAATCAGCTCTGGGTGCCGGTCGGCTTTGCCCATGGCTTTTGCACGCTGCGGCCCGACACCATCGTTACCTATCGCGTGACCAATTATTACAGCCCCGAGCATGACAAGGGCATGGCGTGGAACGATCCGGCGGTGGGGATCGTCTGGCCCGATCTGGCCGATGCCGAAACCCTCTCGGGCAAGGACCGGGTGCAGCCGCGCCTGGCCGACCTGCCGCCTTTGTTCAGCGTAAAGGATTGATCGCATGCGCACGATCGTTACCGGCGGGGCCGGGTTCATTGGCTCGGCTCTGGTGCGCCATCTGGTGCTGGAGCGCGGGTATGAAGTGCTGACCATTGATGCGCTGACCTATGCGGGCAATCTGGCCTCGCTGCGCCCGGTCGAAGGCCATGCAAGCCATCGCTTTTTGCATGCCGACATCCGCGACGCCGCCGCGATGCGGGCCGCGATCCATGATTTCCGCCCCGATCGCATCATGCATCTGGCGGCCGAAAGCCATGTGGACCGATCGATCACGGGCGCGGCTGATTTCATCATGACCAATGTGGTGGGCACCTTCACCCTGCTGGAGGCCGCGCGCGAGTATTGGAACGGGCTGGAGGACAAGGCCGCCTTCCGTTTCCTGCATGTCTCCACCGACGAGGTCTATGGCAGTCTGGACGAGAACCCCGAGGCGCTGTTTCGCGAAGATACGCCCTATGACCCTTCCAGCCCCTATTCCGCGTCCAAGGCGGCCAGCGACCATCTGGCCAAGGCATGGCACCGAACCTATGGCATGCCGATTGTCGTGTCCAATTGTTCAAACAATTACGGGCCTTATCACTTCCCGGAAAAGCTCATCCCGCTCACCATCCTCAACGCGCTGGAGGGGCGGGAACTGCCGGTTTACGGAGCGGGCGAGAATATCCGCGACTGGCTCTATGTTGAGGATCACGCCCGCGCGCTGGACCTGATTGTCGAGCTCGGGGTGCCGGGGGAAACCTATAATGTCGGCGGGCGTAATGAGCGCCGCAACATCGATGTTGTGCGCCGCATCTGTCAGGTCCTCGACCGATTGGTGCCCGCCGAGCGCCCGCGTGAGGAACTGATCCGCTTCGTCACCGACCGCCCCGGCCATGATGCGCGCTATGCCATCGACGCCTCGCGGCTGGAAAATGAGCTGGGCTGGCGCGCACGCGAGGATTTCGACAGCGGTATCGAAAAGACCGTTCAGTGGTATCTCGACAATGCGTGGTGGTGGCAGCCTTTGCGCGACGGTTATGGCGGCGAAAGGCTGGGTCTGCTGGAGAAGGTCGCATGAGGATCGCGGTGACCGGCAAGACCGGCCAGGTGGTGACCTCGATCATCGAACGGGCGGGCGCGGGGGTGGAGATCATCGCGCTGGGGCGGCCGGAACTGGACCTGGGCGATCTGGCCTCGATTGCCCCGGCGATGGCGGCGGCCCGGCCCGATGTGGTGGTGTCGGCTGCGGCCTATACCGCCGTGGACCGGGCCGAGAGCGAGGCCGAGGCCGCCTTTGCCGTCAATGCGACCGGGCCGGGCGCGGTGGCGGCGGCGGCGCGGGCGCTGGGCGTGCCGGTGATCCATATTTCCACCGACTATGTGTTCGATGGCACCAAAACGGCGCCTTATGTGGAAAGCGATCCGGTGGCGCCGCTGGGCGTCTATGGCCGGTCGAAACTGGCCGGAGAGCAGGCGGTGATCGCCGCCGATCCCGATGCGGTGATCCTGCGCACGGCGTGGGTGTACAGCCCGTTCGGGGCCAATTTCGTCAAGACCATGCTGCGTCTGGCTCAAAGCCGCGAGGAACTGGGCGTGGTGGCCGATCAGATCGGCAGTCCGACCAGCGCGCTCGATATTGCCGATACGGTGCTGGCCGTGGCGGATCGGCTGCATCGCGCCCCGGATCAGGCCCCGCGCGGCATCTTTCACATGACCGGCAAAGGCGAGGGCAGTTGGGCCGATCTGGCCGAGGCGGTGTTTGCCGCCAGCGCGGCGGCGGGTGGGCCATCGGCGCGGGTGCGCCGCATCGCCACCGCCGATTATCCCACCCCCGCCGCTCGCCCCGCCAATTCGCGGCTCTGCGGGGACCGTCTGGCCGAGGCCTATGGCCTGCGACTGCCCGCATGGCGCGATGCGGTGCAAACCACGGTCGCACGGCTCGTTACACAAAAGGATCCTGTTGCATGAAGGGTATCATTCTGGCCGGGGGCAGCGGGACGCGGCTCTATCCGATGACGCTGGCGCTCTCGAAGCAGTTGATGCCGGTCTATGACAAGCCGATGATCTATTATCCGCTGACCACGCTGATGCTGGCGGGGATCCGCGAGATCCTGATCATCACCACGCCCCATGATGCGCCCGCCTTTCAGCACCTGCTGGGCGATGGCAGCCAGTGGGGCATCTCGCTGACCTATGCGGTGCAACCCGAGCCCAAGGGGCTGGCGCAGGCCTTTACCATCGGCGCGGATTTTCTGGCCGGGGGGGCGTCCTGTCTGGTGCTGGGCGACAATATCTTCTTCGGCCACGGCTTGCCCGAAAAAATGGCGCAGGCGCGCAGCACCCTCGATGGAGCGGCGGTCTTTGCCTATCACGTGGCCGACCCCGAGCGTTATGGCGTGGTGGAATTCGACGATCAGCGCCGGGCCGTTTCCATCGAGGAAAAGCCGCGCACCCCCAAGTCGAACTGGGCGGTGACGGGCCTATATTTTTATGACGCCGAAGTGGTCGATATCGCCGCCAACCTTGCGCCCTCGCCGCGCGGCGAGCTGGAAATCACCGATGTAAACCGGATCTATCTGGAAAAGGGCCGGTTGAGCGTGATGGAAATGGGGCGCGGCTATGCCTGGCTCGACACTGGCACGCCGGACAGCCTTTTGGAGGCGGCCGAATTCGTCTCGACGCTGGAAAGGCGTCAGGGCATGAAAATTGCCTGCCCCGAGGAAATCGGCTGGCACATGGGCTTTATCGACGACAACGGGCTGGAGCGCGCGACAAGGCGTTTGGGCAAGGGGAACTATGGCAGCTATCTGCACGGGCTGCTGCAAGATAAGAAACGCTGAACAGGGTAGGGCTGCCGCAAAAGCAGCCCGCCACACGCATGCATTATATGAGATGGGACTCACATCATTCTTTTTGAAAGCCCACGCTCTGCGGGATGAACTGTGGTGCTGCTGGGGAGGATTGAACTCCCGACCTCAGCCTTACCAAGGATGCGCTCTACCACTGAGCTACAGCAGCACACCACAGTTATCGCCGGTGCGACCAGTGCCGCAGCGGAGGCGCGCTATTGGCCGGGGCGCGAGGGAATGTCAAGCGCCCTTGCAGCATTTTTCTCAAAGCGGCGCTTGAAGTCTGATGCTCCCTTCGCCAAACAGGAGGCGCAGGATGAGACAAAACACATGAACAACACAGAAAAACCGGCGATTTCCGTACCTTCGCGCGAAGAACGCCTCGCAGCCAAGCTGCGCGAGAATTTGCGCCGCCGCAAGGCGCAAAGCCGCGCGATGGAAGACACTCAGACGCAAAGCACCGATTCGCAAGGCTAATGCCTCCGCCCCCGGCGTTCATCAGCCCAACCCGGCGCAAGCAGGCAATTACCGGCAAATCCTTGCTTCCCATTGTCGCGGCAAAGGGCTAGGGCCGCCGGTAAAGGTATATTCACGCTGCATTTGAGGGAGTGCCAGAACCGTGCCTCGTCTGATTCTCGTCCGTCATGGTCAAAGCCAATGGAACCTTGAAAACCGCTTCACCGGCTGGTGGGACGTGGATCTTACCGAAAAGGGCGAAGGCGAAGCTCGCGCGGCGGGTGCTCTGCTGAAAGAAAAGGGCATCCTGCCGACGGTGGCCTTCACCTCGGTTCAGACCCGCGCGATCCGCACGCTGCATCTGGCGCTGGAAACGGCGGGCCGGGTGTGGATCCCCGAATATAAGGACTGGCACCTCAATGAACGCCACTATGGCGGGCTGACCGGTCTGGACAAGGCCGAGACGGCCGCCAAGCATGGCGACGAGCAGGTCAAGATCTGGCGCCGCAGCTTCGACGTGCCGCCGCCCGTGCTGGAAGACGGCAGCGAGTTCGACCTGAAACAGGACGCGCGCTATGCTAGGATCGACATTCCCAGCACCGAATCGCTGAAGCTGACCATCGAGCGCGTGCTGCCCTATTATGAAAGCGCGATTGCGCCGGAATTGGCCAAGGGCGAAACCGTGATCGTGGCCGCGCATGGCAATTCGCTGCGCGCGCTGGTCAAGCATCTGTCGAACATTTCGGATGCGGATATCCTCAATCTGGAGATCCCTACCGGCCAGCCCATCGTCTATGAGCTGGACGACAATCTGAACGCGCTCGAACGCTATTATCTGTCGGAGAGGTAAGACTATGACCCGTCCCGGAGCCCTCGTTTCCATCGTCATGGGCAGCCAGTCGGACTGGCACACCATGAAGAAGGCCGCTGACATCCTGACGCAACTGGGCGTTGTGCATGATGTGCGGATCGTCTCGGCGCATCGCACGCCCGACCGTCTGATCGATTTCGCCAAGAATGCGGCGGATGAAGGCTTCAAGGTCATCATCGCGGGCGCGGGCGGCGCGGCGCATCTGCCGGGCATGGTCGCTTCGATGACGCATCTGCCGGTGCTGGGCGTTCCGGTTCAGTCCAAGGCGCTGTCGGGCCAGGACTCGCTGCTTTCCATCGTCCAGATGCCTGCCGGCGTTCCGGTCGGCACGCTGGCCATTGGCGAGCCGGGCGCGACCAATGCGGGCCTGCTGGCCGCCAAGATCCTGGCCACCAGCGATCCGGCTCTGGCCGAGCGCGTGAAGGAATTCCGCGTGGCGCAGACCGAGAGCGTGGCGGAGCGTCCGGAATAAGGCATGATTGCTCCGGGTGAAACGATCGGCATTCTGGGTGGCGGCCAACTGGGCCGGATGATGGCTTTTGCCGCCGCCCGCCTTGGTTATCGCGTGCATATCTTTGCGCCCGAGGCCGACAGTATTGCGGCTGAGGTTTGCAGCCGCTTTACCTGCGCGGACTATACTGACGAGGCGGCCTTGGCGCGCTTTGCGGCGGATTGCGCGGTCATCACCTATGAGTTTGAAAATGTGCCGGTCGCGCCTCTGAGGGCGGTGGGCGATGCGCCCCTTCTGCCCCATCCGCGCGCGCTGGAAACGGCGCAGGACCGCTTGAACGAAAAGCGGTTCGTGGCTGATCTGGGCGGGCGTCCGGCGCCTTTCATGGCGGTGGATGGGGCCGAGGATCTGGCCCGCGCCGTGGCCGATATCGGCGCGCCGGGCATTTTGAAGACCCGCCGCGATGGCTATGACGGCAAGGGCCAATGGCGGATCAAGAGCGAGGCCGATCTGGCCGGGCTCGATCTGCCGGATCAGGCGCTGATCTATGAAGGCTTCGTCACCTTCTTTGGCGAATTTTCCGTCATCCTCGCCCGCGCCGCCGATGGCAGCGTGGTGTTCTGGGACAGCGCGGAAAACGTTCATGTGAACGGCATTCTCGACACCTCGACCGTCCCCGCCAGTGCGGCGATTGCCGCGCAGGTGCCCGAGGCGCGCGCGTTGGCGCAGAAGGTGGCGCAGGCGCTTGATTATGTCGGCGTGCTGACGCTGGAGTTTTTTGCCACGGATGACGGGCCGGTGTTCAACGAAATGGCGCCGCGCGTCCATAATTCGGGCCACTGGAGCATTGAGGGCGCGATCACCAGCCAGTTCGAGAACCACATCCGCGCTGTCTGCGGACTGCCGCTGGGCCTGACCACGCTGGCGGTGCCGGGCGCGCGGATGCTCAACCTGATCGGCGATGACGCGCATGACTGGGCCGAGATTCTGGCCGATCCGGCCAACCATCTGCATCTTTACGGCAAGGCGGCCGCGCGGCCCGGGCGCAAGATGGGCCATGTGACTCGCCTGATACTTGAGCCATAAGCGGGGAATAATGACGCGCATCACCCTTGTTGTGGCGCGGGCCGCCAATGGCGTGATCGGCGCGGATGGCACGATGCCATGGCATTTGCCCGCCGATCTGCGACACTTCAAGGCCAAGACCATGGGCAGGCCGATGGTGATGGGGCGCAAGACATTTGAGAGCCTGCCCGGCCTGCTGCCCGGCCGCCGCCATATCGTGATGACCCGCGATGCCGCGTGGCACGCCGACGGGGCCGAGGTCGCGCCCGATCTGGCCGGAGCGCTGGTTCTGGCGGGCGATGTGGACGAGGTTTGCGTGGTGGGCGGCGGACAGGTCTATGCCCAGTTCATGCCCATTGCCCACCGCATCGAATTGACCGAAATCGACGCAAGCCCCGAGGGCGACACGCATTTTCCAATGCCAAAAGCCCCCGAATGGGCGGCAATCGCCCGCGAGGAGCATCCTGCCCAAGAGGGCAGACCGGCTTTTGCCTTTGTCACGCTGGAAAGGGCGGGATAGGCGCTTTTTTCCATGATCCGTCTCGATTCCCGCCAGCCCATTCCCGACACCTTGCGCGGTGCGATCATCGCGCTGGGCAATTTCGACGGCTTTCATCTGGGCCATCAGGCCGTGGTGGGCGAAGCGCTGCGCTGGGCCCGCGCCGAGGGGCGGCCCGCGATTGTCGCGACCTTTGCCCCGCATCCGGTGGAATTTTTCGCGCCCGGTTCGCCCCCCTTCCGCCTTTCGACGCTGGAGCAGCGCGAGGAGTGGTTTGCGCAGGCCGGGGCGGATGCCATGCTGGTGTTCGCCTTTGACGCGCCCATGGCGGCCAGCAGCGCGCATGACTGGGTCTATGACGTTCTGGGCCGCCAATTGGGCGCGGCGGGCGTGGTGACGGGCGAGGATTTCACCTTTGGCAAGGGCCGATCCGGTTCGGTCGATACCTTGCGCGCGATGGGGGCCGAGATCGGGCTTGGCGCAAAGGCGGTGGGCGCGGTGATGGAAGGGGGCGAGATCGTATCCTCAAGCCGCATCCGCCGGGCGCTGACATCGGGCGATATTGCCACCGCCACGCGGCTTTTGACGCGGCCCTTTGCCATGCGCGCGGCTGTCCAGCATGGCGACAAGTTGGGCCGGGAAATCGGCTTTCCCACGGCCAATATGGCGCTGGGCGACTATCTGCGGCCCGCCTATGGCATTTATGCGGTGACGGGGCGTTTGGCCGACGGGCGCGTTTTGAAAGGCGCGGCCAATATCGGCATCCGGCCCCATTTCGATCCACCCAAGGAATTGCTCGAACCCCATTTCTTCGACTTCTCAGGCGACCTTTATGGGCAGGAGATCGAGATCGGGTTTCATGCGTTTTTGCGTGCCGAAGCGAAGTTCGATTCGCTTGATGCGTTGGTTGCGCAGATCGGGCGGGATTGTGATGAGGCGAGGCGGGTTTTGGAGGGAGTTTAAAGGGTTTCAGATGCGAGGGTCATAACCCTCGCGCTCCCTTTACTGTCTTTGTTGCGCCAAGGGTTCGGCGTTAAGTGTCGTACGCGGCGATTGAATGATGAAAGCCTGCGGCGCAGCGAAGGCATTTCTATCCGCGCCGCAGGCTTTAAAAGCGATCCACACCTCCGCCAACCAAACCCCACCCCATTAATGGGATTGCAAAGGGACCGAATCCCTTTGCCCGCCGGAGGCATAACCCCCAACAAACCAAACAAAAAACCCCCACCCAACCGGGCAGGGGCCTTTTGCAACCAAAACCGGCGCGCGATTACTGGCGCGGCGGGGTCTTGGCCTGCGCCTCGCGGCCATCGCCTTCGGGGGCGGCCACGATGGTGCGGGTGACATCGCCCTTGTTGGCGGTGGCGGTTTTGGGGTCGGCCACGGTCGAGCGGATCGAGGCATCGCCGGTGCCCATCTTGGCCACGGCGGCGTTTTCGACGCCGCTGCGCTGGGGCGCGGGGCCGAACATGGCCTCGGTGGTTTCGACCTGACCGGGGCGGGTGTTGGGGCGCGGGGCGCCCGGCTGGGGCGGGGTCAGCGCGAAATCGGGCGGGGCGAACAGCGGCGTCTGGCGCTGGACGGCGAATTCATCGGGGCGCACGCGGTTGAACAGCCCGCCCGCGCCACAGCCGGAGAGCATCAGGCAGGTGGTGCCGGCCAGCAGGATGGCGGAAATCTTACGCATTGTGGTTCAGTTCTCCGGGGTGGACGGCGCGGCGTCCAACTTGATGTGGCCACGCTTTTTGCCCGAAAGAAAGCTCCGGGCAAGGATAATCAATACGCCGAAGGTGATGGCGACATCGGCGAGGTTGAAGATGTAGAAGGGGCGGTATGATCCGAAGTGGAGATCGGCATAATCGACGACAAAGCCCTTGGCCACGCGATCAAGGATATTGCCCAGCGCGCCGCCGAGCACGAGGCCGAGGGGCAGGATTTCGCCGATGCGCCGCTCCACCAGAATCCACACCGCCACGCCCAGCGCAATCGCGCCCGTCATGCCCACCAGCAGCCAGCGTTCGAGGTCCGAACCCGCCGTCAGCAGGCCCAGCGACACGCCGTAATTTTCCGCCCAGGTGAAATTGAAGATGGGCAGCAGCGTGATCTGTTCGACGCGGGGCAGATCGAGCGGGCCGATCATCGCCCATTTGACGATCTGATCCAGCGCAAACACCACCCCCGCCAGGCCCATGCCGAGCAGGCGCGCTTTGAGGGGGGAGGTTTGCGCAAAGGTGGTCATTGGGCGGCATCCATGGCGGACACAACCTGATTGCAGCGTGAACACAGGTCGCCGTCCTCGGCCACCTCGGGGAGGTGGCGCCAGCAGCGGCCGCATTTGTGGTGAGGGGTTTTGTTGATAGTAAGACCACGTGCATCAACAAAAGCCACGCGAGCGCTGATGAACAGCTCTGCTAAACCAGCTTCATCGAGGTCGCGAAGCGTAGCAACATCATTCCCAACGATGACCTCTGCTTCCAAACTGGAGCCGACAACCTTTTCCCGACGAAAAGGTTCAATTTCCTCCAACACGCGCTTGCGGACAGAACGCAGTCGCTGCCATTTCCGCTCAATGCCGCTCAATCCATCTAAATCGCGAGGTTCTGATGCGTCAACGACGGCCGGCACCACCGGCCATTCCAGCAGATGCACGCTGCCTTCATCGGCAGAGCGCGACTTCCACACTTCTTCCGCTGTGAACACCAGCACGGGCGCGGCATAGCGGATCAGCGCGTGGAACAGGATGTCCAGCACGGTGCGATAGGCGCGGCGCTTCGCATCCGTGGGGGCATCGCAATAGAGCGAGTCCTTGCGGATATCGAAGAAGAAGGCCGAGAGGTCTTCGTTGCAGAAATCGACGAGGCTGCGGACATAGGTGTTGAAGTCGAAAGCATCGACCGCCACCTTCAATTCGCCATCCAGCTTGGCCAGCAGCGCGAGGATATAGCGCTCCAGCTCAGGCATCTCCTCAACCGCCAGCTTTTCAGCATCGGTAAAACCGTCCAGCGCGCCCAACAGATAGCGGAACGTGTTGCGCAGCTTGCGATACTGATCCGCGACGCCTTTGAGGATTTCATCGCCAATGCGGTGATCCTCGGTGTAATCCACCGACAGAGCCCACAGACGGACGATATCCGCGCCGTAAGTCTCCATGACTTTCAGCGGATCGACCGTGTTGCCAAGGCTCTTGGACATTTTCATGCCCTTGGCGTCCATGGTGAAACCATGGGTCAGCACCGCCTTGTACGGCGCATGGCCGCGCGTGGCGCAGGATTCGAGCAGCGAGGACTGGAACCAGCCGCGATGCTGGTCGCTGCCTTCCAAATAGAGGTCGGCGCGGGGGCCGCGATAGCCCTCGGGGCGCAGCAGGTCGGGCCAGCGGCCGCTTTCCATCACGAAAGCATGGGTGCTGCCCGAATCGAACCACACGTCGAGAATGTCGGTGACGCGCTCGTAATCCTCGGCGTTGTAATCCGCGCCCAGATATTCCTGCGCGCGCGCCTCGTCCCAAGCGTCCACGCCTTCCTCGCGAATGGCGGCGATGATGCGGGCGTTGACCCCCTTGTCGACCAGATATTCGCCCGTCTTGCGATCAACGAACAAAGTGATCGGCACGCCCCATGCACGCTGGCGCGAGAGCACCCAGTCGGGGCGGGTTTCGACCATGGCGCCGATGCGGTTGCGGCCCTTTTCCGGCACAAAGCGCGTCTCGGCAATCGCGTGCTTGGCCCGTTCGCGCAGGGTGTCGGGCGAAAGGATGGTGGCCAGATCGAACATGTCGTCGGCCTCGCTCAGCGGCGCGAGATCCTTGTCCATCGGCACGAACCATTGCGGGGTGCAGCGGAAGATCACCTTGGCCTTCGACCGCCACGAATGCGGATAGGAATGCTTGTAATCGGCGCTGGCCGCCAGCAAACCGCCCTCTTCGCGCAGCGCGGTACAGATCGGGCCGTCAGGCGCGTTGAACTTGGGGTTGATGACGCTGCCTTCGCCGCCCAGCCATGGCCAGTCGGCGCGATATTTGCCGTCGCCTTCAACCGCAAAGACCGGATTGATCTTGTTGGCCTTGCACAGCAAAAAGTCGTCTTCGCCATGGTCGGGGGCCATGTGCACAAAGCCGGTGCCCGATTCGACGGTGACGAATTCGCCGGCCAGCAGCGGGCGCAATTTCGTGAAGAACTCGGATTCGGGGAAGCGCGCGGCCATCGGGTGGCGCGCCTTGGCCCCGTTGAGAACCGGGCCCTTCACATACATCAGGAAGTCATAGCCATCCTCGTCGATGCGCTTCAGAAAGCCCTCGATCAAAGGTTCGGCAATCAGATACTTCTGATCGCCGACGCGGATCTGCGCGTAGTCAATCGCGCGGCCAAAGGCCAAAGCCTGATTGGTCGGGATCGTCCAGGGCGTCGTGGTCCAGATCACCACCTTGGTGCCGACCAGTTCGGGCGCGGCGGGCACTTCGACCAGTTCGAAGGCCACATCGACCTGCGTGCTGGTGATGTCCTCATACTCGACCTCGGCCTCGGCCAAGGCGGTCTTTTCGACCGGAGACCACATCACCGGCTTGGCGCCGCGATAAAGCTGGCCCGACTGGGCAAACTTCAAAAGCTCGCCAACGATGGTCGCCTCGGCCTGAAAATCCATGGTCAGATAGGGATTGTCCCAGTCGCCATTGACGCCCAGACGCTTCAACTGCTCGCGCTGGGCATTGACCCAGGTCTGCGCATAGGCGCGGCATTCGGCGCGGAATTCGCGCGGCGGAACCTCGTCCTTGTTCTTCTTCTTCTTGCGATATTCTTCCTCGACCTTCCACTCGATGGGCAGGCCGTGGCAATCCCAACCAGGCACGTAAGGCGCGTCCAGACCCTTCAGGCTCTGGGTGCGCACCACCATATCCTTCAGGATATGATTGACCGCGTGACCCACGTGAATGTTGCCATTCGCATAGGGCGGGCCATCGTGCAGAATGAACTTCTCACGCCCCGCGCGCGCATCGCGCAAGCGGCGGTACAGGTCCTGCTCCTGCCACCCCTTCAAAATGCCCGGCTCCTTCTGCGGAAGCCCGGCCTTCATGGGGAAATCAGTCTTCGGCAGGAAGACGGTGGGTCGAAAATCGCGTTTCTCGGTCATGACGGCGCAGGCCTTAGCGATTCGGGGGGTGTTTCGCAAATAATCATGCGGGGGAATGCGTTTTGTCTTTTGCCTCCGGCGGGCAAAGGGACTCGTCCCTTTGCAATCCCATTAATGGGGTGGCGTTTGGTTGGCGGGGTTGGGAATATTATGAAAGCCTGCGGCGCGGCGAACTCGTGCTGTCCGCGCCGCAGGCTTTCTATTTTCAAACGGCGCGTCCGACACCAAACGCCGAACCCGTGGTACAACGCAGACAGTAATGGGAGCGCGAGGGTCTAGACCCTCGCATCTACACTCCCTTAGCCTTCTTCCAAAACCTCAACCCTGCTGGCCAACAGCTTGTCGATCTTGCGCCGATCCATATCGACGATCTCCCAGCGCCAGCCCTGATCGACGAAATGATCGCCCTCCTTGGGCAAACGCTTCAAAATCGAGAGGGCATAGCCCGCCACGGTGGCATAATCGCGCGTTTCCGGCACTTCGATGCCAAAGCGGTCGCCCAGCGAATCGGCGGGCAGCGCGCCCGAAATCAGCAGCGAGCCATCCTCACGCGTGACCACCAGCGGGCTGTCGCCCTCGTCCTGATAGGAGGCGAAATGGCCCGCGATGGCCGAAAGCAGGTCGGCGGGGGTAACGATACCCTCCAGATGGCCATATTCGTCATGCACCAGCGCCATCGACAGGCCGGAATTTTGCAGCACGCGCAGCGCATCCATCGCGTCGATCTGATCGGGCACGATTTCGGCCTTGTGGATCAGGCTCTCCAGATCCAGCCTTCCGCCCGCCAGCAATTGCGCGAGCACCTCGCGCACCTTGATGACGCCGACGATATTGTCGACCGCGCCATCCGTCACGGGCAGCAGCGAATGCGGGCTTTCGGCAATGGCGGCGCGCACCTCCGATTCGCTCGCCCCGCGTTCGATCCAGTCCATTTCGGTGCGCGGCGTCATCACCTCGCGCACGGGGCGTTCGGCAAGGCGCATGATGCCGGTCATGATCGCGCGCTCTTCCTCCTCGATCACGCCCGAACGCGTGGCCTCGGCAAAGACGAGGTGGATTTCCTCGGCGGTCACCTGCTG